>NZNU01000054.1 GCA_002695035.1 Micavibrio sp. | reverse complement strand
AAAGAAGCTTCCACGAGCGTCTAAAGGCCTGTATGGAGCAGTCTTATATTTATTTGGGTGTACCCCTAGCTAAGCCACCTATACACACTACCTACGCTCATGTGTGCAGAGATCAAGAAGGATCAATTGTTGCTTGTAATATTGCTAATGCTAGGTATCAAAGAATTAATCCTATATAATAGTTTTTATATAATAGTTTCTATGTACTCATTAGTTACTAAGAAGTTAGTAGTTGGGCTATTACTCTCTTCACAATTTATTTATTCAATCTTTTATTCTCAATATACCTTCTCAATATTCTTTCTTATTCCTTACTAAGACCACTTTGGAACAGGAGGGAAGGGAGGGAACGGAGAGGTATTCGTAGAAAAATACATTAAACTACATCGAGCATTTTGGCAGATATGGGGTAAATTGCTGATAAATAGGGTGATTGCAGCCTTTTTAGTCCTCATTATACGCTGACTTCTTGTCTCTCAGATGTAGTCAAATGTAGTGCGGATGTAGCGTCAATGTAGTTTGAGTGTAGTTTTGGATGTAGTATTAGTGAAGTCTCATTGCTTTTAGTGTAGCGTAATGTAATTTGAGTATATAGCTATAGTAGTTTAAACTAGCTAAAAACTAACTTTGGGGTGAATTAAGCATGAAGATAGGTGAGGGTGCATTAGATTATCTTGTTAGGCTAACTTATGATACTGGTCTGACTAGCAAACCGCTTATAAATTTTTTTAATTCATTTGGCTGTAATTTTGAAATAGTTAACGTTTTAGAAAGCAAGAAAGATTTTGCAAACGAAGCTTGGCGAAAGATAAATGATACGCCGCAACTTAATCAAGCTATTAATCAAATCTTGTCTAGCCATTTTTGGCCTGAGCAGAACAGAAGGCAATCAAAAATAAATAGTTTGAACGAGATTTTGCGTCATGACGGTTTAAAATTAGAGGATTTAGGGGGTAATTTACATCTGATACAATTGGATGGCAGAGATGTAAAAAATTTCTACTCTTTAAGAACAGGTAAGAACCCTAATTTAGGAGGTTTCCCTCTATCTAAAATCTGTGAACTTTTTGAAGCAGAATTTCATGAATTAAGACATGAAGAGTTCTTCGTTGAGGCTTTTGGTTTTTACTGTGCTGATAACGGTGATATATCTGGTAAAATTCAGAATCCAGCGCGGGATATTTTATATTTAGTTAGAAAAGATCATCTATGGCCTATCTGCCCCGAAACAACAGAAAAATTTAGTGAAGAAGACCTTTTTGATTTAATTGAATACTTGGATACAGTCGTCTCTAAGCCCATAGCCGGCGAGGAACATTTTTATGCTGGTTGTGGTATGCATTGGCATACTTTTAGTGCGGAGCAAGGGCAGTATGAATATAGAAAGAGAATTAATAAAATTCTTAGTTTGTACAATAAGCCTTTTGAAATTTCTAATACTGGAGAAATTGTTCATAAGCCTGAGATCGGCTTAGAGCCAATATTTGACGCTAATTTAGAGACTAGTGATAATAATATTAAATCAAGATTAAATTCTGCAGTAAATCGCTACAGAAAGTATGGTTCGACTTTAGAAGAGAGAAGGGCTTCTGTAAAAGAGTTAGCTGATATCCTAGAATTTCTAAGAGATGACGCTAGGATACATCTAGATAAAGATGATGAGAAAGATTTATTTAATATAGCTAATAACTTTATGATTCGACATATGAATAAAAAGCAAAAATACGACTATGATCAAGCTCTTTGGTTAAGTTGGATATTTTATATCTACCTAGCTACGATCCACCTACTACTGCATAAGATATCTAAAACTACATCAAAAGTTTCTGAAGAGCTTATATCTAAATGATCAAGACTCCCGTTTTTTCCTCCCACCCCCCTCCTAATAAGCGCGTATCTGAGAAATCGAGTGTAGTGTTTTTATCTCTTGTTTATGTTTACAAAGTTATAATTCTTTTGTAAAAGAGGTGCAGATTACTTAACTGAAGTGACACACCAGTATAAAAATTTATACATTCTGTCGCCTATATGTCGCCTAGTGCCTAATATAGCAAAATTGTGATGTTGGTTAAGTTATTGATATTGAATGCATATAGGGGTATAGCTCAGTTGGTAGAGCGAAGGTCTCCAAAACCTTAGGTCCCGGGTTCGAATCCTGGTGCCCCTGCCATTCATCTCTTCTAATCTATCAGTTACAGAGAATTTACTCTCAAACGCGTGGCTTTCCGCGCTATTTCACCATCCCTGTATAAACCTGCGGACAGGAGAATTTTCATCTTTTTCTGACAGTACGTTTTCTTGGAAAGAAAATTTCTGACCGCCTCGCTAGTGAAAGAATGACCAGATCAGTGGAACCCAAATTAATGATGTCGTCAGCGTACCTTTAATTGTCTGATAAGCAATCCAAAGCCAAAACATATTCTTGCTTGGCTTTTTAAACTTTCTCAGAGACGTAAAGGCTTCCATAATTACAGTCATTCTTTATTTATAGTTGATGTTAGCGTGCCTGAAATTGACTGATGTCAATCGAAAATCCACTGTGAGCAGATTAAAAGAGCTTGATTTAAGGGGGTATGCAATAAATAAGCGGGTTAAGAATAAGAAAATTCTATAAGATGAAATTACGAGATCTATACCATCGATCTGATTGGAATATATCCGTACTGATCCAACGGTACTAAAATTCTCGCTGCTGCAGGTCTTTGCAAGGAAACTCAGAGGAACAAGCCGCACAGGAAAACTGCACCAGTTGCTGGACCGTATCCAGCTCGATTGTCGCACCTTTTATCTTGATTCCCGTTTCACGCTTCAGCTTGCTTAATGCCCTGGAAAAAGTTTCGGGCTGCATTCCCAAGCGCGCCGCGACCAGTGTTTTATCGTAAGGCAGGTGTATTGTCACCGGCCCTTCCTTATTCTGGGGTATCAACCTCAAAAGGAAACAACCGATGCGTTGTGGCGCATTTTGTATTTCACGATGTTCGATTTCCTGCTCTTTACGGCGTTTACAACGGGACATAGACGACAACATATTCAGGGCCAATGTGTTGTTCGTTTGGATTTCATCTTTTAAATACGATAACGGGTAAGATGTAATCTCGGCGTTTTCCACAATTTCCGCGCTATAAGGATATAAGTCATCTTCAAAAATGGTTCTTAAAGCCAAAACTTGCCCTGCAGGTAAAATATCTACGGTGACTTGAGAACCGTCCAAAGTTTCGCGGAACAGGCGGACCAACCCTTTTTGTATAAAATAAAAATAGCGGGCCTCATCGCCGTGCAGAAAGAGGATTTTACCTTTACTGTGTTTCTGCGTTAAAGCACGCTTAGCCATTTTCTGGAAAAAACTATCCTGACACGCTTTGAAAAGTGGCAGGCCTTTTAAGCCTGACCTTTCCACACTCTCTGCTGCTGTATATATACAATCTTGCATGACCGTCTTCCTCTTCCTTTATTTAGCTAACCCTTGAATTGACTTTGGTCAAGGCGCAAATCGTATCGATTTGTGAAAATGGCCACGCTTTTTTATTTTTAGCGGTAATAATGATGCAGTGTCTCTCAAATTTTGGTGCTCAATACGGTTTGTTTACAAGCCTTTTTCTGGCTGGGCTTGTCGGGGGCGCGACCCATTGCTCATTTATGTGCGGGCCTTTTGTCCTGGCGCAGATGAAAGGTCAGAATAAGGGCGATGTCAGGCTTAGCCGGCCGTCCTCTTGGCTTATGCTACCCTATCACTTGGGACGTATGACGACTTATGTTGGACTGGCGGTTTTATTTAGCAGTGTTTTGAATCTGGCATTTTTGTTTTCAGATAAGCGTACCCTCGTGGCGGCCCCTTTGCTGATGACCGCGGCAGTTATTTTCCTGGTCAGTGCGTTCCCGGGCTTAACCAGTTTATTCCCCTGGGTTTCAAAAATTCGTTTTCCCGCGCCTAAAGGCATCCTGCAAAACTATGCCGAAAAACTGATGCGGGGCGAAGGATCGACACGGCAGTATCTTTTAGGCGTCTTATTAGGATTTATGCCATGTGGCCTTGTTGTGTCGGCTTTGCTGGCGGCGTCATCAGTATCAGATATTACAACGGCGGGCCTTGCGATGGGGGCGTTTACAATAGGGACGCTGCCCTCACTTGCGATAGTGGCACTTGGAGGCCACAGCTTGCGAATAAAATACGCGGATGCTGGAAGGTATCTGTCGAAGGGTGCAATGGTGATCAGTAGCCTGTGGCTTTTCATACTGGCCGGGATTTTGATTTTTTAAAAAAGACATGAAATTTAAGGATAGTTTTTATGAGTACTGCAAATACCCTTGAAAAGGTCAATTATAATTATGATGTCGTCAGGCTGTTTACGCTGGCGACCGTGTTCTGGGGCGTCGTCGGCTTTGCCGCTGGCGTCTTTATTGCGCTGCAGATGGTTTTTCCGGGGCTGAATATTGAACCGTTTTTAAGTTTTGGACGGTTGCGCCCTGTTCACACCTCGGCAGTTATTTTTGCCTTTGGCGGGAATGCACTTTTTGCCACCAGCTATTACGTTGTCCAGCGGACTTGCGGCGTCAGGCTTTGGAATGACGGACTTGCCAAATTTACCTTCTGGGGGTATCAGGCGTTCATTGTGATGGCTGCGCTGGGCTATGTACTGGGATACACACAAGGGAAAGAATATGCCGAGCCGGAATGGTATGCGGATTTATGGCTGACCATCGTGTGGGTCTGTTATCTGGCTGTCTATATGATGACCATTGTTAAAAGACGTGAGCCGCATCTGTATGTGGCCAACTGGTTTTACCTGGCGTTTATTATTACGGTGGCTGTCCTGCACTTGGGTAATGCCTTGGCACTACCTGTCGGGATGTTTGGCGCGAAAAGTTATTCCGCTTTTGCAGGTGTCCAAAGTGCGATGATTCAGTGGTGGTACGGCCATAACGCCGTTGGGTTTTTCCTGACTGCCGGCTTCCTTGGCATGATGTATTATTTCGTACCCAAACAGGCCAACAGGCCGGTCTATTCCTATCGCCTGTCCATTGTCCATTTCTGGTCGCTGATATTCATTTATATCTGGGCAGGCCCTCACCACCTTCACTATACGGCCCTGCCAAACTGGGCCCAGACGTTGGGGATGACATTTTCCATTATGTTATGGATGCCCAGCTGGGGAGGGATGATTAATGGGGTCATGACTTTATCGGGGGCATGGCATAAATTGCGCGATGACCCGATTATACAGTTTATGATTATTGCGCTGGCCTTTTACGGGATGAGCACATTTGAAGGGCCTTTGATGTCCATCCGCGCGGTGAATTCCCTGTCACACTATACCGACTGGACCATCGGCCATGTCCACTCAGGTGCGCTGGGCTGGGTCGGCTTTATTACCTTTGGTGCGCTGTATTACATGGTACCGCGCCTGTGGGGGCGGGAGCGTCTGTATTCCACAAAGCTGGTCAGTATGCATCTTTGGATTGCCACAATCGGGATTGTCTTTTATATCGCAGCGATGTGGGTGTCCGGTATTATGCAGGGTCTGATGTGGCGCTCTTATACTGAAATGGGTTTCCTTGAATACTCTTTCGTGGAAAGCGTGATGGCGATGAAACCCTTTTATGCCATCCGCGTGATGGGCGGCCTGTTATATCTGACCGGGGCACTTGTCATGGTCTATAACTTCTGGCGCACAATACGCGGGGATATAAACCATAAGGAATATGACATGACGAAACAGCAAGGAGCCAACTGATGAGCTGGAACAAACACGAGCGTCTTGAGAAAAACTCGCTTCTTTTACTGGGCTTTATAATCGTGGTCGTCCTGATTGGCGGGATTATCGAGATTATTCCTTTGTTCAGGCAGGAAACGGTGATTGAGCCTGTTGAGGGTGTACGCCCTTATACGCCTCTTGAGCTGGCCGGATATAATATTTATATCCGTGAGAACTGTATGGCGTGTCACTCCCAACAGGTACGCCCCTTACGTGATGAGGTTGTCAGATACGGTCATTACTCACTGGCCGCTGAGAGTATGTATGACCATCCTTTCCAGTGGGGGTCGAAAAGGACAGGTCCTGACTTGGCCCGCGTGGGTGGAAAATATTCCGATGAATGGCATGTAGCGCATTTGAAAGAGCCGCGCGACCTGGTACCGGAATCCATTATGCCGTCATATGAGTTTTTAATGCATAAAGGGTTGCGGACATATGATATGTCAGAGCATTTGGAGGCTTTGAAGGCCTTGGGTGTACCCTATACGGAGGACATGGTCAAATATGCTGAGCGGGACGCCGTTATTCAGGCCACAGGCGCAGCGCGCGCCGATACATCAGGGCTTGAAGAGCGTTATGGCGAGGGGGTCAATGCTCGTGACTTTGACGGTCAAAAGCACATGGTGACAGAAATGGACGCCCTGATCGCCTATTTGCAAGTTCTGGGCACGATGGTTGACTTTAAAACGGGCGATAATGAAGAGGAGGCCACCCAGTGAAGGAATTATTTGCTAGTGCAGGTGCCGGACTTTACGGCCTTTTGTTTTTTTTCATTTTCTTTTGTGCCGTAGCTTTTTGGACATTTAGGCCTGGCAAGAAAAAACATTATCAGGATATGGGAAATATTCCTCTGGAGGAGCATGACAATGAGCGAGAATAAACCCGATAAAACGCCACTTGAAGACCATGAAAGCCGCAAACACGTGGATGAGGTTAGTGGTGTTGAAACAACAGGACATTCCTGGGACGGCTTGAGGGAGTTGAACAACCCGTTGCCGCGCTGGTGGGTCTGGATTTTTCTGATAACGATTATCTGGTCGATTGGCTATTTTATTATATATCCGGCCTGGCCAGTGCCGGGCGGCGCAACTGAAGGAGTCATCGGTTACACTCAGTACAAGGAACTGGAAGACAGCCAGCGGGAAATCAGGACAAGGCAGCAGGCCTATCTTGAAGATTTTGAAGGAGCATCTTATGAGGAAATTCTTAATGATGCCGAGCTTTATAACTTTGCCGTATCCGGCGGGGCTGCGGCCTTTAAGGAAAATTGTGCGGCCTGCCACGGAACAGGAGCACAAGGTGGCAAAGGGTATCCGAACCTGAACGATGATGACTGGCTGTGGGGCGGCCAACTGGATGAGATTCATCAGACCCTTTTATACGGTATACGTACCGATAGTTTGGACAGCCGTATGTCACTGATGCCGGCGTTCGGAAAGGATGAAATCCTGGAGAAGGATGAGATCAATGCGGTTGTCGATTACGTACTGTCCTTTTCTGCGGGCGACCATGACACCACCCGGGTGAGTGAAGGACGTATCATTTTCCAAAAACAATGTGCCACCTGTCACGGGAATGATGCGAAGGGCGACCAGTCAAAGGGCGCGCCTAACCTGACAGATAAAATCTGGCTGTATGGCGGTGACCGCGAGACCGTATACGATACGGTTTATTACGCGCGTTCCGGTATGATGCCATCCTGGGGAAACCGTTTGGATGAAAACACCATTCGCCAGTTGACTATATATTTGCACCAGCTGGGCGGGGTCGAAGAGTCAGAAGCCGAAGCCGAGCAGGATGGTGATGTTTTGGAACTGCCTGATAAGGGGCTGTATGATGATGCACCGCCAGAGTCGCCCGAATATGAGAAAACACAAAACCTGCCTTCAGGGGAGGAGGCCGTTGCACCCCAACCGGAAGCCCCGGTTGCGCGTGAGGAGACCGAACAGGAAACGGCGGTAAGTGATGAGCGCGAACCCGACAAAGACTGACCCGGCAAAAGCTAATCAGGGTTTACTGGGCTATTTTGCCAAGCAGGACCGGATCTACCCGAAACGTGTCTGGGGAAAATACCGTAAATTAAAATGGGTGGCGATGATTGTCACGCTGGGCATTTACTATCTTGCCCCCTTTATTCGCTGGGACCGTGGCCCGAATTTGCCCGATCAGGCCATTCTTATCGATTTGCAGGGCCCCCGGGCCTATTGGTTCTGGATAGAAATCTGGCCGCAGGAAGTCTATATACTGACTGGTATTCTAATATTGGCGGCCATTGCCTTGTTCTTTATTACCAGTCTGTTCGGCCGTGTCTGGTGCGGATATTTCTGCCCGCAAACCGTCTGGACGGATTTGTTTATCTGGGTTGAGCGCATTATTCAGGGTGACCGGAATGCACGTAAACGCCTGCGCGAAGGCCCCTGGACATGGACAAAAATCCGAAAAGTTACCTTGACCCACATTATATGGCTGGTGATAGCCTGGTGTACGGCCGGGTCTTTTGTTTTGTATTTCAATGATGCGCCGACATTGGTGCGCAGTTTCTTTGAATTTGACGTCTCGCCAACTGTACTTGGCTTTATTGCCGGTCTGACATTTAGTACGTATTTAATGGCCGGTTTTGCACGCGAACAGGTCTGTACCTATATGTGCCCCTATGCACGGTTTCAATCCGCGATGTTTGATAAGGACACGTTGATTATCGGCTATGATGTGGAGCGTGGTGAGCCCCGTGGAAAGCATAAAAAAGGCGAAAGCTGGGAAGGCCGCGGCCATTGTATTGATTGTACGGCCTGCGTACAAGTCTGTCCGACAGGTATTGATATTCGTGAGGGTTTGCAGATGGAATGCATTGCCTGCGGTCTGTGTGTGGATGCCTGTAATGACATTATGGATAAAATTGATTTACCGCGCGGCCTTATTCGCTATGACACGACACATCATATGGAGGCCAAAGAAAAAGGAGGTGAGGAGCAGTTCAGGTTCTGGCGCCCGCGCACGATTTATTATGGCCTGATTCTGGCGGTGGTGGGTGCTGTTATGCTATCGGCCCTTATATTCCGTTCACCCGTGGAGTTGCATGTTTTGCGTGACAGGAACCCTTTATATGTACAGCTGTCCTCGGGCATGATCCGCAATGGATATGTTATAAAAATTCTTAATAAAACCCATCAGCACCGGGTTTACGGGCTAAGCGTGGAAGGGCTTGATAACGCCACGATAGACGTTAAAGCCGCCGGAGATATAGACAGCCAATCCCTGTACGTGCCAGCAGACAGTGTCGGATCGTANCACATATATATCAGTGCGGATGTGGATCCGGCATCGCCACGCGACATCCAAATCCGGCTGAAAGCCACAGAGGATAGCTCCATAAAAGAGAGTACCGATACTGTATTTATTACCCGGCAGGAGCGATAAAATTATGGCGCATCTTCCCAAAGAGCTGAAAGGAACAACCGTGCTTATCTGGTTTGTCGCCTTTTTTGGAATTGTCACTCTGGTCAACAGCGTTTTCATTTATATGGCCCTGCATACACATAGCGGGCTTGTCACGGAAAACCCGTATGAGAAAGGCTTGGCCTATAATGAGCGGTTGGACGATATCCGCCACCAACCTTTATGGGAAACCCATATNGCTTATAAAGATGGCGTTCTGAACTGGCAGGCGCGCGATGAAGGTGGTAATCCGCTGGAAAATGCTAAAGTGACAGCCATAATTATGCGGCCGGTGCAGGGGGGGCATGATTCTGAGGTCTCTTTAAACCCTGTTGGGAGTGGCGTTTACAGCGTATCCCTTAATCTGCCATATAAAGGAAATTGGAAAGTGGAAGTGAACGCGATATGGGACAACCAACATTATCAGAAAACCTACCGCTTAATGGTAGAATAGATATGGGCCTATCAGCCGGTTTTGAGGCCCTTGCACAAGATAAGGGGCAGGGGAATTACGAGTTATCCGTGCTCGTCGGTGGTGTCCATTGTGCGGTATGCATCCAGAAAATTGAATCCTCTCTAATGGCCTTGCCGGAGGTTCAATCAGCGCGGCTGAATTTTTCAACACGACGCCTCGCGATAGAGTGGGAGGGTGAGCCTGATGCAGCCAATAATTTTGTCCGTGTTATCAAAGATCTTGGTTATACGGTCACCCCTTACGATGTTCGGGCCGAGGAGCAAGATGCAAAATCGGAAGAGCGTTTCTTACTGCTTTGCCTTGGGGTTGCAGGGTTTGCACTTGGTAATATCATGCTATTATCTGTGGGGGTCTGGAGCGCGAGCAGCGATACAATGGGCGTGGCCACACGCGATTTGATGCATTGGATATCAGCCTGTATTGCGCTACCGACCATATTGTTTTCAGGACGCCCCTTTTTCCGGTCTGCGTTTAAGGCTTTAAAGGCCGGCCAGACAAATATGGATGTGCNAATTTCGCTGGCCCTTATTCTGGCCACGGCAATGAGCCTGTTTGAAACATTTAACCACGGGGCGCATATCTATTTTGACTCGGCGGTAATGTTGATGTTTTTTCTGCTTATTGGTCGTTATCTTGATTTTCGGGCGCGAAAAAATGCGCGATCCACAGCTTCGGATCTACTTAGCACGCTAAGTGGTTTTGCAACAGTGATAGAGGGGAATACCTTGCGCCGTGTGCCTATACGTGATGTCAGGGAGGGGATGGTGCTGAAAGTGACCGCCGGGGAAAAATTCCCGGTCGATGGGAACGTGCTTACAGGGGACAGTGAGGTTGACACCTCTCTGGTCACGGGGGAAACCCTGCCCAAACAAGTCACCGCAGATACAAAAGTCTATGCGGGGACATTGAATTTAAACGCGCCGTTAACCGTACGGGTGACAAAGGCCGCAGAAGATTCCCTCTTGNCTGATATTGTCCGTTTGATGGAAAAAGCCGCACAAGGCCAGGCAAAATATGTACGCCTTGCTGATAGGGCGGCCCGCCTGTATACGCCGGTCATTCATAGTCTTGNCGCGCTGGCTTTTCTGGGTTGGTGGGGGCTGGGCGGAGCCTCCTGGCAGGAAGCCCTGATTATATCTATTACTGTGCTGATTATCACCTGTCCTTGTGCGCTTGGACTGGCTGTTCCGGTGGTTCAGGTACTGGCCAGCGGGCGGTTGATGAAGAAAAATATACTTGTGAAATCAGGTGATGCGCTGGAACGTCTGGCGGGAATAGATGCCCTTATGCTGGATAAAACAGGAACACTTACGCTCGGCCAGCTGGATTTGGACGGGGCGCAAAAAGAGTATGATAGGAGCATGCTGCAATTGGCCGCCTCCTTGGCCGTTCACAGTGCTCACCCCCTGTCACGCGCGCTGCTCAAAGCCTATAAGGGAAAAGTTTTAGATATTGAGAATATAGTTGAACACCTGGGTTTGGGGCTGGAGGGCATGTATAATGGTCAAAAAATACGTCTAGGCCGCCGGTCATGGTGTGGAAATGAAAACGCCCCTCTTTCCGGTAAAACCGAATTGTGGTTTGAACGGGGTGGAGAACGAATAGCGTTCTATTTTAAAGACCCCCTGCGCGAGGATGCGCCCGCCATTATTGAAAAATTCAAATCCTTGGGATTAAAACCTTATCTGGTGTCTGGTGANAGGGAGGATGTAACACGCCAGATTGGCCAACAGGCAGGCATTGGGGACATATATGCTGAACAAACACCGCCGCAAAAGTATGAAATACTGGAACGCCTGAAACAGGAAGGTCACACTGTTTTGATGGTGGGTGACGGGTTGAATGATGCGCCTGTCTTGTCCGGGGCAAATGTATCACTGGCACCGGGAACGGCAGTGGACATGGCACAAAATGCGGCCGATATCGTCTTTATGGGGGATAGCTTTGCCCCTGTTTATGAAGCTTATCAGACGGCTTCTTTTACGCAAAAACTGGTTCGGCAGAATTTTATGCTGGCCATTGCTTATAATCTACTGGCTGTCCCTTTGGCACTGGCCGGGCAGGTGACGCCTTTAATTGCTGCACTGGCCATGTCGGGCTCATCTCTGGTTGTTATCGCCAATTCATTCAGGTTAAAATTATTGTCATGAGTGTACTTGTTTACCTTATTCCTCTTGCTTTACTGCTTGGCCTTGCCGGTCTTGCGGCCTTTATCTGGAGTTTAAAATCAGGCCAATATGATGATTTGGATGGAGCTTCCCACAGAATTTTGCTGGATGACGATGAAAACACGCTGTGAAATTGACTCTTATCAATTTTTGTCCTTAGAAAAAAAGCCATAATGCCTGCAAATGATGTGTTGAGAAAAGGAATATCTTATGAAAAAATTTACAAAACTTGGTTTGATGGCAGGTACTGCCGCAATTCTTATGTCAGGACAGGCAACAGCCAAGGATCTTGGAGACAGCTATCTATCAAAAGAGCGTTTTCAAATACGTGGTCGTGTGATTGATGTTTTGGCCGATGGTGATGGCACAGTCCAGCCACTGGGTCTGGAAACAGATGTTGAGCACAGAATGGCACCCGAAATAGATTTCACCTATTTTATGACTGAAAACATCGCCGCAGAACTGATTGCAGCGACCTCAAAGCACAGCATCAAGGCCGGCCCTGCGGATGTGGGTAATGCCTGGATTCTGCCCCCAACTTTGACAGTGCAGTATCATTTTATGCCTGATAATAAATTCAGCCCTTATGTGGGGGCCGGTTTGAATTATTCCATGTTTTATGCCGAAGATGCCGATACTGGCTTTAACGACCTCGAGGTTCATGGCGGTGTCGGGTACGCCCTGCAAATTGGTGCGGATTATTGGCTAAATGACAATTGGGGCCTGAACATTGATGCAAAATATATCAATCTGGATGTAGATGTTGATGTTAATGCCGGTGGTACAGCCTTGGCAGCAGATAATGTCGACCTTGATCCCTGGATCATCGGTGCAGGTGTATCCTACCGTTTCTAAGACATTGAAATCCTATTCAATAAACTGTAAAAAGCCCTTCTTTGGAGGGCTTTTTATCAGATGGCCCGGGCGTGGCGCGGCGCAGTATCGGCAATATTGAGATAGGTATCAAAGGCGGCACATACAGCCCGTGCCATAAGCTTTGCCTCGGGTTTTACTGTGATAACCCCTTCATCAATGTTAATAAAGCCAAGTTTTTGATAGGCATCAAGAGCCATAATTTCTTCCTTAAAATGGTTGTTATTAACGCCGTGGGCATGACAAAGCGCAGGAAGATCAACGCAAAAATGACACATTAAACGCTCGATAACATCTCCACGCAAACGGTCTTCGGGGGTGATTGCCCGGTATTTTGCCGCTGGTGGGGTTTGGTTGGATATGGCCTTTTGATAGGCGGACATATCGGGGCTATTTTGGCTATAGCCTTGTGGCAATTTGCTGATTGCAGAAAGCCCCAGACCTATCAGTGTGCTGCAAGGGTCTGTTGTATATCCTTGAAAGTTGCGGTGTATATGGCTTGTTCCCACGGTCTTAAACAGGCTGTCATTTTCACGCGCAAAATGGTCAATTCCTATTGAGCGATATCCAGCCTTTTCAAATGCCGCCGCCCCGGCCTGAAATAAATCATAGCGCAAATCCTTATCGGGCAAGGTGGAGTCTTCAATAAGGCGCATATGCTTTTTCACCCAGGGAACATGGGCATATCCAAAAAAGGCAATCCGGTCAGGTTTAAGAAGTACGGCTTTGGCAACGGTGTCTTTTATGGATTCTACTGTCTGAAAGGGCAGCCCATACATTAAGTCCAGATTGACCCCGGAAATACCGTAAGAGCGCAAGAGGGTTACAGCCTCATAGCTGAGATAAAATGGTTGGGGACGGTTAATCGCAGCCAATGTGTCAGAGGCAAAATCCTGAACGCCGAGGCTGACGCGGTTGACCCCGGCCTTTGCATAGGCGGCAACTCGCGCCTCGGTAACATTGCGCGGATCCAGCTCAATGGCAATTTCAGCTTTTTTATCGATGGTAAATGTTTCACGGATCTGCTCCATAAGGCAAGCAAAATCACGGGGGGACAGTATGCCGGGGGAGCCACCGCCAAAATGGATGTGCCTTACGATTTTATCTTTGCCGATATGGGCCGATAGAGTGTCTATTTCCTGTAGCAGAAGCTGTATGTAAGCCTCGACAGGGTCATAGCGGCGGGTGATTTTTGTGTGACATCCGCAATACCAGCAAAGCTGGTGACAAAACGGGATATGCAGATAAAGCGAAATATCTGTACCTGTTGGCAAAGCCTCCAGCCAGTCTGTGTAAAAACCGCTATTTTTAGCAGTCGTAAAATGGGGAGCGGTCGGATAACTGGTATATCGTGGTATACGGGCATCCAATTCCAGAATTTTTTCTTTTAAACTACAGCTCATACTGTATTTTAAAAAATATAGGGTTTTCTTTCTTTGACTATAATCAATTTGAGCTGGGGTTACTTAATAGCTCTGGCAGGCGCATCAGATCACCTTAGAAAGTCGAGAGAGAAATCATTAAACTCGCTGTTAGGTACTATGTTCGATATCCGCTAAGTTTGCGGCAGGTCGAAGACACTCCGTATGAGCGCGGCGGTCCTTGTGAGATTAAAATCGGAATATTGACTTTGATTTGATACTTTAGATTTTCGGCGCAAAATTGATCCGTTTAAATATTATAAAATGTCATTTGAAATTGGAGTTTTAGCTGCTGGCGCGAGCATAGACTGGTGCATATACTTTTAAGATGTGCCAGAAATGTCCGCACACAGCTATGACTGCAAAAAAGAGGCCTGCCCACGAACCTAAAAGAACATGAAAGAGAATCCATAGGCCGCATCCTGCCATTGCCGCAATTCTCAAGAAGGTCTCATTTTTAAGTGTCCTTGCCCAAAAATTAAGGAGGGTGGCGCTTAAGCAAACATACTCTATAACTGTATTTTCCCAGATAATTAAAGAAGCGATCATTGTTACAATGACACCTGAGTATAACACTTTTGGGGTGATACGAAGTTCAGGATGTAGGCGGGCTATCAACATCATTAAGGCATGAACAGAATTCGTTATGAAGCCAATCCAGCTTCCTAGAAGCAATGTTTGAAACCCCATACCGAAAGCACCAAAAGATTCCTGAATAAAAAACTTTTTACGCTCTTTTTGGAAGCTGGCTGTTGCATAGATGCCAAAAACGATAAAGCCAAATATCTGTATTAAAATATAATAAAAAGAAAAATCATGGCTCATCTTTAGCGCTGCCCTCCAATCCTTAAGCTTAAGGTTTCAGCGTTAAAAAACCATTAAATCGGGCGGATTGTAATGCCTGAGATTTGTAGGATAAATCATATAATTTGCGACCAGCTAAAAGCTTTTATGATAGGGCAAAAATTTTAAATTTATAAATCACTTGAAACTGTAACATTGTAACACTATAACTCATTATGTTTGAAATTACAGATTACTCAAGGAGACAGATATGCCTGTAGCAGTTGTAGGTGGTGCCGGATCAGATGGAAAAACAACCGTATTGGAATTAATTTCAAAGCATCTTGTTACTCAAGGTAAAGAGCCTTTAGTCATTGATGCCAATCCGGATCAAAACCTCGCCAGTTTTTTTGGGCTTCCCGAAGAGAAAGAAGCCGATATGCCTGAAATTTGTGAATACTGGGAAGATATCAAACAACATCTTGAGGGCGGTAATCCGGATTATCCCAATAAGGACTTTATTGTTGATACCTCCCCTTTAACAGAGAATTCAAAACGCTGGAATGCGGCTGATAGTAACGACCCAATCCTCAAGCAATACAGTCGCGCGCATGGTGGTGTGAGATTTATGCGGACAGGAACTTATGAAGCAAAAGATATCGGTGCAGGATGCTTACACGATAAAATTGGTAGTCTGACATTTCTCCTTAATCATATGGATGATGGGTTACACGGTGAAAACCGCATGACTTTTGTTGATAACGCACATGGGCGCGATGCTTTTGGAACGCCTCTTTATGCCGAAGGTGACGTGATTTTAGTTGTGGCGCGGCCTGAAAAGAAATCTATCGATATAATGTTGGATTACCTCAAGATGGCAGATGAGGTCGAAAAAGATATTGGCATTCCACTGAATGTAACTGTGGTCGGTAACCGTTTCAGTAATGACCCCGCTATATTTGAGGCACAGGAAAAAATATTCAAGGCTTTGGCAGGCGAACGCTATGTCGGAGCCCTTCAGAATGATGAGGCTTTGGAACGTGGGTTAAACTCAGAGTTATCCGCTTTGGTGCGTAAAGGTTTTAATGTTGCTGCATCAGAGGGCCAGGACATTTTGGACAATATCAATTTCACCAATAAGGGGCCAAATCTTAAGCAACTAAATGCTCATAATCAGGGTTCTCTTGAAAAAATAACAGAGGCACTTACAAAAGCCGAAAGAGTTCCGGAGCGGAAGAAAAAGTGGATGGAGCTTTGTCTGGGGCGTGCCGAATATCTTGACAAGTTGCTTGACCCGTCCGTTAGGGCACAAAAATCCGATTTTATCTCTGATCAGCATAAGCATGGGCACGGATGTGGGCACCATCATCATGGTCCGGAATGTAATCATTAGCCTGTAAAAGCTTTAGAAAAGGATTGTATATGACTATAAAGACGATAACTTTTTTCGTGAGTGTACTTGCTTTATTTCAAACAGGTCACTTCGAAAAGGCAGAAGCAAATGTTTTACAGGTGGATGCCTCGAATAAGAGCCCGTTAGCTACAGATACACATGGAAATGGATGTGGCTGTTCATGTTGCGGGCAATCCAATATTCAAAAAGATGACAGCCGGATTTAAGCCTTACTTTTAATATTTACTTTTCTCTTTGTGGCGTGATAATCATGGGGGAATTATGAAACAATTTCCCAGATATGTCATTGCTGTCGCCCTGCTGGCTTTTGTTTTAAAGGCCATTGTCCCGGCAGGCTTTATGCCGGGCGAAAGCAGTGACGGTAAAATTGAGATTGTAATTTGTTCAGGCGAGGGTGCGGTCACTGAGCTGGTTGATTTAAAGGATAGCCCTTTTCCACAAAACGGTGACCAAAAGCAAACATCCTCACATGATACATGCCCTTATGCACCAGTGCTGGCTCATAATATGGCTGGGGATTTTCAATTCCTTACTCCTGAAGCGTTTGAAGCGCAAAAATCTTTCCCGCTAGATCCTGTTCATCAGGGGCGAGTAATTAAGTCCTATGAGGCGCAAGCTCCCCCACTTTCCCTTACATAAACGCATTAAAGACAAATCTAAAAATTTAATACGCCTTATGTAAGGAGGCAAAATCATGTGTAGATGGCATAAACATGCGGTCAAGCAGGCCGCGACTGATCCTGCAATAGGAGAATTTGATGTGGGCAAATACGCCCTGGGACTAACTGCGATGGCTTTGTTCAGGATTGAGCAGACAGAGTGGCAAATGCCCGAACTTTTTGAAATCGATGGTTTTAACCCTGAAGAATTGTTGACCGATGAAGCAAAACAGGCTTTTGAGCGATCAAAGTTACAGCGACCCTTGGCTGAAATCGAGACTTCCTTGGAAGACAATATTGATCTGATGAGAGGGGCTCTTGAAGCAACAGCTTTGCAATGTGACCTTACAAAAGAAGGTCTTAACATTACCGACAATGTAACAAAAGACGGCTTTAAAAAATCTTGTTGTGCGCCGGCAAACCCGCGTGAAAACGGCCCGTTTCTGGATGCGGCCGTGGTTAATCTTTTTAAAGGGTATGACGAGCAGGACCGCTCTTATGCAAGTGGTGATCTTGAGCTGATCTCCTCGGATGAGCTTATTGCGTTAGAGAATGATCCGACGATTGCAGAACATGACCGACCCTATATTTCTTTGCTTGAGGGTATGAGAAATGCCACGGAAATCTTTCTAAGCCAGCCAGGGATTAAAGATGTGTTGAAAGATACATTTAAGGACTCTCTTGCCTATATTTGCCAAACCGCCCAAGAGGATTTTGACAAGGGTCGGGGACTGACTGGACCAAGCGACTGTATTATGTGCGAAGGCTCCAAAGGCCGGAAGCCTGAACTTTAAGGGGTATCGAGATGGACAAGTCCGAAAGAAGCAGTTTTGTAGAGGGATGCAAAAGCGCCAGGGACGGTATCGGCGGTGCGGTTTTATCACATGCCGGGTGTTATGCGGCACCTGCGATTGCCGGAGCATTGGGAGGAACTCTTTCGCATGGTTTCATGGCTGCGGCTATGTATGTCACAAGCCCTTTGATTGCCGTGGGTGCAACACGCGGCATAGACTATCTGCGGGAACGCAAAACATCTGCCGGGAAATTACTGACTTCCGCAGGAGTTTCTTTGGCAGCAATTTTTGCGATTAACCAATACTCAGCTCATCACGATACTGAAAATCACAAATATGGTCAGTATGAAAGCGTGGAAGAGATGTTAAAAAATGCTCCGATATGCGGGCAGTCCCGCATTTTATCAGGTAAATAAACAGTTTTTCCTTGAAACTGTAATATTGTAACACTATAACATATATCATTAAATCAAAGGAGAGAAGTATGAGAATTGCATTTTGCGGCAAAGGCGGTAGCGGTAAATCAACAATGGCCAGTTTAACAGCGCGAACTCTGGCGGCCAGACAAGAGCCTGTTCTGGTCATAGACGGCGATATTAATCAGCATTTGGGCGAAGCTCTGGGCTTTGATGAGCAGACATTGGAAACCCAACCTAAACTGGGTATGGATTCAGAATTACTTTTTAACACGGTGCGCGGCTCAAACTCCCGTATTCCCTCAACAGATTTTCTGACTGAATCAACACCAGCGGGTCGAGGTAGCGGCTTTGTTTATTTTGATCAGCCTTCCCCTGTCTATGACCATTATCAAATTGAGAAAGACGGTGTACGCTTTATGGCGGTCGGCAGTCATGAAGACGCCGAAGTCGGAACAACCTGCTTTCATAAATTTACTGGCGTGTTCGGTATCTTTCTGAACCATTTTATTGACCGTGAAGGACAGTATTTAATCGGTGATATGTGTGCAGGGGCCGATCCTTTCGCCTCATCCGGTCTTGCCACGCGCTTTGATGCCATTGTTCTGGTTGTAGAGCCTACCCTGAAATCTACTGGTGTTTACGAACAATGCCGTAAATATGCCGAGCCTTATGGTACTAAAATCTTTGTTGTTGGAAACAAGGTTGAAAACAAGGCAGATGAAGACTTTATCCGTGAGAAAATTCGCGAAGATTTAATTGCCTGTTTTGGTAAGTCTGAATATGTCCGTAATCTGGAAAAAGGTATCTTTGCCCCTGTGTCTGAACTTGAGACAGATAATGCTCAAGTGATTGAGACTATTCTTGGCAAAGTAAGCGGCCTGACCCGCGACTGGAAGAAATATCAGGAAAACGGGCTGAAATTTCATAAACAAGCAGCCGAAAGTTGGGCTAATGCGATGTATGGAACTGATTTGATGGAGCAATATGATCCGGAATTTTCCTATGAAGACCTTATGGGTGAAAAACGGAAAGCTGCATAAGATACGCAAATGAATAATTCGCCCGTCATTTATATGGATTACGCTGCCAGTACACCTGTTGATCAGGCTGTGCTGGACATTATGAAATCTGCTTGGCAAGCGGCAGGAAATGCGTCATCTGTTCAAAACCTGCATGGTGCGCAAGCCAAGAAAAAGGTTGAAGATGCGCGTGAGAAGGTGGCGTACTCAATTGGCGCAAAACCAGAAGAGATTTTTTTTACATCGGGTGCAACTGAGGCAAATAACATTGCTTTGCTAGGGATAAGTCAGTATCTGAAGAAAAGCGGTAAGACACATATAGTCAGCTCCAAAACAGAACATGCCTGTGTTCTCGGACCTTTGGAAAAATTGAAAACACAGGGGTTTGACATGTCCTACAGTGAACTTCTTCCCTGCGGAATGGCGGATGGGCCATTGGTCTTGAAGGAGATAACTGAAAAAACTGGATTTGTATCTTTGCAAGCGGTCAACAACGAAACGGGCGTAATTAACCCTCTCTTTGAAGTTGCGGAAGGGATTAGTGGTAAAGAAATATTATTCCATAGTGATGTAACGCAGGCTCTTGGCAAAATTCCGTTTAATGTTAAAGAGTGCGGTCTTCACATGGCAAGTCTGTCCGCACACAAAGTTTATGGCCCCCAAGGTGTCGGCGCGCTTTATATAAGGGAAGATGTTCAAGGATATATCAGTCCGCTTCTCTTTGGCGGTGGGCAGGAAGGTCAAATCAGATCCGGAACATTGCCTGTTGCACTTATTGCCGGATTTGGTGAAGCCTGTCGGTTGGCGGTTGAGGAACAGGCCGTCGAGAGAGAAAAATTGGAATGCTACAATACATTGTTGCGTAATCTGCTGGATGAGGCGGGTATAGACTATAAAATCAACGGACATGATTATGGAGCAGACAGCCGAAATTGGCGTGTACCCGGTATCATGAATATCCATTTTTCAGGTATTGAGAATGAATGGCTTTTGGAGGCCATTGATACTGTATCCTTTTCGACCGGATCAGCGTGCAGCGCGCAAGGTGATCAACTGTCTCATGTATTGAAAGCCATGGGACTGGACAGAGAAGGGGCTTCCCAATCGGTACGCATTTCTTTCGGGCGTTTTCAACAGAAGATGAAATCAGGTCGGTCGCGCAATCTTTCATAGAAGCGATAAAGGCAATCTGCGAACTAAAAGAAGCTGCATAAGAGGTTTTTTAAATGATACAAGCCGTAAAGAAGACTACGCAACAAAATGACACTGCGCCGCGTCTTTCCCTGCCGCCGGTTATTAATCCGCAAACTCAGAAATTTCTGGATACGGAAGGCCAGACAGTTTTTGATCTCGTTGATGCTTTTGGCTCGCCAATGAATCTGATTTTCCCGCAAGTGATTGATCGTAATATCAAGGCATTCAAGCAAGTTTATAAAAAGAACAATTTGTCGGGTCAGATTTATTTTACCAGTAAGCCCAACAAATCTGTCTCTATTATGAGGCAGGCATCAATCAATGATGTAAATATTGATGTGTCATCTGAAGGAGCATTAAAGACTGTATTGGGGTGTGGTTTTCGCCCCAATCGTATTGAATGTACGGGCCCCAAAAATCTTGAGTATTTATCGCTGGCTGTTCAACAGGGTGTAACCATCAATGCGGACAATCTGACCGAGCTGAAACAGGCTGTAGAGATAAAAAACAGCCTAGGTCTATCGGAAAAAATTAAAGCTTTCGTTCGGTTGTCGGGCTTTCATTCCCCGCGGGTCAAGTTTACGTCACAAGATGGTACATTTGGTATGCATGTCGATGAAGCCCCGCAAATTTTTGAATTTTTGAAAGCGCATGAGAGTGATATTGATTTCCAGGGCTTTGCCTATTATTGGAGCAGTGCCAGCGACGAGCAACGGGTTGTTGCACTTGAAAACGCGCTGGAACTCACATTTGCAGCTATTGAGGAAGGTTTAAATCCAAAGGGCATCAATATAGGTGGCGGATTTCACATTCAATATGCCAATGACCGTAAAGAGTGGTCGCGCTATGTCGATACGGTGAAGCAGTCACTTCTGGGTTTTGGCGAGGAGCTGACATGGAATAATAACGGGCTTGGTTTCCGCAATGAAGGCGGCCTAATTAAAGGCGCGGCCAATTATGTTGATCATTATATGCCCCATACAAGCGCCGATGATTTCGACCATGTCATCAATTTGCCTCTGCCGTCTTTTGATGGGATGAGTGCGGCACAAATCATCAGTGACAGTCTTCTTGAGCTGTATATAGAACCCGGTCGGGCGTTGCTTGACCAGCTAGGTGTAACGGTCGGCCGAGTTAATTTCAGCAAAAAATCGGTGAATGGTGAAACGATGGTTGCGCTGGATATGAACCGCTCAAATCTGCATTCTACGCATCAGAAACTGTTGACCGACCCGGTCATTCTTTACAAGGATAAGACACGCTGTAGACCTTGCCCTGAAGGAGTTTATTATTTCGGAAATCTTTGCGTGTCCTATGACATCATAACTTATAACAAAACGTTTCCTGAGCTTTTGCCTGAACCGGGCGATCTGGTTATTTTTGCAAATACCGCGCCATATATTATGGACTTTATCGAATCTAATACGCTTCATCAGGATACAGGCCAAAAAGTAACTGTTACAGAAAAAGACGGACGTTTCCGCTGGTTTACAGATGAAAAATATAAGCCCGTTATTCAAGGCTATCTTAAAGGAGAAAGCGCATGATTGTCGAACAGATGACAGATTTGATCGGGGACACCCCGCTTTTAAAAATTCCGGCAGAACTAACGGGTTTTAAAAATATTGACCTTTATGGCAAGTTGGAGTTGATGAACCCCTACGGCTCGGTAAAAGACCGGATTGCATGGGGCATGATAAAGGACGACTTGGCTAATATGGCAGAGCAGGGTCAGACTATCTTTGAAAATTCCAGCGGGAACACAGCCAAGGCTATTTGCGCCATTGCAGGCGCACATGGCGTGCCTTTCAAGCTGGTCAGCGCTATCGCCAAGGTCAAGGAAACAAAAGATCTGCTTCGCATGCTGGGTGCAGAAATTGAGGAGTTTGCCGCAGCATCTGACTGCTTTGACCCGAATGATCCCAATGACCCGCAATATCTGATTGAAAAAGCGGTACGCGAGGCAGAGGGGAAAATCCATTTCACCTCGCAATTTACAAATGAGAAAAATCCGGAAGTCCATGAAAAAACGACAGCGCAAGAGGTGTTGGAAGATCTCGGCTCAGTCGATTATTTTGTGAGTGGTTTGGGTACAACTGGCTCAACGCTTGGTATGACGCGTGCTTTTAAGAAAAATAACCCGGATTGTATTTGTGTCGGTTTAACTTCCGCCAAGGGTGAGTTTGTTCCCGGTATCCGGTCCCTTGACCAGATGTGGGAGTCAGGTCTTTACCGACAGGATAATTATGCCGATGTTGTCACCGTCGGGGAAAAAGCGGCTTTGGATGCTATGCTTACGCTAAACAGACAGCTTGGGCTACTTTGCGGGCCATCAGCAGGCGCAAATTTTCATGGCGCATTAGACTATTTAAAAACGGTTGATGCCGATTTGACCGAGCGGAAAAACGCGGTCTTTATCGTATGCGACCGTGTTGAGTGGTACATGTCTTACATAGCTGAACGTATGCCGGAGCTCTTTGGTGAGAAAGCCAAGCCTGACTCCTTATTCAATTTTGATGAGGCGCAGGCCGATAAAGCAGAGAGACTTCAGCCTGAAGAAGTTGATGCATGGCTTGAAGAAAAGGAACCTGTGGTGGTCGATATCAGGTCCTCGATAGCCTACCGAATGAAACATTTAAACGGTGCCATAAATCTACCTATTGAAAGTTTTGAAAAACTAATCGACAGCAATTCACCTTTCCCAAAAGAAAAACCGTTGCTTCTGGTGTGTGCGGTTGGTGAAAAAACAACGCGGCACGCATCCTATTTAAAGGCGCGTGGATATGATGCCTACTCACTGGATGGTGGAATGTTGGCCTGGAAAAATTACCAGTTGCAAGCAAAGGCCGCGTAATGATGTATCTTCGCACGCAAGATATTAGTGTCCGGCATAAGAATTCTGCGCCGTTAAGTTTTCCTGACCTTAATATTAAGGCTGGTGACGAGGTTTTACTGCTTGGCCCATCTGGTTCTGGGAAAACAACCCTTCTGTCTGTTCTTGCCGGATTTTTGAAGCCCGCGGACGGAAAAGTATTTATTCAGGAGAAAGATTTCTTTCTATTGTCCCCTGCTAAACGGGATCACATGCGCGGGCGTGATTTCGGCTTCGTGTTTCAGACCCTTCACCTTCTTCCATCATTAACTTTGGATCAGAATATCAAGCTTGCCGGTGATATGGCGGATGTGAAAGTTGAAGAGAATAGGCTCAAAGAATTACTGATGACGCTGGGATTATCCGATAAAGCTCACCGAAAGCCTGATGCACTAAGCCAAGGTGAGCAACAACGTGCGGCTATCGCAAGGGCTGTTTATCTAAAACCCAAGATTATTATGGCCGATGAGCCGACATCTGCTCTTGATGACATAAATGCCGATGCCGTTATAAAGCTATTAAAAGATCAGGCCAAAGCAACAGGCGCCGCCCTTTTGATAGCAACGCATGACAGTCGTATCAAAACCAGCTTTAGTAAAATCATAAATCTCGATAGCCAGAAAAAGGACGTAGCATGAATGCTTTGACGCTTGCCATCGCCTCCATTCGCGCAAGGCCATTATATGCGGCACTTTGTACGACTGCTGTTGCAGCGGGGATTGCGCTTCTCTGTGCTGCTTTCTTGTTTTCCCAAAGTATTTCTACTGGGTTTCAACGCAATGCCGAAAATATAGACATGGTGGCCGGTGCCAAAGGAAGCCCACTACAATTGATTTTATCATCTGTTTATCATGCAGATATTCCGGCAGGAAATATCACGATGAATGACTATGAAAATCTTTTGAGAATGCCACAAATCCGCAAAGCCATACCTGTTGCGATGGGGGATAGCTACAACGGATACCGAATGATAGGCTCTACAGCTGATTATCTGAAAATTTACGAAGCAGAATTTGCAGATGGAGAAATCTTCGATGCGCCTTTTGAGGCAGTTGCGGGGGCGCAAACAGGATTGAAGACCGGTCAAGACATTGTTGTATCACATGGTTTTTCAGCAAATAGCGAAGATGTTCATGATACAGAACCCTATGAGATTACAGGCGTTTTAAAACGCACAGGCACCGTTTTGGATAATTTGATTGTTACAAATTTGGAAAATGTTCAACAACTTCATGGGCATCACCACCATGATGACAAACACGAGGAAGAAGAACATCATCACGATGATGAACATGTGCATGAGGATGCTCACGAGGATACTGATGAGGCTGATTTGGAACGTCAATTGACGTCAGTTTTAATCAAGGTAAGAAGCCCCGTTGATTTAATGAATCTTCCGCGTCGTATTAACGACTCTTCTAATATAATGGCGGCTGTTCCCTCTTATGAAATAGCACGCTTTACCAAGAGCTTAGGTGTAGGGAAACAACTTGCAATTGTTCTGGGGGCTGGTTTTGTCATTCTCTCAACCTTAATGCTCTGGGCCACTTTGGCATCAGGTCTTGCGCTGCGGCGCTATGACTTGGCCGTTTTACGAGTTTTGGGTGCGCGTCCCGGGCGACTGGCAGCCACGGTAATTGCTGAGGCCGTTATCATAAGTGGTGTTGGAGCTGTCGCAGGAGCAATTCTAGGCCATCTCATTGCTTATAGTGCTGTGATTTCATTTGAGAACCTAAACAGGTTTATCGTTCCTGAAAGTCTCTTATTACCCTCAACTATGGATATCGGCTTTATTCTTCTGGGGGTTCTGGCTGGACTTTTCGCAGCATTAGTACCCTCTGTAACAGCTGCACGAACAAATATATCCACTTTATTGGCAAAAGGCAGAGTATGAGATTTATTCTAATGATCATGGTTGCTTTACTGATCGGACATTCAGCGCATGCGCTGACAATGGAAGAAATCAGTGGTGAAAAAACAATGACGATCCAGGATTACATCAAAGACTTTGTTGATATTCCCGAGGGCGGAACCGATTGGAAGGTTTTTGGAAAAACCAAGGAAGTTGAGGCTCAATCCAAGACAGAAGACGGATATGACAACTTCTACAGCAAGCCGGAGTTCCCCCCTGAAGTCAAGGCGCTTGATGGAAAAGAGATTATCGTCAAAGGCTATATGTTTCCGTTGGATCAAACTGATGAACAGAAAGAATTCCTGTTTGGACCATTCCCTTTGAGCTGCCCGTATCAGTACCATGTGGGCCCTTCACTTGTGATTGAGGTACACGCGGATAACCACCCTGTTGAATTTGATTATGAACCAGTTACAATAAAAGGTACATTGGAGCTTGTACCGGATGATCCCGAGTACAGCACGTTTTATCGTTTAACAGATGCAAAACAGGTTGCGGAATGACAGGAAATAAAAATAGTGAGCAGTGTTTGGAGGAGCTTGAAAGATATTGCTTACATAATGGTCTGCGCCTCACAGACCCTCGTAAATCAACCTTGCAAGTGATTGCTGGTAGTGAAAAGCCTGTTGGCGCTTATGATATTATCGAAGAAATAGGCAAGACCACGGAAAAGCCGAAACCTACAACGGTTTACCGCGCGATAGATTTTTTACAGGAGCATGGCTTCATTCATAAAATCGAGAGTTTGAATGCTTTTGTTACATGTCATGCAGGTCATACTCATGAGGGATCGCAGTTTATGGTTTGTGATGATTGCGGGACGGTCAATGAAATTCATCTTTGCCATCTTCCGCAAGCACTGAAAGATCAGATTCAAGGTACTGGCTTTGACTTTAATCACTGGAATGCCGAAATTCATGGCACATGTATTAGCTGCCAGAGATAAAAATTTTTAAAGAGAGTATCCGGCGTTAGTCCCCCCAGCCATATATCTCTTCCAATACATTGATATAAGAAATTTACTTATAAATTTTTGCAAGTAAACGAGAACCCTTGTTTAATCGGCTTTTTTAATAAGAACTGCGGCTGTAATGCCGTGCATGAATATAGAAATTATTATAATCAATGATGTAAATGACCAAAGCTCTTCCTGAGCCGGGAAAGATGCTTCCTCTAATGCAAAGGAGAGATAGAAAAAAGATCCTATCCCTTTTATACCTAAGAAACTGATGGCGAGTTTTTCCTTTAATGGCATCTTTCTCAGAGGGAATAATGCAAGTAAGCCAGCCAATGGCCGAATTAAAAAAACGAACCCTATAGCTGCTAATATGAGAGGTAGGGTTAAATGATCCAAAATACCATCAACTATACTGCCTCCAAATAACACCAGTAAAATAGCAATCAGAATACGTTCTATCTGATCAATGAAGGCATGAAGGGTCTGATGGTATTCGTGATCCATTTCGTAATTACGAATGGTAACAGCTGCAATAAAGACTGCGATAAATCCATAGCCATGAGCAAGCTCCGTAATTCCATAAACTAATAGTGCCACTGAAAGTGCAACTAATCCTTCTCTTACTTCAAAAGCGTTATGTTTTTCCACGATGCGAAAGAAAAGATAAGTTATAGCCTTACCGCTTATAAATCCTATGAAAGCACCGGCACTCAGCCTATATAGAACATCCTTAAGTACCCATTCAGTGAAAAAACTGTCTCCTGTCTGTGAAGACATCAACAATCCAATGGCCAACCAGATAAAAGGAAACGCCATCCCATCATTCATACCGGCCTCTGCTGTTAGGGAAAACTTTACTTCTCCGTCTTTTTTGCTGTTAGGAGGTCCAGTTTGAACGTCAGCAGCCAGCACAGGATCAGTTGGTGCGAGCACAGCTCCTATTAAAACAGCAGTGGCCAGACCCCATCCTAGCCAAAAATAACCGATGGCTGCCAGTGATATAATGCAAAGAAACATCGTTACAGTAACCAGAAGAAAAGGAACCCGCCATGTCGAAATACTGAAAGGTTTGTCAAGGCGAAGACCTGTGCCCATTAAGGCGATGATCACCATTATCTCTGTCAGATGGACGGTAAATTTTTCATTTCTAAAAGGTGAGACCCAGGGTAAGGCATCAATAGTGCTGTAGAATACAATTCCTAATATAAGAAATAATATGGGATAAGACACATAAGTTTTATTAAAGAGATAAACAACCCAGGAAATACTGAGTGAAACAAATCCAATTATAGCGACAATAAGAAAATACACTTCCATAATGGGATTTCTTTCTAATGTTGGGGTGCCTCCCCTTCAAGACGGTATGAATGGAATAGGCTTAAATTTTCAAGCTTAATAGTAGAGTATAGCTTGTACCTTATACCTTATTTTATCAAAACCTTGAAGCTGTCATTTTTTCGGCTTCGGCTGATTTCTACAAAAGGATGGCAGTGTAAAGTGACACTGGCAAAGGCTCTTTCAAATTAAATCTGTCTATAGGATTTGATCTGATATTTTGGTTTTATGAGCAAAACTGATTGTTTTAAAAATTATAGAACCTTCCTTGGTATTTCCATTCTAACTGGTTTTGGCACATTGACAAAGTCTACGTAAGATAAACGGAGATAGTATTACCTGTGGGAAGTATAGTAAGTCCGGCAGGTATCAGCCTTTATTACTTATCAGGGAATTAAAAAACAGACCTATAAGCTGGGGTGCTTTCTTCTGTATATTATATGTTTCGGGCTCATCCAAATATTGAAAAAGAATGCCTTTCATGTAGCAAAACATACCCTCTGTCAAAGTTTTGGAATCTACCCCTCTAGGAAGATTTCCATTGTTTTTGTATTTCTCTAAATAATCCTCAAAAGCTTTTATACTTTGTTCCTGCTTTTTTTGATGTTCCTCTTTATAAGGCGCTAAATCTCCTGAATAATTACATTTTCTCATAAACAAAGTCAGGGCCTGCTTTCTTCTCTCGTCTTTTTCCAGATCAATAAAAAGCTCTATCCAGAGATCGCGCAACTGCTCGAGAGGGTTGGGGTGCTCTTTTTCCAGCCCCTTAAGAATACCGTCTAAAAAAGGCCTGTACATACGCTCATGTAATGCATCGAAAATCTGTGCCTTATTCTCAAAATGCCAATAGACTGCGCCGCGTGTAACACCGGCTCCTTTAGCGATCTCAGCCAGGGTTGCTCGCGCAACACCTTTTTCAGAAAAAATTTGAATAGCAGATAGCAAAAGATCATCGCGTGTATTTTCGGCTTCTTCTTTTGTGCGTTTCATAAACAATAATCCTTTCACTTGACAATAAACATACACGCATGTATGTTATAAATATAACTCTATTTTTTATATTTGTCCAGTTTTGGAATGGCAAGGAAAAGAAAGACCCCTCTTATGAAGAAGACAGTAACCCTATTGATATTGATGTTTTTCCTGATCGGAGCCGGTTGGTATTGGTGGTCTTCGTCCCATAATGCCGAAGAGCAGAGCGCAGGCGCCCAGGGCAATGCCATGCCGCCTCAGCCGGTTTCTGTGCTCGAGATTGTCCCTGAAACCATAGAGGTTACGCATCAGTTGCCGGGACGTGTTACACCTTTCCGCCAGTCACAAGTGCGTCCGCAAGTAGACGGAATTATTATAGAACGTCTTTTCGAAGAGGGTGCAGATGTCGAGAAGGGGCAGCAACTTTATCAGATTGATGATGCGCGATATGCAGCCGCTCTTAACAGTGCGAAGGCCGATCTAAAAAGTGCCCAGGCAAATGTTAAAGCCGTTGACGCACGCTCAAAACGCTACGCAGACCTTGTCAAAATTGATGCGGTCAGCAAGCAAGATTATGATGATGTTAAAGCGCAGTTTGACCAGGCCAAGGCCGCAATTGCTGTTGCGCAGGCTGATGTGGCTATGGCGGAAGTGAACTTTGATTATACTAAGGTCTATGCACCGATATCAGGCCGAATAAGCCGCTCTTTTGTTACTGAGGGAACACTTGTAACCGCAAATCAGGCGGAAAACCTGGCCACTATCACCCAGCTTGATCCTGTATATATTGATATTCAACAATCCGGTAGCGAGGCTATGGATTTACGCGCACGCATGATGGGTAAAGAGGAAATAACTGTTAAACTTGTTCTCGATGAAAAAACAGGGAAACCCTATCCACATCAAGGCACGTTAAAGTTTTCCGAAGTAACTATTGACGAGACAACAGGCTCTATCGCCTTGCGCGCTTTAATGCCAAATCCGGACGGAATTTTACTGCCCGGACTTTTTGTGCGCGCCAATCTTGATTTCGGAAGCAATGAAGTCCTTCTTGTACCGCAAAGGGCTACAACGCGCACTCCCGAAGGTGGCTTGACCGTCTGGGTCGTCACTCCTGAAGGTAAGGCACAGCCTCAAACCATTGAGGCGGAGCAGACATATAAGGATAGTTTGATTGTATCTAGCGGATTAAAAGCCGGAGATTCTGTTATCGTTGAAGGCTATCAAAAAGTTGGCCCCGGTTCTGCGGTTTCTCCAACGCCGTGGCAAAGAAATAATAAATCAGAAGAACAAGACCCGGAACCAGAATCCGAAATATCAGGCGGTAAGGAGTAGATTATTATGGCTCGTTTTTTTATTGACCGCCCAGTTTTTGCGTGGGTGATTGCAATTGTCATTATGCTCGCAGGTGTGTTGTCTATACGTGCCTTGCCGATTGAACAATACCCGAAAGTTGCACCGCCCACTGTCGCGATTAGCGCGGCTTATCCCGGAGCCTCCGCCGAAACAGTGGAAAATGCTGTTACGCAGGTGATAGAACAGCGCCTGACAGGTATTGATTATTTGCGCTATTTCACATCAAACAGCTCTGATGGGTCAATGAGTATCACTCTCACCTTCGAGCCGGAGGCAGATCCTGATATTGCACAGGTGCAAACCCAGAATAAAGTGCAAGGTGCAATTAGCCAACTCCCGCAGGAAGTCCAGGCGCTGGGTGTTACTGTTACAAAGTCTAATGATAATTTTTTATTGATTATCGGTGTTTATTCCGAAGACGGCAGTATGTCGCAGGGCGAGCTCAGTGACATGCTGGTCAGTAATTTCCGCGATCCGATTTCCCGCGTAAGCGGTGTTGGTAGTGTTACGGTTTTCGGAGAACAGCATGCAATGCGTATCTGGCTCGATCCGGCTAAACTTTACAGCTACAACCTCACACCGCTGGACGTTCAAAGAGCTGTTCAGGTCCAAAACACAGATATTTCTGCCGGGCAGCTTGGCGGTATGCCAGCA
>NZNU01000061.1 GCA_002695035.1 Micavibrio sp. | reverse complement strand
ATATATCCATAGTTTCTTTTCATATCTATCCATTGTATTACTATAGGCACACAGTACTCCACTATATTACACTAGCTATTTATTATAAATAACTAGTGTATTTCCACTTATCTATAGTTATTTGTTATATTTCCATATTGCTATGCTCTTTTGATCCATTCCTTTATTATTTCCACGAAGTGATCTATTATAATTAAATAGTTCTGCATTACTTCTAAACCACTGTTCCTCAAACCTGAAAAGTATTTTTTGCACATTATGGATACTTTGTTTTCTATAAATAGAAATCCATATTGGTCTACCATTTTGAATAGGTTTTTAAAACCTGCGACATTAACCGCCCGTTTACCTTTTTAAAAAAGTTTGGTCTTTCTGAAAACTTTGTTGCCAGGAAGAATTTAAAATATGCCATTGGATCAACCGGATGAGATAGAAGTATAAATCAGGAAGCCGTTAAACAAAGAAAAGAGTAAATTTACCGCTAGGCACTGCTCTATCCATGTCTACCTTCTCTTTTCCTGAAAGGGTTTCTGCGGTTCCTGATATAAAATAAACTTAAATGGGATAACACATATAATAGAGGTTATCCCACGTTGGGCACAATTTAAAAATGATGACTATAGACATCAAACCATTAGCCTCTGCTGGACAAATCAAACTTGGTTTAACAAAACAAGAAGTCTATGAGAAAATTGGAAAACCTACAGATAGCTTTCCAGAAAAGGACTGTTATCAATCTAATGATATTTTTTTCTCAGTCAGTTATGACCAAAATGACAAAGTTGAATACATAGAATATTCCAAGACAGGCAACAAAGACTTTTCAATTAGAATTCATGATATCGACATTTTTTGGACACCAGCAGACCAATTGATAAATCACGTGAAATCAGTAACAAAATGTGACTTTGACTCCGAAGACTTTGAAATACCATATAGCTATATTTTTCCAGACCTTGAATTATCATTCTGGCGCCCAACAATTCCATCGGACTATGAAGAAAATGAAGTTGAAGACGAATATGAAAATGGAAAGTACTTTAGGACAATTGGTATCGGAATTAAAGGTTATTATTCTGAAATGAAATTAAAATAAAAAACTGTGGCCAACAAAACCTAAGCTTCAGGCGGGCTGACGGCTTGCCGCAAGGTTTTTACACATCTGCTATCTTTGGTCAAAGCCGACAGTTTAGCGTTTGTAAAATCCGACCGAAAGCTTAGCCGCAACGTTGTAGCCAATTAAAACAAACCTAAATGATAGAAGAAGACATTTTCGATTTAGAAGCAATAATTAAAATACTTGCTGGAAAATTTCCTGACATTGAAAATGTGTATTTGTTCGGTTCCAGAAGATTTGAAACAGGAAGTTCTCGTTCCGATATTGACATTTTAATTACTACAGCAAATAGAATTAAGCCTTCGCTTTTAAGAGATTTTACACTTGAACATAGTACAGCATTAGATTTATTCATTTTGGAGAATGGAAAAGCGACAAGTGTAGCAAATGAAAGTTATATAGAAGCCAGCAATAACGATGAATTAGTTAAAAGTGTAAACGCAGTATTGCTTTACGACCGTGCGACTGGAAAAAGTGCAGAATTAGAAAAACGAAAGAAAGTAGAAGTCGATAAACGGATAAATCACGAACTGACCTCATTACCAAATGGAACCGCTGAATATTATGAGATAAGTGCTTTAAAAAAGTACTTTAAGCGAGCCAATGAAAATGGATTAACTGCCAAACCATATATCGGTTCATCGACAGAAGAAGCAAGTGAATTTATAATTGAAATTTTAAAAGGACTAATTCCTTCAACTCATTCTGTAACTAATCACGGACAAGCAAAAACAGGTTGGACAAAAAATATAAATGACGAATACGACTTCCAGAATTTATTTTGGATTGTTGTAAAACCTTGGCTTCCTAATTTAAGTCGAGAAGATGTTGAACTAAAATTTGACGGACAAGAAAAAAGGTCTGACTTTAATTTGTTTAAAAGTCAATTGGTTATCGAATTAAAGCATATAAAAAACGATGGAGATAAAAGAGCAATTGTAAAAACTTTAAGCGGATTAAAGGATTTTTATGTTCAACATCCTAATATTCGAACTTTGATTTTTGGGATACTTGTAGATGAAACAGTTGACTTGGACGATAGAAAATGGGAATCTGATTTTTCATTTTTAGATAATACGCCACAGGTCAAAACGATAGTAATTAGAAATAAAAAATAACTAGCTACAAAGGATTGAACAGAAATGGACGACAAGGGAACTCTTGGCGAAAAATTTGTAAATGAATTGGCTTACAATTCATTTTTTAAGTTTTGGTGTTACCCAAGTCCCAAATTTGAAAATGGCAATAAAAAAGAGATATGTGATTTACTCATTTTATTTAATTCAATTGCAATTATAATTACAGTTAAAAATTATGAATTTAAAGGTAATCACTTTAGGTATTTTAATAATACAATTGCAAAAGCAGTTAAGCAATTACACGGAGCTTCTAGAGTTCTATTTGGCAATTCTGAAGTCAAAATAAAACATCCAGATAAACCAATAGAAACTTTTCCAAGAGATGAAATTAAAAAGACTTTTAGAATTATAATTAATCTCGGAGAAAACGTAAAGTTTTATCCTTTTAATCAAGTAACAAAGAACGATGACTATGTCACTCTATTTGATAAAGATTCGTTTGAAACCATAATTAAACAATTAGATACTGTTCCAGATTTTATAGACTACCTTGAAAAAAGAGAAAAGCTTTTTAAAAATAAAGTTACACTAATTTTACCCGCAGAAGAACACGATTTTCCTATTGAAACCCAAAAGGAGTTTTTTCAAATCACAGAAGGAGTAGAGTCTGATTTTATATTAATTTCTGGTACTGAAAAAGACTTATTGGCTCATTTTTTTAAAAATACCAGAAACTTTCCAGATATCTTAAATGGAGACTCAAATGGCTATTACCTTATTATTGATGGCGATTGGGATAAATTTAGTAGAAACCAGAAAGTTAAAAACAAAGAAAAAGAAAATCGAGCAAGTTATTTCATAGACGAATTTGTTAAAAATGAACTGTTAATTAATCTCAACCCAATGAGAGAAAAATTAGCAAAAACTCTACTTTCTTTTGATAGGTTAACCAGAAGAACTATTTCTAAAAGTTACTTCGATTTTTACGATAGATANAAAAATGAAAAAGGGTTGAGTTTTGGCAGAAGATATGGCGATTTTGATGGAATTGGCATTGTATTTACTTTCTATACTGACGAAATGAATTTCGAAATGATAAACACTTTGAATAATCTAGCTATAGAAAGTTTTAACTTGTTTACAAATTATAAAAGCAAGTCAATGATTTTAATATCTTCAAATAGTAAACACAAATTTCTCTTTGCGTTTGTGGAAAAAGTTGAGAAATATTCAAAAGCTTTAGAAGAAGATATTAGAAAAGATGTAAAAACATTAGGTTGGTTCACTAAACACGAAACTATTAATGATACAGAAATTGAATTTCCAGAATAATAACTGGCTACAACAACGGTAGCCTTTGCACAACTCCAAATTAGGAATTTTCGGCAAGGACAGCATGATAAGTCTTGAACTTAAGTGTTTGAAAAACAATGATTTTTTAAATTAATAACCAAGCTTCACTCTATAATTTTACAGACTATAAGAGTTGTGCAACAGACACAACGTATATAAAAAATAGCGGTTTAGTCGCTTAAACGAATGAAAATTAATAAATTAGAGGTCATTGTTAAACTGAAAAACTGGTGTATTAAATCCGCTACTTTTCATATACAAGACCGTCAGACCACGCAAAAACCCACATTCATTTGTTAATAAGGAGCGAGGTTTTTAAGTAGTAATCACTACTAAAAAGGGTATCTTGAAAGTGATAATCAAGTACCTATGCACCACTTAGATATAGAAATAGATCGAAAGCAGTTCTCGATGATCGCACTGGAAGAGATGGTACACGAAGACTCCTATGCCCGGCTGATGGATGTTTTTGTGAAGGCCCTCCCGCTGGATAAATTAGGGTTTACCCATGTGGAGCACGAAACCCAGGGCCGACCGCCCTATCACCCGGCCGTGTTGTTAAAGTTATATATGTATGGCTACCGCCACGGACTTCGATCTTCCGCTAAGCTGCACCAGGCCTGCCTGGTGAATGTAGAGCTGTGGTGGCTGCTGAAAGGACTCAAGCCCATCCCGCGAACCATTTTGTACTTCCGTAAAAACAATGCTCCGGCCTTTAAAAAAGCCTTTCAGCACTTTGTAATCCTGCTGAAAGAATGGAAGCTGATCGAGAGGGAAACCATCGCCATTGATTCCTTTAAGATCCGCGCCCGGAACAGCCTGAAAAATAACTTCAATCAAAAGAAGATAGACCGTCACCTGGAATACATTAACGGTAAAATAGCCGACTATAACCAGCAGCTGGACCAGGCCGATGGCACCGGGCAGAGGCAGGAAATTGAAGAGAAGATCGTCCACCAGCTCTCCCAAAAACAACAATACAAGGCCATAGAAAAGGAACTGAAAAACTCCGGGCAATCACAGATCTCCACTATTGATCCTGATGCACGGGGAGTGATACTGCACCGCAATGTGGTAAACGTAGGTTACAACGTACAGGCCGGCTGCGATAGTAAACACAAGCTGTTTGTAAATGCACAAACCGGAAATGTGAATGATACCAATGCCCTGGCCGATATGGCCCTGGAGGCTAAAGAACTGCTGAAGGTTGACAGAATGAACACCCTTACCGATAAAGGATACACCACCGGGGCGGAGATTGCCCGCTGCAGTAAAAACAACATTACCACCTACTCCTCTCCCAAGGAGCATTCCTCACAAAAGAACGGCCTGTACGACATGCAGGATTTTAAATACAGTACCCAAGACGATACCTACACCTGCCCGGCAGGGGCAGTGCTGCACACCAATGGAAGCATTTACCCTAAAAGAAACCATCGCGTAAAACATTATAAAACCAAGGCCTGTAAAGGTTGTACGCTGCGCCAGCGGTGTACCAAAAATAAAAACGGGCGCTTTATAGAAAGAAGCATATACCAGGAAGATGTGGAGCAAAATGCTGCCCGCGTTAACCACAACCCTGATTATTACCGACAACGCCAGCAAATTACCGAACACCAGTTTGGCACTCTTAAGCGGCAGTGGGGCTTTACCCATACTCTGGTTTGTAAGAAGAAACATGTACTCTCTGAGGTGTACCTGTGCTTTACGGCCTAAAACCTGTTGAGAACACTACACATTATCGGTAAAGAAGAACTCCAAAAGAGGCTAAAGGCCCTTTGGCAGGTTTTAGAACTAAAAATCGGCCTTTTTAAAGCCCTCTCAACCCTTTACTTTTATTCAAAAGTTAGTCAGCCCTCTGCCGCATTCTTCAATCCAACTCTCTTAAAAGTCATCTATGCCCCTCATCTCATGCCTTTTTAAGTTAATTTAGGGGTTTTTGCGGGGACTCCCGTTAGCTACAATTTGAGCATACAAATGAAAATCACTATTTTATCAAGTCTAATTTTGCTAATCTCCTGTAAAACGGAAAATAAAAAACCTGAATTTAAAGAAAACTATTCGCTATCAAAACAGGAAATGCTTCAAGACTTTGAGATTTTCCAATCAATTTATAGGGAAGCTAATGCAGGACTTTATAAATATCGCACCAAGCACCAAATTGATAGTGTTTTCAGGAAGAATAAAGCAGAAATAAAAGACAATATTTCCTACAGAGAATTTTACAACATCCTATGGAACGTTATTGATTATACGGGAAGTTGTCACAACGAGCTGACTTACCCCGACTCTTTAGACAATCATTTAAGTAAACAAAAAATATTCTTCCCTATTCCACTTAAATATTTAGAAAACAAAATTTATACAAATCTTGATTATAAAAACATACCTATAGGAAGCGAAATAATTTCTATCAATGATATGAATGCTAATCAGTTTGTTACTTCAGTAGGAAAATATGTGAGTACGGACGGGTTTAATAAATCAGGCAAAAACATAAAAATTGAAACAAATTGGTTGCCCTTCTATATGTATTTGGCAATGGGAAAGCAAAACCAATTTGACATAGAGTACAAAGCAAAAAATACAGATATTATAAAAAAAAGTACCATTGCAAGTGTTTCCTACACAGATTTTTACGCGAATTACAACAAACGATACTCTAAAGAATTTGAACATACAATAAGCACAGACTATGCTTATGAGCTTTTGGACAGCATAAACACGGGGCTTTTGGAAGTACACACTTTTGGAATGGGCGGCCCCGATACAGACGGACATACAAAGTATGCAGCATTCTTGGATTCCGTATTTACAACGCTTAAAACCAAAAAAGTAGAAAATCTAATTGTTGACGTACGTGGAAATGGAGGGGGTAATGACCCAAACGACATTCTACTTTATTCTTATTTAACACAAAGAGAATTCAAAGAGAATAAAACAGCCTTCACAATCTTTCACGATATTCCATTTCCAAAATATTACATCGATGATGATATTGATGAACTTCCAGAAGAATTAAAAGAAGAGCATTCTATTTTTAAAAATGGCAAATACTACCAAAATGACTCTTTCAATACGGTTTGGAAACCCAATACAAATGCTTTTCAAGGAACCATTATTTTACTGATTGATCCCTATGTAGCATCTGCGGGTTCATTATTTGCAAGTTTAGTTAAGAGTGACGAAAATTCAATAGTTATTGGCGAAGAGACCCTGGGTGGTTATTATGGTCATACAGGACATATCCCCGTGACTTATGAACTTCCAAATTCAAAACTTAATCTAACATTTTCGATTGTTGACCTTGAACAAGATGTAAAAGAAGTATCAGATGAAAAATTTGGTGATGGAATTATACCCAATTTAAGAGTTTCTCAATCCTACGAAGACTTTATGAGCAATAAAGATACCCAACTGAACTTTGCGATTGAAAGAATAAAAAAACTGTAGCTAACTAACATGGTATAAGCGTAATGCGGGCAAAAGTGATAAATTGAAACGAATTGAATAGTAACAAATATAAAGCTAAGCAAAAGTGAAGCGCTACTAATCCTGCACTCCGCTTATAGTTGACCGTTAGCGACAAGCTCTCCTGACGCATTACTTAAGAACAACTCATCAACATAAAGCTAAAAAATAATAAATTAAAAAGATTTTTATTTACTTAGTCGACTAAATATTATTTTAATACTTTTGTCAATCAGAAATGCTTTTATGGAAAATGTTGGCAAAGAATTAATAAAACTATTCAAAACACACAGAAGTTTTTTAAATGAAAAACTCGCTTCAATTGGACTTTATGCAGGTCAAGAAGGATTGTTATTTCATTTATCCCAGAATGACGGATTGACAATGAGTCAATTGACAGAAAAAATGAGTATTCAGCACGCCACACTTTTTACTATGGTGGAAAGAATGGCGAAGAACGACCTTATAGTAAAACGAAAAGACGAGGAAGATAAAAGAACTTCGAGAATTTTGCTCACCTCAAATGGAAGAAAAAAATTAGAAAGACTATCCACAATTTGGCTTGAAACGGAAAAACAAATTATAAAAGGATTAACCCAATCGGAAATAAAAACATTTATAGAGCTAACAATTAAAATAAATAACAATTTAAACAAATAAAAAAATGGACATAGCAAATTCATACAAAGTGGTTTTGGTATTTAATCTGACCGAAGGTTCAGCTAATGAAGAAATCAGACGCTCAAAAGAAGCAAACAGTTTTCCAACATTACTTTCCCAACAAAATGGTTTTCTAGGAATGGAACTTG
>NZNU01000060.1 GCA_002695035.1 Micavibrio sp. | reverse complement strand
TATTATAAAGCATTATGTGAAAATCTATTTCGGCATTTATGGCATTGATAATTTTCACGCTTTCATTAGCGTGCACAATGTCTTTTTGTCCGATTATGGCTGAAGCTGCACAAACTGAAAATACTACTAAAGATGCTGCTCCAATGCCTTGTCATGGTGATAAATCATCTGAAGACAAAAACCCACACACACCTATGCTTTCTTCGGATTGCTTAAATGTAGACTTATTTAATGTTGATCAAAATATTGATTTTACGCCCGATCTTACCCTGGATCAGATTGATTTTTCATGGGCTAATCTGACAGCTTTGTATAATCTGCATCCGCAAATGACACGACTGATACGCGGACCGCCTATTAATGTTGCTTCTTCTCATTTCAACAATATTGATCTTTATCTCTCAACGCAGCGTATGCGCATCTAAACACGCTCCTTTTTACGGTTTTTTACGCCTTAAAGAAAGGAGCTTTTGGCATGCGTGTTTTAGCGTTTTTATTACTACTTTTATTTATAAATCCCGTTTATGCGGCAGAAGAGGTTTATATCTGCCCTATGCACCCGCATATAGAAGGCGGAGCTGGTGATACATGTCCGATCTGCGGTATGTCTCTTGTCCCCAAACAGACAGAAAAAACCAGTGCGTCCGGTGATGAAAGCGGGACAATTGATGAAAATGCAATCGTCATTACGCCGGAATATATTCAGGCCCTTGGTGTTAAAACGGCTCAAGTCTCACTAGAAGAATTTGGGAAATCAATCCGCGCCTACGGTAAAATTGCGGCAAGCACACGCTTAGAACATACCGTAACCGTCAGGGAAGATGGATGGATAGTGGATCTGGCAACAAGCGCTATTGGTGATAATGTTAAAAAAGGTGATCTCTTATTTACCTTCTACAGCCCCGATCTCATGTCCGCGCAATCCGATTACCTGATAGGCAGTCGCACAGGCAAAGCGGAACAGCGTCTCCGGCTTTACGGGATGGACGATAAAGCCATAGCCGAATTTAAAAAAGGCGGAAAAATGATGGAGGCCACGCCGTTTTACGCGCCTTTGGATGGGACGGTGACGATGCTGGAAGCCAGACCCGGGATGTATATGGGGGAAGGCGCGCGCGTTTTGACATTGCAGGATTTCTCTAAAGTCTGGATCAATGCCGAAGTGTCGCTGCGCGATATAGAGTTTTTAAAAGCAGGAGATCGTGCAGACATCGCGCTTTCCGAAACAGGCAAAAAAATTCAGGGTACTATTGATTTTATTCACCCCATCGCCAATCCGGACAGCCGTACGGTCACAGTTCGTGTTGTGGCCGATAACCCTGACGGTGCGTTAAAGCCGGAAACCTATGCCAATGTTACCTTGACAGGAAAGTTGGAAAAGAGACTGGCAGTCCCACAAGACGCGGTTCTCTATGGCGAAGGCGGTTCCTACGTGATTGAAGCGCTTGGCGACGGGAAATTCCGCCCCCGCATGGTTGAAACCGGCATAACCGCGAATGGGCTGACTGAAATCACAAGCGGTCTTGAAGCTGAAGAGCGGATTGTCTCATCCGGCCAGTTTATGATCGATGCGGAGAGTAACCTTCGCGGCGGTATGGCCAATATGGGCCATGATCATGGTGATATGGTTATGCCTGAGATGGGATCAGACGCAGATGAGGGTTCTTCACCCGCTATGAATATGGAGGGCGGACATGTCCATTAAGCAGGAAAAAGACCTGTCACACGACCCGTCGCAAAGTTTTGTGGCCAAGATCATAGACTGGTCGGTGGCCAATACCTTCTTTGTGATGCTCGGTGCACTGGCATTGTTGGCGGCGGGTATTGTTTCGCTCAATAAAATTCCCCTTGATGCCATTCCAGACTTATCCGATACGCAGGTGATTATCAGGACTGATTTTCCTGGACAGGCGCCACAGGTCATTGAAGATCAGGTCACGTTTCCTCTATCTACCCAGATGCTGGGTCTGCCGAAAACAAAAGTCGTGCGCGGATTTTCGATGTTCGGCACATCTTTTGTTTACATCGTCTTTGAAGATAATGTTGATATGTACTGGGCGCGCAGCCGCGTTCTGGAAGCGCTCTCGCAGGTGCGTGGCAACTTGCCCGAAGGAACAGATCCACAGCTTGGGCCTGATGCAACAGGTGTAGGTTGGGTTTTTCAGTACGCGCTCTATGATAGGACTGGTCAGCACGATCTGGCAGAGCTTAGAAGTCTGCAGGATTGGTTTGTACGCTATGAGCTAGCCACGGTAGATGGTGTTGCTGAAGTGGCGGGTGTCGGCGGATTTGTTAAAGAGTTTCAGGTATTGGTCGATCCGAACAAACTGCGTGCTTTCGATATAACTTTGGATTCTGTCATTCAGGCTACACGCGGAGCGAATAAAGAAACGGGCGGACGCACACTGGAAATGGCGGAAACTGAATATCTGATCCGCTCATTTGGATACGTCACAAAGCCGGAAGATTTAGAACAAACCGTTCTTAAAAGCGTAGATGGAACACCTGTTACTCTTGGTGATGTTGCGCGTATCGTAGAAGGTCCATCCATTCGGCGCGGTATTACAGAATTGAACGGTATTGGCGAAGCAGTTGGCGGCATCGTTGTTATGCGGCCCGGTGCGAATGCCTTGAGTGTCATAGAAGATATCAAAGACAAACTGCAATCCGTCAAACAAGGATTGCCGGATGGTGTTGAGCTGAAAGTCGTTTATGACCGCAGCAAGCTCATAGAAGGCTCTGTTGAGTATTTAGAGCATAAGCTTTTGGAAGAAAGCCTGATGGTTGCTCTGATAACATTTCTTTTCCTGTTGCATGCGCGGAGCGCTCTGGTTGCGATTATTACTTTGCCGCTCGGCATATTGGCGGCGTTCATTATTATGGCCGGCCAAGGAATCACAGCCAATATCATGTCACTCGGCGGCATTGCAATTGCCATTGGCGCAATGGTGGATGCCTCAATTGTTATGGTGGAAAATGCCCATCGTAAACTTTCTTCATTGCCCGATAACGCCGATAAAAATTTAAAACGCGACTTGCTCATTCAGGCAGCAAAAGAGGTAGGGCCTGGGTTGTTTTTCTCTTTATTGATCATCACGGTTTCATTTCTCCCTGTTTTTGCTTTAACGGGACAATCGGAACGGCTTTTTACACCGCTGGCTTTTACAAAAACATATGCTATGGCAGCCGCCGCTTTCCTGTCGGTCACGGTTGTGCCAGTTTTAATGCTCTGGCTGATACGCGGGAAAATACGCCGTGAAGACGAAAACCCAATCAACCGCTTTTTTATAGCTCTATATAAACCCTTTTTGAATTTGGCTTTGAAATGGCGCAAAACAACGGTCGCCTTATCGGTGATTGCTCTTTTAAGCACAGCCATCCCTGTAACCAAAATCGGTCATGAATTTATGCCGCCGCTGTATGAAGGCGGACTGCTTTACATGCCAATGACGGTGCCAGGCGTTTCCCCTGCCAAGGTGCGCGAGATTTTGCAAGTAACCAATCGTCAGCTTATGACTGTGCCTGAAATCGAACACGTCTTTGCCAAATCCGGTCGTGCGGATACCGCGACTGATCCCGCCCCTCTGGCGATGATTGAAACCTGGATTGAGCTAAAACCCCGTGAGGAATGGCGTGCAGGCATGACACCGGAAAAATTGATTGCTGAGCTTGATAAAAAAGTGCGCTTGCCAGGGATGATGAATAGCTGGGGCTATCCGATAAAAATCCGTCTCGACATGCTGACCACGGGGATCAGAACGCCGGTCGGCATTAAAATTGCGGGGCCTGATTTACAAAAGATTGATCAAATCGCCAAAGACGTAGAGCATATGGTGCGCGGTGTGGAAGGAACGCGCAGTGCCATAGCCGACCGCGTGGTTGGCGGAAAATATATCGAAATTATTCCCGACCGCCGTGAGCTTGCCCGCTATGGTGTATCGCTATCAAGCGTGCAGATTGTGATCCAGACCGCTCTCGGCGGCATGATGCTCGATGAAGCTGTGATCGGGCGGGAACGCTATCCTATCATGGTGCGCTATGACAGGCCGTTCAGAGAGCATATTTCCGATCTGGAAGATATTCTGGTTGCCGCGCCAAACGGCGCGCAAATACCCCTTGCGGATCTGGCCGATATCCGGCTGGCCGAAGGCCCTTCCATGATCAAGTCCGAGGATGCACGTCTGAATGGCTGGGTATTTGTCGATATAGAAGGTGTGGATATCGGCACATATATTTCGCGCTTACAGGAGTCTTTAAAAACACTGGAACTACCCTCCGGTTATACGCTCAAGCTCTCCGGTCAGTTCGAGCAGATGCAGACCGCGAATGAGCGTCTTAAAATAGCAATTCCTTCCACTCTGCTGATTATTCTGATTTTACTATATGTGCATTTCGGTACATGGGACCGGACGCTCCTTATTATGCTCTCAGTTCCTTTCGGTGTTATAGGCGGGGTCTGGTGGACGTGGCTGGCCGGATATAATTTATCAGTGGCCGTGGCGGTCGGCTTTATCGCTTTGGCAGGTATTGCTGTGGAAACTGCTATTGTCATGCTGATTTATATCGACCACGAAATGCGCGAACACTGGCCGGACAGTTTTGAAAAATTGCTGGAGAATGTGAGAAACGGCGCTATTCAACGCCTACGTCCAAAACTCATGACAGTCAGCACGATTATTTTAGGTCTTATACCTATCTTTCTAACCGATGGGCCCGGCGCGGATGTCATGCGCCGCATTGCTCTTCCTATGGTCGGCGGTATGTTGAGCACCACAGTTCTGACGCTGATCTTAATCCCTGTTCTTTATGCCCTGTATATGCAGTGGCATTTAAAACTACCCAACCAAACCCAAACTGAAAATGAAAGGAAACCCTCATGAAACACCTATTTTTAGCTCTCTTTATGGCGATAATTGCCATGCCTGCAATGGCAACCGAGACATCGCATACGCTTAAACCTATCGAGGCCAAATACGTTTGTATGGTGAACGATACGGCTTTTGATAAAGAACAAATCGCAGTTGAAGTTGACGGAAAAACATATTTTGGATGCTGCGCGATGTGTGAAGCACGCCTGAAAAAAGACACGGATATTCGCAGCGCAGTCGATCCGGTCAGCGGCGTGCAAGTGGACAAGGCAGAGGCCGTCATTGGCGCGGATAATCAGGGTAAAGTCTATTACTTCGAAAGTTCAGCCAATCTGGATAAATATAAGGTAGCCGCTGCTGATAATCATGATCATATGATGGACGGTCATGAAGGCATGATGCATGACAAGATGATGCACAGTGAACATGACACATCGGAGCTTACCGAAGGGACAGGCACTTTGAATGCGATTTCAGATAACAAGGTGAATGTCACGCACGGTCCTATTCCGGCTTTGCAATGGCCTGAAATGACCATGGATATTCCTGTATCGGAGTCCGTTGATCTTTCTGGCTTTGAAAAAGGCGATAACGTACGCTTCTTTTTAAAACTTAAAGACCAAACGTATGTCATTGAAAAAATGGAAAATAATAATGCTAAACCTCAAGAAGATGGCCACGATCATCAACATTAAGGAGATATCGTAATGAATATAGAAATCATACCCAACTGGCATCCGATATTTGTGCATTTCACTATCGCGCTGCTCAGTATTTCTGCGCTGTTTTATCTGGCAGGATTAATCACTAAAAAGGACGTTTTCTACACTGTCGGGAAATGGAATTTATGGGTCGGTGCATTGATAACGGTCGGCACTGTGATAGCAGGTCTTCAGGCTGCGGGCACTGTGGATCATGATGCACAAAGTCATGCGGCCATGATGAACCATCGGAACTGGGCTTTGGGAACGGCGGGTGTGTTCGCCGTTCTCGCGGCATGGAGTGCATTCAAACATCGGAAAGCTGCTCCGACGGCGATCTTCACCGTTTTATTGCTGCTGGCTTCCGGAGCTCTAGCTGTGACCGGATATAAAGGCGGCGAGTTGGTCTATCGTCACGGAACAGGCGTGATGTCTTTGCCGGATACAGGTTCGCATGATCACAGCGCACACGCACATGGCGGCAGTGGTGAAACTCAAGATCATGAAGAAAGCGGCGGGCATGAGCATGAAAGCCAAGGTATGGACAGTCAGAGTACCAATGACTCCGAACCCCATGATCATTCCGGCCACGCGCATTGAAGGAGCCAACATGAGAAAATCCGGCTTATTATTATCATCGTTAGCGGCAGCTTTGTTTGTGACAGGCTGCTCGCTAACGCCTGACTATGAACGTCCCGATGTCCAGACACCAGCTTGGCGATCTTCACTGGCGCAAGGTGAGAATGCGCAAATAGCCGTAGACTGGTGGAAAAACTATAATTCTGAGGAGTTGGATTTTCTTATTCAAAAAGCCTTGTCCCATAACAATAATTTACAGGCGGCTCTCCATCGGGTTGAGCAGGCGCGGGGTGATTTACAAATGGCTGGAGCCGAGTTACTACCGTCTGCGAGCGTCACTGCGGCTTATATGAGCGGTTCGACCGTGCCTATGAATGTGACGGATATGCGCAATAACGGTATTCCTCAATACACTGTAAATGCGGGGATCGGTTACGAACTTGATTTGTTCGGAGCCAACCGCGCACAAAAAGCCGCTGCTATAGAGGCGCTTAAAGAAAGTGAATATGCGTATGACGCGCTTGCCCTTGTGATTATGGGGGATGTGGCGCAAACTTATTTAAATGTGCTGAATTTGCAGGAACGCTATCAAATTGCGCGGGACAACCTGCAAAGTACCAAAGAGCTTCTCCAAGTTGCCGAGGCCCGTTTTCAAATCGGCGCGCGGACATCTTTTGATATAGCCCAGCAGGAAACGGTGGTGTCCAATGCGAAAGCGGAACTTGCTGGCATTGAACAAGAGCTGGCTGTGTCTAAAAACGCTTTGGCTTTACTTGTAGGCGAACCGCCACAAAGCTTTGATATTAAAGGCGTCAGTTTAAAAGGCATGATGCTGCCCGAAATTGCCGTCTTACAACCTGCCTCTCTATTAGAACGCCGCCCTGACATCAAGGTCTTGGAGGCGCAACTTAAAGCCGCCAATGCCGATATAGGTGCAGCCCGCGGTGCCTTTTATCCCTCTGTCAATATAGGGGCTAACCTTATCAAAGCATTTGATCCTGCGGCAACGGCGCTCACTCTCGCTTCATCAGTCTACGCCCCTATTTTTCAGGGCGGACGGCTGGAAGGGAATTTGAAGAAAGTTACTGCGCGTCAAAAAGAATTGGCGGAAAATTATCAGCAAACTGTTTTATCGGCCTTTAAAGAAGCCGAGGATTCAATAGTTCGGGTCCAAACAACGCAAAAACGGGAAACCGCTTTACGGCAATCGGCTTCGAAAGCGCGCAAAGCCTATGATATTGCAAAAAATCAGTATGAACTCAGTGTTTTGGATTTTCAAAATGTACTTGATGCACAGCGTATGATGCTTGAGGCCGAAGATAACTATGCCCGCGCCAGATTTGAAACCCTGTCGGCCAGCATTGATTTATTTAAAGCCATGGGCGGGGGATGGAAAGATGAACAGCAGTTACAAGGAGATTTATAATGACCGACCATAATCATAAAGGATGCTGTCAACATGGCCATGCCACAGTGAATTCGGGAGAAACATCTGTGCTTGATCCTGTATGCGGGATGAAAGTTGATCCTGATAACAGTAAATATAAGACGGAATATAAAGATCATTCTTATTATTTCTGTTCAGCAGGATGCGAAAAGAAATTTGCTGAAGATCCTGAAAAATACCTCAAACCCCGCGAAGAAGAAACCGCTATACCAGGCGCAATATACACATGCCCTATGCACCCTGAAGTCCGTCAGGAAGGCCCCGGTAATTGCCCGATTTGCGGCATGGCATTAGAGCCGGAGACGATTACGGGAGAAGAAGGCGAAAATCCTGAACTAACAGACTTTCGCCGCCGTTTTTGGATTGGTCTGATCTTGACCTTGCCAGTGTTTTTAATGGAAATGGGGGCACATGTTTTCGGTCTTCACCTGACCGGGCCGCATATGTCGAACTGGATACAGCTGGCTTTTGGAACGCCAGTGGTCTTATGGGCAGGTTGGCCGTTTTTTGAGCGTGCCTGGATGTCCTTTAAAACGCGCAACCTCAATATGTTTACGCTCATTGCCATCGGTACAGGCGTTGCATGGTTATACAGCATTGTCGCTACACTGGCACCGGGCTTGTTTCCGGACGCATTCAAGGGGCCGGAAGGAGCAGTTGCTGTTTATTTTGAAGCCGCCGCTGTGATTGTGGTTCTCGTGTTGCTAGGCCAGTTATTGGAGTTAAAAGCCAGAGAACAAACTGGCGGCGCGATTAGGGCGCTTCTTGATCTGGCACCAAAAACAGCCCGTCGTATCAATGAAAATGGTGAGGAAGAAGACGTACCGCTTGATCAAATTCAGGTTGGAGATCGTTTGCGTGTCCGGCCCGGTGAGAAAATCCCGCTTGATGGAATTGTAGTTGAAGGAAGTAGTTCTGTTGATGAATCCATGATTACAGGCGAGTCCATGCCTGTGAAGAAAGAGCCGGATGACAAAGTAATCGGCGGCACGATGAACCAGACAGGGAGTTTTGTCATGAAAGCAGAGAGGGTAGGCAAAGACACCATGCTCTCGCAAATCGTGCATATGGTTGCTGAAGCGCAGCGCAGCCGGGCGCCTATTCAGCGCATGGCAGATATTGTAGCGGGTTGGTTTGTACCTGCTGTGATATTGATTGCAGTGATTGCATTTATAAGCTGGATCATTTTTGGCCCTAATCCCGCCTTTACCTATGCTTTAATCGCAGCTGTTAGTGTTCTGATTATTGCCTGTCCATGTGCCTTGGGCCTTGCTACCCCCATGTCTATCATGGTCGGTGTAGGGAAAGGCGCTAAAGCCGGAGTTCTTATCAAAAATGCCGAAGCGTTAGAGCGCATGGAAAAAGTCGATACTTTAGTTGTCGACAAAACAGGAACGCTAACATTGGGAAAACCAACTGTTACACAAATAGTGGCTACAGATGATTTTAAAGAAGATGAGCTTTTATCACTGGCTGCATCTTTAGAGCAAGGCAGTGAGCATCCTCTCGCGCATGCCATTGTCGTGGCGGCGAAGGACAAAAATCTTGAGTTAATACCAGCTGAAAATTTTGATTCTCCGACAGGAAAAGGTGTTATCGGCACTATTGATGGCAAGAACGTAGCGCTTGGCAATGTCATGCTTATGGAAGAGCAATCAGTAGACGCTTCTTCATTGGTATCGCAGGCGGATGATATGCGATCAGATGGCGCTACAGTTATATTTATGGCTGTTGGGGGTAAGGTTGCCGGATTACTGGCCATAGCCGATCCCATCAAAGAAACAACATCCGAAGCCATTAAAGCTCTGCATGAACAAGGTATTCGTATTGTCATGCTGACAGGGGATAATCGCCGTACGGCTGAAGCTGTAGCCAAGCAACTTAATATTGAGGAGGTTGAAGCGGAAATCCTGCCCGAAGATAAAGGGCGCATTGTCAAAAAACTGCAGGACGAAGGTAAAATTGTAGCAATGGCCGGTGATGGCACCAATGATGCTCCGGCTCTGGCCGCTGCGGATGTTGGTATAGCCATGGGAACGGGTACCGATGTTGCCATGGAAAGCGCAGGCGTTACCCTGCTTAAAGGTGATCTGACAGGTATCGTCAGAGCACGAAAGCTTTCAGTCGCATCTATGCGAAATATCCGGCAAAACCTGTTCTTTGCTTTTGTCTATAATGCAGCGGGCGTACCGATTGCGGCCGGTGTGCTTTATCCGGTTTTTGGCATTTTGCTTTCACCCATCATTGCAGCGGCGGCAATGTCACTCAGTTCCGTGAGCGTTGTTATGAATGCCTTACGTTTAAACCTAACAAAAGTATGAACTTTATCCCTCTGAAACCGTTGAACAAAATGGAGATTTTTACTTATGACGAAAATACAAAATATATCTAGAAGGCATTTTATAGGAGGTGCCGCAGGAGCAGCCTTTGTAACTGGACTCAATATGAGTTTGCCTCTACCGGCTTGGGCTAAATCCACTACGGCTTCCGGCGCAGTTGATCAGCAAGGCATAAGACATATTGAAACCAAGAATTTGTATAATCTTGATATAGGATATGCACCTTTTACTTTGAATGGACGCACCGGCAAAGCAAGCGCAATAAACGGTACAGTTCCTGGGCCTTTGGTTAAATTGCGCGAGGGAGATAAAGTTCGTCTGAATGTTAAAAATTCCATGATGGATACTGAGCATTCCTCTATACATTGGCACGGTTTATTAGTGCCGTTTAGAATGGACGGTGTTCCGGGTATTAATTTTAATGGTATTCAACCCGGAGAAACATATGAATATGAATTCGAAGTAAAACAGGCCGGTACCTATTGGTATCACAGCCATTCTTTTTTTCAGGAACAGACCGGAACATACGGTCCTCTAGTGATTGAACCTAAAACCCCTGAACCATTTTCTTATGATCGGGACTACGCAGTTGTGTTATCAGACTGGTCGTTTGAAACACCTGAAGCGATTTTCGCTAATATCAAGCGCTCTGGAGATTATTATAATTACCAAAAACGAACTGTTTGGGACTTCTTTGATGATGTGTCAGAAAAGGGGCTTGGAAAAACCGTAAATGAACGCCTTATGTGGGGCAAAATGCGCATGATGCCCGTTGATCTGGCTGATGTGACAGCGGCAACTTATACATATTTGATGAACGGCAATTCGCCGCAAATGAATTGGACTGGGATTTTCAATCCGGGTGAAACCGTTCGCTTACGTTTTATCAATGCTGCCGCGATGAGTACATTCGACGTTCGTATACCCGGGCTTGATATGAAAGTTGTCATGGTAGACGGCAAAAAAGTAAAGCCGGTGGATTTCCATGAGTTCCGTATTGGCGTTGCCGAAACGTACGATGTTTTAGTAACACCGCGTGCAGATAGGCCATTCACCATATTTGCTGAAAGTTTGGATCGCAGTGGATATGCGCGCGGAACGCTCTCTCCTGAACCGGGTTTAAGTGCAGCAGTTCCACCTTTGCGCCCCCGTCCAGTAAGAAAAATGGAAGATATTGGCATGATGGCCGGTATGGATATGAGCAGCGGAAAAATGATGGATATGGATGACTCCGATATGGCAATGACCGCCATGGGACATGGCGGTATGCAACATGATATGAAGCATGGCGGTGATCCGATGCAAAATCCTAAAATTCCAGGGCCAAATGGTGAAAAACCTTTCCAGCCTGATCAATCCAAATCTAATGTCGTAATGGTGATCAAAGACCCTCAGGACAGAATGTCAGACCCTGGCATCGGTTTGGGCAAAGATGGATGGAAAGTCCTAACATACAAAGATCTGACTTCGAATGAACCGCAGCCTTATAAAGCAGAAGTTGACCGGGAAATGACGATTAATCTTACCGCTAATATGGAACGCTATATGTTCTCCTTTGACGGCAAGAAATTTACAGAGCAAGACGGGCCTTATTTGTTTATGCATAATGAACGGCTCAGACTTTATCTTGTCAATCATACCATGATGGAACACCCGATCCATTTGCATGGCATGTGGATGCAGTTAGAAAATGGCAATCCACATGAGAAACTACCTTATAAACATACGCTCCTTATGAAACCTGGCGAGAAGTTGTCTGCCCTGATTACCCCTATAGAAAAGGGCGATTGGGCGTTTCATTGCCATCTTTTATACCATATGGAAGCAGGCATGATGCAAGCTGTCCGGGTTGCTTAAGGAAAAGGATAAGATCATGAAAAAATATTTTTTATTAACAGCGGTTGCATTTGTTTTACCTTTTGAAGTTCAGGCACAAATGGATCATTCCATGCACCAAGGCCATTCTATGACGCAGGAAGAACCAGAAAAATTTGTCGAGCCCAAAGAAAGAAATATGCCGGCGGATTACCACAATGTTGAAACCGATCCGAAAATCGGCAAACCCATAGTAAAAGTTGCAAAAGATGGGCAGGAAGGTGCACAAAAGAATTTTGGCGTTCAGCAAGTGCATGACGATCAAATCTTTTATCAAGTAATTGGCGATAGAATTGAGCATCGATCTCAACAGGGTGATAATGCTATTCTTTATGATACACAAGCCTGGCTTGGAAACGACTATAATAAAGTCTGGCTGAAGGCCGAGGGCGAATACAACACTAGTAAAGATCAACATGAGCAAACAAGTTTTGAGGCACTCTATAGCCGAAATATTTCCTCGTTCTGGGATTTGCAGGCGGGTCTTCGCCACGATTTTATTAGTGAAGCAGATGACCGCGACTTTGCCGCACTTGGTGTTCAGGGGCTGGCACCTTATTGGTTTGAAGTTGAAGCGACCTCTTACGTCAGTGATGAAGGTGACATTTCCGCTGTTCTGGAAGCCGAATATGATTTGCTTTTATCTCAGCGCCTGATTTTACAACCCCGATTTGAAACCGAAGTCGCTATCCAAGATGTTGATGAATACAATATTGGCTCTGGTATAACGGGTTTTGAAACAGGCTTGCGCCTGCGCTACGAAGTAAGCCGCAAATTCGCGCCTTATGTTGGCGTGAGTTGGGAACAAGCCACCTTTGAAACCAAAGATATGCTGGAAGCGGACGGCGAGCAAACCAACAACACGGCGTTTGTGATAGGCATAAAAAGCTGGTTCTAAGATTATGAACAATACTTTCTTCCATATGGATTTTTTATCCACTCTTTTTATTTTAGTAATCGGCGTTGCTGTATTATGTATTATAGTAGTGTTTATTCACGACAAGTTATGGGCGAAAGATGCTGTAAATAGAAATTATCCTGTTTTAGGACATTTTAGACCATTTGCGGAAACGATAGGGGAGTTTTACAGAAGGTACATTGATTTCGATGATCGAGAAGAACTTCCTTTTTCACGTGCTATACGTCATTGGATTTATGAAGTTTCAGATGGACAAGAGCCTATCAGGGGTTTTGGTACACGGGTTAATTTTTTTAAACGGCCATTTTTTTTCAAAAATGCTGTAATACCGCTTAACGCTGATGAAACTACTGATGTGCCTGTTCTAACTATTGGCCCATATTGTAAAACTCCATATAAACCACCTTCTTTTTTTAATATGTCTGCTATGAGTTATGGCGCATTGTCCGCACCAGCTGTCGAGGCTCTTTCATATGGTACGGAAATGGCTGGATGCTGGTTAAATACTGGCGAGGGTGGTTTGGCACCATATCATTTGCAAGGTAATCCAGATATTGTTTTTGAAATAGGCACCGCTAAATACGGTGTTCGAGATCAGCAAGGTAATCTTTGTAAAGATAAATTGCGTGAGATTGCGGCTAAAACTCAAATCAAAATGTTTGAACTAAAATTAAGCCAAGGCGCAAAACCCGGCAAGGGCGGGGTGTTACCAGCAAAAAAAGTAACCCAAGAAATTGCTGAAATAAGAAATATTCCAGTAGGCGAAGATTCAATTTCACCTAATCGTCATGCAGAAGTCACGGATATTAAAGATCTTATCGATTTTATTTCTCTTTTAAGAAATATTACAGGAAAACCCGTAGGTTTCAAAACCGCGATAGGCGACCCTCAGTGGCTAAAAGATCTTTGTGATGAAATTAAAATACGAGGTGAGAAGGAGGCTCCGGATTTTATTACTATTGATGGTGCAGAAGGCGGAACTGGCGCATCACCAATGACTTTAATGGATAATGCAGCACTTTCAATTCATGAAGCTTTACCTTTAACAGAGACAATTTTAAAGGAATATGGTTTGAAGGATAGAATAAAAATTATTGCATCGGGCAAGCTGGTTACAGCAGCGGATGTTGCATGGGCAATGGCCAATGGTGCAGATTATGTTGTTTCAGCTCGTGGGTTTATGTTTTCCATAGGCTGTATAATGGCATTGAAATGCCATACTGATCGTTGTCCTAGTGGTGTTGCAACCCATAATCCGAAGCTACAAAAAGCTCTCAAACCCCATGACAAAAAACACAAAGTCGCTAACTACGTAAACCAGTTACGCAATGAGGTTGCAATGATTTCCCATAGCTGTGGTGTCAAGAATATACGCGAACTTCAGAAATCACATATTGGAGGACAGGCAATATGATGATAATCGCTACATTATTGAGTCTGCTTATGCTCTTTATGACGGTTTGTGTTCATTATTGTGGATTACGATATATAGCTGGTCTGGCAAGACGTTGGGATACATCTAAACATATTGTTCCCCTTACCCTCATGTTTGGTATCGCTATGCTGCATTTAGTAGAGATTTTAATGTATGCCGGCATTTTCTACTATCTGCATACCTATACTAATCTGGGTGATTTTACTGAAAAATTCAAACCAATATCCCGCGACTATATATATTTTTCAGGCGCTAATTATACAACGTTAGGAATGAGTAACTTTTATCCTGAAGGACATTTTAAAATTTTTGCGGTTACAGAAGCTTTGGCTGGTTTCATGATGTTGACTTGGTCAGCCACTTTTTTTTATTCCACGGCAGGACAATTTTTAAACAATGAAAGGAAAGACTAACATGAAATATTCACGTTTTTTTGCAATGATAGGGACTTCCACGGCAATTATGCTTGGGCTGATGTATCTTAATTCATATTCAATAATTGAACATGCGTTTTGGAGCGAAACGCGATTCTATATGGCCTTTGTCATGGGTGCAGCGATGGCTATTGTCATGCTCTCCTTTATGCTTGGGATGTATAAAAATAAGAGCAAAAACATTTTAATTTATGCGGGAAGTATAATTGTTTTTGCAGGAGCTTTATTCTTGGTGCGCAGCCAAGTAACTGTGGGCGATACATCATATATGAGTGCAATGATTCCTCACCATTCTATAGCTATAATGACGAGTGAGCGATCCAATATTGAAGATGTAAGAGTGCGTCAATTGGCTGATGATATTATCAAGGCGCAGCGAAAAGAAATTAAGGAAATGGAATGGCTTATAGATGATATTAAAGCTAACGGCAAGGTAACCACTGAAGAAGAAAGACAGGCTCGCCCAATTCCTAAATTTGAAGGAAAGGTGGATGGAAATGCCCTCTAATAAAAAAGCCGTCGTTTATCGCATGGTTATGGGCAAACATATTTGCCCGTATGGCCGTAAATCTCTTGATCTTTTGAAAAGCCAAGGTTACGAGGTTGAAGATCATCATCTAACAAGCCGTGAAGAAACAGATCAATTTAAAGAAAAGCACGGCGTAAAAACCACTCCGCAAACCTTTATCAATGATAAGCGTGTTGGGGGCTACGATGATTTGAAAGAGTTTTTCGGCAAAAAGCAGGAAGGCACAACCTACAAACCAATAATTGCGATCTTTGCGACAACTTTCCTGATGGCACTTTCCACAGCTTGGGCACTCGGTGAGTTAAATGTCATAAGAGTTATTGAGCTTTTTATTGCGATCAGTATGTGCGCTCTGGCCATCCAAAAGCTGCGAGACCTTGAAGCATTTAGTTTACAATTTTTGAATTATGATCTGCTAGCCCAAAAGTGGGTCAAATATGCTTACGTGTATCCGTTCGTAGAAATGTTTGCCGGCGCTGCTATGATTTCTGGGTTTTTGACAATCGTCTCGGCACCTGCTGCATTGTTTATTGGTACAATCGGCGCGGTCTCCGTGTTCAAAGCCGTTTATATTGACAAACGCGAATTAAAATGCGCTTGTGTTGGCGGTAATAGCAATGTTCCGCTTGGCTTTGTATCTTTGACTGAAAACCTTATGATGATGGCTATGGCTGCTTGGATGCTATTTCAAATTGTCGGATAATAGTTCTAGAACATCTGCATTTTGATTTTCTTCCTCAGGAATAGTGTCTGCAATGCTTTCATTTTTCCTATCAAACATATCGCTTTGATTAGGGTCTTTGGTTTTTTGCGCCTTTTTTTCTTCTTCGGTTGGAATATCAAATTTAGGAATATCGTTTTCCATGATGTTCAGTTTCGGCACAATCGGCGCAGCAATCTCACGGGATTTGAAATTTTTGTCGCTAAAATACTTTAGCTTATCGGCCTTAATGGGGGATGAGGATTCCACTAATATAATTTCCTTGTCTTGCGGAAAGTCCCGCATTTCATGTTTTTCAATCAGAGGCCGGCCACGCTGCGAGACATTATCCATAGGCGCTTCATAACGCATGGATTTTTTCTTTGATCTGGAAGTCACTTCAACGGTTTGTTGGCCGCAGCTTTCAGAGACATATTGCGCTGTTGCAAGATCATTTGTTGCAAAAAAAACCTGATGGGCGCAGCAAGAAAGAATACCGTTCCGTTTTTCACGGCCATATGTCACATCAAGCCAATTCAAAGACTGCACCACGGCCATAACGCGGACATTATAGCCAGCCAGAAGAGTGAATGCGGTGGTCATGGAATCTATGCGTCCCAACATATGAAACTCATCGAGCAGCATTAAAACCTTATGCGGTTCATCTTCGCCTGGCTCTTTCATGGAGAGCTTGGTGATGATTTGTTCAAAAAAGATGCGGAGTAGGGGCGTGAGGGTTTCAATCTGGCCTGTTAGTACGCCAACATAGATTGAAAGTTTTTTACGGCGTAAATCCTCAATCCTAAAATCTGTTTCCGATGTAGCGGCATCAATCAGGGGGTTATCCCATAGATTGATGGCCTGATTGAGCGAGGATTTTACACCTGATCGCTCTTTGGCTGCCTTGTTCGCAAAATTCATAAGGGATTTTTTAACTGTGGAGGTGAGTTCAGGGTGCGTTTGAACGATATGACGGCAAACATCGCCCAAATCGGCTTCCGTTCCCAAAAGCCTGTTTATAGCCCCGATTGTCGAAGGCATCGCATTATTATTCATCACATAAAGCGCAAGCCCGACAAAGAGTGCGCGGGCCTCAGACGCCCAAATAGGATCACTTTTAGGCGGGTCTTGTATCAAGATTTTAGCAATGACNTGNAAATCNCTNACGCATTGATGCGGGTCTNGGCTGACGGCATCGAGCGGATTNTANCGGTGNGANNNGCCATGNTCATCCATTGGCGACCACATGAAGACATCNTGACCATGCTCNTTTCTNAANCCGGCNGTTTTTCTATAGTTNTCATGCTTNACATCAAAGCAAATNANNGANCCNGGCCANTTNAAGAGATTNGGAACGACAATNCCGACACCTTTACCCGATCTGGTCGGTGCCACTACAATAGAATGCGTAGGATGATCGCTGATAAGGTACTGGTTTTTAAACTTGCCTAAGATCACTCCTGTTTTGGCAAAAAGCCTAGCCTTCGTGATTTCTCTTAAAGTAGCCCAATGCGATTTTCCGAAGATACCTTTACCCTTGAAGGCCGTGTCATAAATTTGACCTGCAATAAATATGAGCGCAAGAGCAGGGGCGCCAAAGGCTACAAATAGGCGTGACCCTGTTTGCTCGTCAATCTCATCTCCAAAGGTGAGCCAGATGGAGAGCGGGCTTGCCAGTTCCAAAGGTTGTTTTGAGAGGAGGAAAAACATGAGTGATGCGGCATAGGAATAGAGAATAAGGCCAAAGATTCCGCCAAAACCATAGAGATATTTCATGTTTGTATCGCTCATGAACCCCTCGGATACCAGATTTCAGAGATGATGCGCTTGCCCCCAATGCGCTTGAGCTGAATGACAACATCGATGATCGAGCTGATGTAAGCCATGATCTGGTTATGTGTGAGGCCGAGATTGGCTTGCATGACCATTAAACAGATTTGCTCTAATGCTCCTTGAGGCGTATCGGCGTGAATTGTGGTAATTGATCCCGGATGGCCAGTATTGACAGCCCGAAGAAAGCTATAAGCTTCCTTGCCGCGCAACTCCCCGAGAAGAATGCGGTCTGGGCGAAAGCGAAGACTGGCTTCCAATAAATCCTGAATGGTGACTTTGCTCTGCCCTTGATCGCCTTTGGATGCAAGAAGGGATACATGATTTTTCTGCGGCGGCATGACTTCGGGCGTATCTTCGATAGTGACTAAACGCTCATGCGGCTCAATCTCTTTTAAAATTGCATTCAAAAGTGTGGTTTTTCCGGTCGATGTTCCGCCGGAGACAATGATATTTTTCTTTGCGCGAATGGCGGCAGAAATAAAGTCCTGATATTCGCCAGCATCAAGATGGTATTGAAGGGTTTGATTAATGTCGGTTTTGGATACGCTGCTTTCTTTTAAGCTCTCAAAAGCGCCCATTTCCCGATAATCATCAAGGCTTAAATCCCGCATGACTTGCTTTCTGATGGAGAGTGCGACGCCAAAACGAGAAACAGGCGGCGTTGCAAACTGAATACGCTCGCCACTTGGAAGCGATGCCGATAATAAAGGTTTATTGGCCGCAATAGATTGATCAGTGTAATTGGCGACCAAACGGCCCAAACGCCATAAAATATCATCGGTGATTTCTTTGTTTTCGATGAACAACATTTCAGGCTCACCGGCCTTTTCAATCCATAGCTCCCCTGGTTTATTCACGCAAATCTCAGAAATATCGGGATCATTCAGGTATTTCTCGAACAGTCCCATATATTGTTTGAGATAAACGCCTGATTGCTCAGTTTTTGCGCTCTCTCTTTTTTCAAAAGATTGATTAGCGGCTTTTACGGGTTTTTTGTGTGAACTCATCTCGCACCTTTCAATGTTTCGGGATATTTCCGGTGACTTGCGAGAAGTCCAGATCCTTGCCAACAAAGACTTTGATGCGTGCGCCTTGGTGAACATGCACCGTTGGCGGTATGCCAATAGAGTTATCAAGGGCGATTTCGGCTGATCTAGAAAAATCTGTGCCTGTATCAAGGGCAACAGTGGCCTGATCGTCATCATCTATGGCATTCACGCCAATCTGGAGTGCCCCATCAATGAGTGAGAGAAGTACGGAAGAGCCAAAGCGTTCAAAGAAATGCGTATCAACCGCGCCATCCAAACCGCTGCGCCCCAAATCATCGCTGCCGTATGAGCCGATATTGATGCTCACACCGTCATTTCTGATAAGGCGGTTCCAGATCACAAAAACGCGTGATTGTCCGCGAACAAGCCCTGAGCGATAACGCCCGATGAGTTTTGATCCTTTGGGAATAATAAGATGAGAGCCATTAAAGGAATAAACATCTTCGCTGACGATCGCGCGCACCAATCCCGGGAGATCGCTCTGAATGGCCGTTTCTAAAATACCGTCAATCAATGTTCCTTGTGTAACAAGCGTATCAAGATTTTGTAGTTGAGAGGCCGTTGCTATTTCTACATCGCTATTCGCATATTGATTGGCAAAGGCGATATTGGGGTCTTGTTCACCGCTGCCAAGAAGTGATCCTTGCCCGCCTTGTGAAGACGAGCTACCTGCAAGATTGGTTGGCGCTGAACCGCTGTTATCAAAGATTATTTGAGGGGATTGTCTGCGCTCTTCCATGCGTTTCTTTTGTTCTCGCGCCAATCGCAGAGCTTCCTGCTGCATTTGAAGTTCGCGCTGTGCCTCTAGCGGATCATAAAGCTCACGCTCGTCAATCGGGGGAATGAGCTGTTCGAGCGGCACTTCTGCTTGTTCTTCAATTTCAATATAAGGGCCGGAGGGTGTAGGCGTTCTAAACTCAATTTCTTCGGGTGTTGTCAGCTCACGTGGGGCGGATTGTTCCATTCCATCCAGGGCAACAAAGATAATTGCGATAACGCCAACAGCCAGAAATGCAAAAATTCCAAATTTAGAGGCGCTTGAGCCTTGAGCTATGGTCGGAAATTCACGATCACCATCCAAAGGTCTTGGCTTAGGCTCTTCATTGAAGCTATCAGGCGGGGTTTGATCATTCATATCATAATATCCTTACTCATTCAGGCTCGCTGTTTTTGGGCTATCAAAATTTGAAAAGAGCTGCGCCAAAAGGCTTGGCTTTTCTTCTTCAGCGTGAAGGGCGGCAATATCGGGCTTGATAGGTGGAACGGGCACAGAAGCGACCTCTATCTCTTTGACCTCTTCCAGCTCTGCGATGGGTTCTGGTTCATAAGATGCCGGTTCAACTTCTGGGTAGGCGTCATTCCAGATACAAGTAGCCGTATCACCGTCTCTTAATGTGAATTGAGAGCCGACGCCGGAGACAACCAGATATTGACCTTGGAGATTGAAATTGACGAGGCGCTCATTACCGTTTTCATCAACGCTAAAGACAGCAGGCATCACATCAAAATCTTCAAACTGGAAGTATGTGAAAACGCCATCATCGAATGCGCGGATGGGGCGAAGGCGTTTTGAACCGGCATAGCTGTAATCAAAATTTAAATCCGAGGCGCTGACATTATCGAGCGGATTAAAATGGGCTTGGGAAACACTGCCAATAAAGGCAAGCTCTTTGGCGGCTTCATCGGCATAGTGAAATTTAAGGCGGAAGGTTAGGTCCGAAGAACGAGAGGAGTAAGCATCTCCGGCGCTCACCTCGAAGGTATAAATCCTTTTATCTGTAATGACAGTCATATTGGTTTCGGCATCTTCTTCCAAAGGCTTGATGAACATGATATTTGGCTGTCCGGGCTTCATGACTTGCCAAGCTTCGGTATCGCCTAAAGAAATGGTTTGAATGCGCTCTTTTTCCGAAAATTCTATCACCGTGGAATAGCCATAGTGTCCTCTGATCTGGTAGACATCATTTTCATGATAGGTGACGACTTTCACACGGGCGTCGGCGCTCGTTGGTCTTGGGTCTTTGCCTGCGAGGGCAGGGGATATGGATAGGCAGGAAATCAGGGCTGTTCCTAATAATAATTTTTTAAATGTCATCGAACTCTCTCCAATACTTCTGGGTTAATACGGTAATGCGTGACTTGAAAGCCAAGCGGATTAGAAAATCTGTCTTTCATCTGCATGGGTTTTTGCGAATATTGAAACTGGATAACAGCGTTGAAATGCCCTGTTTTTATGCGGTCATTTTCTCTTACCTCGCGCATAAAACGCACTGACGCCGTTTTGTCATTGATGAAGGACACAGACTTGATTTTGATGTCGATCGAGGCTTTTGCGCCTAGTTTTCGTGATGGGTTATCGGGGTTCGTGCCAGACCAAAGCTCCTGAAATTCCTTCAAGGCTTCGCCATCAGACATAAGCTCTACAGCTTCATAATTTTCTTTTAAAATGGCCGGATTATACTGCTCTCGCAAAGATACGTATTTCACAAGATTGGCCTGAGTGACAGCTTCATCTTGTGTGAGACTTCCGTCATAAAGTCCTTTGGTGACTTCGAGATAACCCGTTGTTTGATCTACTGTGACAACATAAGGCTCAAAGGTTTTAAGCGGTAAGATCAAAATCAGCGTCAAAAGAGAGAGCGCGGCGATACCCATGCAGAAAAAAGCCATGATCCAAGCGCGATTGCGCGATAGTAAGGCATTGGCAATCACTTCCTGATCCCATGTTTCGCCTTTTTTATAATAATCCGGTGTCTTTGTATTATTCACTTTCTAAAATCCTCTGATATTCTTGGCTGCTGTCGTCACGCGCGCGCTCATAGCTTTTCCTGTTTGAACCGGGTGACGGGCAATGTTGTAGCCCATTACGCCAGTAGTGAATGAGCCTTTGGGCGTTCCCTTGCCAAAGCGTGATGCTAATCGTGATGTCCATGCTGCCGATCCCATTGTTGATAGGGATAGACCTCCCGTGACCGATGCCGCCATGTTCATAACCTGCATGAGCAGAAGAACCGAGACGATTGAGACAAAGAAGAACGGGCCGATATAAGAAAGGGTCTGAGCATCCCCGCTTGAATTATTTTCAAGGTTTTGGAGCGGCGGTTCCGCAATCGTTAAGAGCAAGGCGAGCAGGGCATAGACGAATATTGGTATGATGGCATAATTGAGTAGTGTGCGAAGCCAGCCCTCAAACAAATTGCGCGTATTGGCAAAAATCAAAAGCAATATGAAGAGCGGCCCGATGGAAAGCAAAATAGCCACAGCGATTTTAGCCAATATAATCAGCATGGCGGCATAGCCTGTTAAAGCCAATGCCCCAAACCAGATCACTGCGGCATGGAAGTATTTCCCTAAATCCGACCAGCCAGCCCCTTCCAAAATACCACTGACAATATCCATGGCTCGGTCATAAAACTGCGAGAGGATGGTGTTGGCAGATGTGTCATCTGTTGCAACCGCATTCGGTGTCGCATTAGCCGCGCCTGTCATAATTTGGCCGGCCACATCGGACGGCAGATCAGTCGCCATATTATAAACAAGGAGGAAGAACGTATCCCACTCGGTTGCGATTAAGAGGAGAACGATGATCTTTAAGGTATTTACGATTAAATCCGTTGCGGCAAAACGGCCGGAAATAATGACTTTATATCCGAAAACGGCAATAAAGATAATGAACATCAATCGCCAGAGGAGCTGAACAGTGGGCGTCAGACTTCCAAACGCACCTTGGACGAATGCGAGAATGACACTATCAATATTGTTGATGAGAGCCTCGATCATTCTTGTTTCTTGCTCCAATCACCCCAGAGATTTTTGCTGTCATCACGGGCTTTTTTGCGCGCTTCGTCTTGAAGGCGCTCAATAATCAGATCAATTTCGCTCAAACGCTTGATAGCTTTGACATTTTGGGAAGAAATATCACCTAATCCCGCTTCTTTGAGTGAAATTGCAATATGGGAGGCGCGGTCTTCACATTCTTTATACTTTGGTCCGTCTGCGCTTACAGAGTCAGGGTTCGCCCACATCTTGCCGCAAAAGCTTTTGTAGTTTTGACTTTCGAAGATTTTTTGCGCGAGCGTGTTCGTCTCAACATCCTGCAAAGGATTGTCCTCTTGAATGCAGGCACTCAAAGATAATGAAATCAGGCATAAGAGAAGGGCTTTTCTCATGAATGATCCTTCGTTTTGGCCTTGGTGATCTCTGCGACATTTATCGGCAACGGATCACAAGGATTGCCGGACAAGCTGGCTGTCTTTTTATTGCCACATGGGGCTTTCTTTTCGCTGTAATGCGAGCAGCCCGAAACGCTAAATGCGATCAGTACAAATGAGAGGGTGAGTAGTTTTTTCATGCGTGTTTTCTCCTTAATCTGGGAATTCAATGGCCTGTCTTGCGAGTTCAGGGTCATATTGGTTAAATGTTGCCGCGCGGCGGTTTTCCATGAGCTGCGTATTATCAATGGATGAGTTTTGCTGAATTTGAATGGCATTCAGGCGCATAATCTCATTCATCAAAATGCCGTTTTCTGCCGCAATGCGGGCATTTAGATCAACAGATGCCTTTAAATCATCGCTATTGTTCAGCTCGCTCAGCAGAGATTCATAAGTCTGCATCCGCACTGGTATATTATTGTAAGCCTGCTCACTAGCAGCGATTGCGGCATAGGTCGTGCCAGTTCTGCGATCAATGGCTTTGGCGACTTGGCCGCTTGGATCGGAGGCCATGATTGTGGCGCCTGATAAGGGATCAAATTCATTATAAAGATTGCTATAGATATTTTGTGTCCCCAAAGCGCCATTTGGGATAGGCGCGCCGTTAATCATATTAAGCGTGTCTTGCCATGTGTTGGGAAGATATTGGCGAAGTTGCTGTTCAAAGACCCCGTTTGCTACATCGCCCATATTGCGCGTTCCGGTAATTGCATCGGCTTGTCTCACCGCTTCTTCGAGCTGGTCAATCTGATTGGCATAATCATCTGCCATAGCATCAAGCTGGGCTATGAGCTGCGCATAGCCAGAGGCATCATAAACAGGGATGCCTTGCGCCTTTGAAGGGTTGGAAGCAAAGATCATCAAGGAAGAAGCAATGACTGCAATAAGGAATTTATTCACGTTTGGGTTCTCCTTTGAATAAAAAGCCCAAGCCAGTCTTCAGGGTCAGGGCTGGTTTCAGAGATAATTTGATCCATGAGATTGACGCTTTCCGTGCGCCCTGACAAAACGGCGATGCAATCATCCATGCCGCTTAAATCAAGACGGGCGATAACGGAGTCGCTGCCATGTTTAATGAGAAAACAACGTGATTCCGGTGATATTTCACGAATGAGTTTGAGTTCGTGATGGGTAAGACCAAAGCCTTTGCAGTAGTCTTCTTCGGATGCCTTATTATTAGGCAGAAAAACTTGTGTAGGAGATTGTTCGATGATGGTATCACCCACATCGGAATTAAGGGCATCACGAACCGATTGGGTAGCAAAGCCTAGAATACCGTTTTGCTTACGGATTGTTTTCATCCAGTCTTTGATACGGTATGTGAAAACCGGATCATCAAACATTTTCCAGCCCTCATCGAGCATGATAATGGTCTTTTGCCCGTCCATGAGCGCCGAAATCCTGTGAAAAATATACATGAGCCAAGGTGCGCGTGAGGTGGCATCATCCAAGATTGAGGTCAGATCAAAACCAAGCGTGGAATTGCCAAGCGAAAGCGTGTCTTCTTCATTATCAAAGAGCCATGCTTTTTCGCCTTGGCTGTGCCATTTGGCTATTCTGGCTGATAGGGAATACGCATCCCCTGAATCATATCCTGCCAAAAGCTCTGAAAAATAGCGAAGTCGCCTGTGATGAGGCGGGGTTTCAAAATTAGCTTTGATGGCATCGCTGAGAATATCGCTTTCCTGGGGTGATAATTTTGCGCCGCCATCCGATGTGATAATCAAATCAAGCCAGTCTTTTAAAAAAGCTCTGTTTGCTGGGGTATCTTCAATTTGCAGAGGGTTCAGGCCGGTTGGTTCACCAGAGATGACATTGGTATAATCCCCGCCGATCGCTCGAATGAAAATTTCTGCGCCGCGATCCTTATCAAAATAGACTGATCTTGGTTTGACGCGCTGCGCTTGCGCCATGAGGAAGGTGAGAAGAACTGTTTTACCCGTTCCGGTCGGGCCGATCACAGTGAAATTGCCTACATCGCGCTCATGAAAGTTAAACCAATAGGGCGTTCCAGACGTTGTTTCGAGCCTTGTGATGGCCTCACCCCAATGATTGTCTGTTTTGCTACCTGCCGGAAATGTATGAAGACTGGCAAAGCTGGCAAAATTCTTATTCGAAATCAGAGATCGCCTAGCAATATAGCTGAAATTCCCCGGCAGATTAGCCCAAAATGCGGGCTCTAAATTTACATCTTCTCGCGCAGAAATCAGGCCGATATTGGTAAAAACGCTCAAAATATCGCTAATCCCGAAATCGAGCCTGTCTTTATCGGGCGCATGGACAGTGAGTGAAATATGATGCTCGCCAAAGGTCGAGAGGCCAGAGGCCAGATCATTGCGCGCATCCTGAATATCCAGAATAAGACTTTCCGCACCGGATTCCGTTGCAATCATTTTGCGCTCAGCCTCATTCATGGCAGAAAGTGATGTTTGCCGATCGACAAAGCCAAAGCTCTGACAAAGAATAAATTCATGGGGCAGGGCGAGCAGATTATCGAGCATCCCCGCGCCTGTGGTGGAGGCATATTCTTTTACGGATAAGACAGCGCCGAGCTTGATGTCATTGGGTGCGGCGCCTCTTAATTCAAATGTTTCGCGGCCAAAGGAAATGCGCTTTTCAGGTAAATAACTGGCGATTGATTGTTCCGGCAGCCTGACCTTCTTATTCTCAAAATTAATCAGATATGAGAGGAAGGATAGATTTTCCGAATAAAAGCCGTGATCGTCCTTTTTCACGCTGAGCAGTTTGGGCTTATAGGGTTTGAGGGTGGAAAGGATGTTATTGACCGCTTCATTAAGAGCGCGGAGATTTTCAGCTTCATTTTGTTTTTGATGGTCTTTATCAACTTTGGAGAATAATGTCCGGCTGAGTTCGGACATGAGGCCAATTTTGCTTTTGGCTGGTCTTCGAATGATGGTGATATATTGCTCGTTCACAAACATCTTCTTCGTGCTGAGCTTCTTTTGATAGGTGCGGTCGAGATCGCCGCAGAATTGATTGTCGAAATGGGAATCTAGCTGGTCAAAGACCTGCCTTCGAATAGTGTGCTGATAAATGGCAAAACGGGAATTGCTTATCCCTCTTAATAATGTGGCACGGATATTTTTACGGCTATCTAAATCAACCTGATCGGACGTTTCAAAAGGCAGACCTTCAACTTTGATGGTTTTTAGAAGATAGCCTGCTTTGGTTTTGAGCGTAGTATCATTTAAGTGACGCGAGTAGGGAATGAAGGACTCGACAGAGATCTCACGTTTTGCAACATGACCGTATCTCATATCTTCTTTTCTCGCCGCTTTTAGCATTGAGGCTCAATCCTTTCATGGTTTATAGCTGTTTGATTTCCAAAACGCTCTGTTTTGTATCGGGCCACACCTCGTTAATTTTGTAATGTATATGCTCATCCAGTGAGGCTCTCTTTCTGTCAAAATATACGCTGCGATATGGAGCGGAATGCAGACGCTTAAGAAAAAGACGGCTTTGCCTGAGAGCGAAGCAAAGGCAATCATACCGATCCCAAAGAGGATAAAATTGATCCCGAAAAACTCCATGGGCACGCCTAATACAAGTGGCGGTCTTGTCATACCGACAAATAGGGGATCTAAGTCTTGATTGTCTTTGAAATCCATAAGTGCCAACTCCTTAAAGTGAGCCGGCTATGCTGTCCACAATCGCAGGTGCGCCAAATACGAGAATAATACCGCCGATAACTGAAGCTGCTATTCCCCAAGCCAAACGTCCTGTCATCCAAAGAATGCCTAGTCCGACAACCGCGATAATTGCAATGATCCGTGCCCAGGTATTTGTCAACAGATTCATCAAAGCGTTTAGAAAATTTGTTCCTGAATCAAACAGGGCTTGTGCGTGAGCTGCTTCGGGATATGAGACCAGTATCAATGATATTAATAAAAATAAAACATACCGGTTCTTCATAGCGCATCCTTACTCATAATTGAATTTTTACAAATTCATAAAAAGGGACTGTGTAGCAATTTCAATGACTTTCACCTCAGAGTTAATAAATTCAGTAAAATTATACGCATCAGGTTGAATCCCGTTTAGTCAAAAAAAAATCCCGATAATGATCTTAACAAAAGCGCGCGCATGTCTTGGTAGAGCTAAAGATTGGGAGACATGCCAAATAAATGATGGGGTTTGATACTTTGGCTGTGCTTGCAAACCACACGAATGGACTAAAAAAATGGAGCAAGCAAAAGACATAGATTTCAATGTGAAATTAGGCAAAAAACTGAGTTTTCTTCGTCAGAACCGGAGTCTTTCTCAGGGTGAATTGGGAGATCTATTAGGTGTTCGGGCACAGCAAATACATAAATATGAAACAGGTGAAAACCGATTAACAGTTGAGAGGCTCAAAGACTGTGCCGATGTTTTGGGTGTTTCTATGAATTATTTCTTCATCGATAAAAATGGCCCTTTTAATACCGATGATAATGAGCTTCTTCAGCTTGTAAGTGAATTTTACAGCGTTCCAAAGGACGTCAGGGTTGAATTTTTAGCTTTAGTGCGAAAACTCCGGCAGTTTTCTCAGCAGTATCAAAATTCATGCAGTGAAGCGGAGGAGGCAGATTGATGAAATTCCTCAAATTTATAACTTTGGCTCTTGGGGCTTTATTTGTTTTAAACCCTTCACCCGGATATTCTGCCAGCCAAGACGCTTGTGCGATTTGGATATGTTTGCCCGGAGGCTTCCCATCGGGATGCAGCGGAGCTTACAGCGAATTTAAAAAGCGTATTAAAAAGGGCAGAGATCCGCTTCCTAGGTTATCATCATGTACGACCGGCCCAAATGGCGAGAAGATTGATGGTCATTATCAGCTTGGATATGAGAGGTTTGAACCTTGTGACGAAGGTTACGTTCTGCGTGAACGCTCGCAAGGTTACAGAGCTATGGAGGGAGCTTGTTATAGGCAATTCTGTGCGCCATCACAATTTCAGGATAATTCTAGTTGTCAAAACTATACTGCGGTTTTAAGACCAAAGCCTTACTACGTGAAAATGTGGGTTGATGGGGCGTATTTAGGGCAATATTTTTATTAGAAATTAGCAATGCTGATTTTAATTATTGAGTTAGTAACTCTTCAGTGATATTGTCATCTCAATGAGCAAGTTTTTTTTAATACTTTCCGCTTTCGCATTGATCGTCTCCGTGACGGTCTGCGCTTCGCATGCTGCTCATGCCAGTGTTGATACGGACACGGAAATCTCCATAAGCATTGATGCCGACGGTTCAAGCGATAATAAGCTGGGCAGTAACGGTTGCGATATGTTGTGCGGTGGTTGTTGTGTTCATCACGCGATGAATACATCCTTTGGTGTAAAAGACTTTGCCGTTCTTGGTAAAGATCAAATGAGCCTTCCCAACACATCCCTCTTTGTTTCAGACTTGATTTACGGCCTGAAACGTCCCCCTAAAGCTTAAATCTATAAGGCGTAGTGTATCTGCCGTTTGACGATAGTCGCGGCTAATAAATTTTACGACCTTTTCATCTGACTGCGCGGTTTTTACAGCGCGGCCTGACCTCATTTTGATTTAAGCTTAAGGAACTAACTACATGAAAAAATACCTCACTATGTCTGCAATGGCGGTGCTGCTATGGCAACCGACTATGGCGAATGCGGATGGTCTTGATAAAGAAACAGCCCTTCAAAAGGCGTTGCAGAACAATCCCACCTATATGGCGGCACTCGCGAATATTGACGCGGCAGATGGCTCACGCCTTCAAGCCTCTTTGCCGCCCAATCCCAATGCCGTTTTTGAAATCGAAAACTTCGCCGGAGAGGATGAAAACGAAGGTTTTGACGGCGCTGAACTCACACTTGGCATTGAGCAAACTATTGAGATGGGCGGCAAGCGTAGCAATCGCACCAAGGTCGCCGATTTTGATTATAAAATTTCTCAACAACAAGCCAAAGCACAAGCCTTGAGCCTTCTCGCTGAAACTGAATATGCCTTTATCCGCGTAGCCGTGGCACAGGAACGCATGGCACTGGCTGACAAGCGCCTCGATCTAGCGGATAAAACCCACAGCATCGTCAAAAAACGCATTGGCGCTGCAAAAGCAGCGGATATTCAGCATACCAAAGCCGATATTGAACAAGCAGCGGCAGAAGTTGAAAAACGCAAGGCTCAAAAAGAATTGGTTACGGCACAAAATGATCTGGCGCGGTTGCTGGGGGTTATGGATGCGTCCGGTCTTGATATTGAGGCCGATCTAGGTGCATTGCCGGATCTGATTGAAAAGCAAACTCTTCTGGATGCTTTAAGGAATGCCCCGCAATCGCAAGCACAGGAATTTGCCAAGATGCAAGCGCGCTCTTCTTTTGATCTTGCGAGATCACAGGGCGTCCCTGATCCGACTTTTGGTCTGGGTGTGCGGCGTTTTAATGAAAATGACAGTACAGCTTTGGTGGCCAGTCTGTCTTTTCCTATTCCTGTCTTTAATCGTAATCAGGGCGGAATTCAAGAAGCCAAGGCCAATATGATCAAGGCCGATGCGCAAAGCTATGCTGCCGGACTGTCATTGCGGCAATCCGCAATTCAGGCATGGGAAAGCCTCGCTTCATCTCTGGAAGAAACCAGCCGTTATCAGGACGAAATTATTCCTAGCGCCCGTAAAGCTTACAGCCAAGCCGATGATGGATATGGGCGCGGTGCTTTTACGTTTCTGGATCTGCTCGATGCACAGCGCACATTGTATGAGGTACAAGAAGCCCGTCTGGAAAGCCTGTTGAGCGTTTATGAGGCCAAAGCACAAACCGATTTTTTGATGGGAACACACAGCTCTCTGATCACGCAAATATCACAAACAAAGAATAAAGGACAAAATGATGAATAGAAAATTATTATCCATAGCAGTGCTGGGGCTTGCGCTTTTTGCATGGCAACTTACACCCACAATAATCACTTCGGCGAAAGCTGAAACAGAAGCGCATGATGATCACGGTCATGATGAACAAAAAGACCACGGCCATGATGACGGGCATGAGCATGAAGATGCCCATGATGAAACTGATGGTGACGATCACGGTGATGACCATTCCGAGGAAGGGGATAGCCATGACGAACACGGCCATGACAGCCATAAAAAGGAAGACAGCCACGATGACCATGGTCATGGCGGAGGCGACGATCATGGCGAGCATGAGGAAGGTAAAGTTGAAATTACGCCGGATGCCGCCAAGCTGACGGGTGTACAATTCAAACAAGCCGGCCCTGATACTGTGGCCATGACAACACCTCTGACAGGACGTATTGTTTTAAATGAAAATAAAACGGCCAATGTCCGCGCACGATTTCCAGGAATTGTAAAAGCCGTCCACGTCAACCTTGGTGATAGCGTTGAAAAAGGGCAAAAACTTGCTACAGTAGAGAGTAATGAAAGCCTGAATGCCTATATTGTTTATGCCCCCATGGATGGGGTTATTCTAAAGCGAGAGACCAATATTGGCGATGTGACAAACGGCAATGAATTGTTTGTCATTGCCGATCTATCGACCGTATGGGCTAAATATCATATCTTCCCACGCGATGTCCCCTATATCAAAAAAGGCCAGTCCGTGGTGGTGCATACATTGGATGAAAAAACGCGCCAGAACACGCAAATCTCCATGCTGTTTCCAACCACTGATGCGTTAAGCCAAACTGTTATTGCGATTGCAGAGCTTTCTAATGAAAGCGGTGTCTGGCGCCCAGGTATGACGATTGAAGGGGATATAAAAGTTGGCGAAAAGCAAGCCGCTATCGCTGTCCCGCGCTCAGCCCTGCAATTTATTGAAGAGCAACAAGTCATCTTTATCAAAGAGGGCAATACTTATGAACCGCGCCCTGTAAAAATCGGCATGACCGGAACAGAAAATGTAGAGATTACTTCCGGCCTAAAAAGCGGAGAAACGTACGTGAGTGCCGGAAGCTTTGTCATCAAGGCCGATATCCTAAAAGGCACAGCCGCGCACGAACATTAAAATTGAAGCTATATAGAGGATTTACCCCATGCTTGAGAATATTATTAAACAATCAATCGCCCATAGATGGCTGGTCTTGATATCAGTATTAGCGATTTGTGCACTTGGAGTTTACAATTTTAACCGTTTGCCAATTGATGCCGTACCGGACATCACGAATGTGCAGGTTCAGATCAACACCGCCGCTGATGGATACTCCCCCCTAGAGGTTGAGCAGCGTATTACATTCCCCGTTGAAACGGTGCTGGCGGGCATCCCGAAGCTGGATTACACACGCTCCTTATCACGTTACGGCCTCTCTCAAGTAACCGTGGTTTTTGAAGACGGCACCGATATCTTCTTTGCGCGGCAGCAAATTGCCGAACGCTTGCAGCAAATTAAAAGCGAAATCCCCGAGGGGCTGGAGCCAATTATGGGGCCAATCAGTACAGGGCTTGGAGAAATCTTTTTCTATACGGTTGAAGCCGAAGACGGCGCGCTCAAAGAAGATGGAACGGCCTATACGCCGATGGATCTTTTAACAGTACAGAACTGGATTATTGTGCCGCAGCTGCGCAATCTAAAAGGTGTCGTAGAGGTCAACACGATTGGCGGTTATGAACAACAATTCCATGTTCAGCCATATCCTGACCAGCTTCTGTCCTATGACCTTAGCATTCATGATGTGATCAAAGCTTTGGAAGCCAATAATGACAATGCCGGAGCCGGATATATTGAGCGTAATGGTGAACAATACCTGGTGCGCATCCCTGGGCAAGTTGAAGGTCTGGGGGATATCCGCAATATTATTGTGACCAAGCGCGATGAGTTGACCATCCGTGTTAAAGATGTGGCAAATGTTAAGTTGGGTGCTCCTTTAAGAACAGGCGCCGCCACTGAAAACGGCGAAGAAATTGTTCTTGGCACGGCTATGATGCTCATGGGTGAAAACAGCCGCGACGTATCGTATCGTGTAGGTGAAAAGCTCAAAGAAGTTGCCGCCAGTCTGCCTGAAGGTGTGATTGTCAAACCGATTTATGACCGAACCACACTGGTTGAAAAAACCATTAAAACAGTGGAGAAAAACCTGGCCGAAGGTGCGTTGCTTGTTATCGTGATTTTGTTTTTACTGTTGGGGAATTTCCGTGCGGCTTTGATTACAGCCCTCGTGATACCGATTGTCATGCTTATGACGATTACGGGCATGGTCGAAAACAAAGTCTCAGGAAATTTGATGAGCCTTGGCGCGTTAGATTTTGGACTGATTGTCGATGGCGCGGTCATCATCATTGAGAACTGTCTGCGGCGTTTCGGTATGGAGCAGCATAAATTAGGGCGCTTGTTGACCAAAGAAGAGCGTTTTGATCTAGCCTCGAAAGCTACCGCCGAAGTCATTAAACCCAGTATCTTCGGCATTTTAATTATCACAGTAGTGTATTTGCCGATCTTCTCACTGACAGGTGTAGAGGGTAAAATGTTTCATCCTATGGCCTTTACCGTTGTTGTGGCTTTGCTCTCGGCAATGGTGCTGTCCATTACCTTTGTACCAGCCGCCGTTGCCACCTTCATCACAGGGAAGGTGCATGAAAAGGAAAATATCGTTATTCGCGGCGCAAAAACCGTGTACGAACCAATGCTGCGATGGAGTGTTGCCAATCCGTTGCCAATCGTTCTGGTGGCTGTCATGCTTGTCGTTATAAGCATGTTTTCAGTGACTAAAATGGGGTCGGAGTTTGTGCCTAATCTGGATGAAGGTGATATCGCGGTGCAAGCTTTACGCGCACCCGGTACGTCTCTGACAGAATCCGTTCGTATGCAATCCTTCATGGAAAAAATGCTGGTGAGAGATTTTCCTGAAGTTGATACGGTGATTGCACGGATCGGCACAGCGGAAGTTGCTACCGATGCGATGCCGCCCAATATTGCCGATACTTATGTTTTGCTAAAAAAGCGTGAAAAATGGCCTGACCCATCCAAACCTAAAGAAAAACTGGTTGAAGAAATGGAGGTGGCTTTGGAAGCTATCCCAGGCAGTAACTATGAGTTTTCACAACCCATTCAGCTTCGTTTTAACGAACTAATTTCAGGGGTGCGTAGCGATGTGGCTGTAAAGATCTACGGCGATGATCTTGATCAGCTTGTTAAATCTGCAAATGATGTGTTGGAAGTTGTCCAGAACATAGAAGGTGCGGCGGGTGCAAAAGTTGAACAAGTGACGGGATTGCCTGTTTTAAGCATCGTGCCTGATCGAAAACGCATGGACCTTTACGGCCTGAATATCGCTGATGTACAGGAAATTGTACAAACCGCGATGGGTGGGCGCGAGGCCGGAACGGTCTTTGAAGGTGATAGACGCTTTGATCTGGTGGTGCGTTTGCCGGAATCGTTACGCACCGATATTGACGCATTAGATCGTCTGCCCATCCCACTCCCCAATGGTGAACAAGAAGGTGTCGATGAAACACCTGATTATGTGCCTTTAGGCGAAGTGGCCGATATCTCGATTATTTATGGCCCGAATCAGGTTAGCCGCGAGAACGGAAAACGCCGGATTGTTGTAACCTCTAATGTAAGAGGACGTGATTTGGGAAGCTTTGTTGGAGATATCCGTGAACAAGTTTCAGCCAATGTTCAATTGCCTTCTGGATACTGGACAGAATATGGAGGCACATTTGAACAATTGATCTCTGCTAAACAGCGGCTTTCGATTGTTGTACCAATCTCACTGCTCCTGATTTTTGGTTTGCTTTTCATGGCCTTTAACTCTGGCCGAGCGGCTTTACTAATCTTCTCTGGCGTTCCCTTGGCTCTCACAGGTGGTATAGCAGCGCTGTGGTTGCGGGATATCCCGCTTTCGATATCCGCAGGTGTTGGTTTTATTGCGCTTTCAGGTGTGGCTGTATTAAACGGTGTGGTGATGCTGTCCTTTATCCGCGATCTGGAAAAACAGGGCAAGCCATTACAAGAGGCTATCATCGAAGGGGCGCTGACGCGCCTTCGTCCGGTGCTAATGACGGCACTGGTGGCCTCACTCGGTTTTGTGCCTATGGCACTTAATACAGGCGCAGGCGCGGAAGTACAAAGACCGCTGGCGACCGTTGTGATTGGAGGGATTATATCCTCCACCATTCTGACATTGCTGGTGTTGCCAGCACTGTACAAATGGTTTCCCAGCCGCTTTAGTATCCGCCGCAAAAATAAAACTCAACCTCAATTAACTTTGTAGAAGGAGAAAAAACTATGAAAACATCAATGTTAATAACCGCAGCCGCGCTAACCATTGGAGTTGGAAGTGCACAAGCTGACGTAAGGGATTATACGCCGGAGCAAATAAAAGAAATGCCTCGCTTTAGCAGTATCGAGCAACAGCGCTGCCTAAAATCCCGCTATAGATCAGTTAAAAAACGTCTGGAATGTAAAAAAGAAGTACGTGTCGAAATTTTTGAAAAAAGGCAAGCGCGTCAAGATAAAGAAAGTGAAAAAGGGTAAAAAATGAGACAAAACCATCATCATAGGCGCCCCTCTGAAATAGGAGAGCAAGAACATGTACCAAGAGCCCATAATCGTTTTGTGTTGCCGTGCTCTGTCTGCATTATTGACTCTACAATTTATCCTATTGTTGATTGGTCAATGGGTGGTGTTCAAATTGTCGCTGATCCTCGCATGTTTTCACAAAATCAGGAATTAGAACTGATTTTAAAGTTTAAGCTACAGGACTCAATTGTAGAAATTCCATGTAAAGGTGAAATTGTCCGCAAAGCGACTGATAGGCTCGGAATAAAGTTAGAACCTTTAAATCAAGAAGCCCATCAGCTTTCTATGAAGGTGCTCGATAGTTGTGTTGTCAATGAATTTGCGAATTCTCAAGCCAATGATTAAAAAGAAATGCAAAACTGCTGTGCTTGGTGCACAGCAGTTTATATCGGAACAGTACTTTTTTTACTGGACGCGCTGCATGGAACCGTTATCAGGGTCAACGCTCCAACGATCAACGAGTGTTCCGTCCTGTGTCAGAATATCGCCGATAATATTGCCGTCTTCGCCTGTTTTCACATCCCCGACTTTGAGGCGGCTGTTTCCCTGCCACGAAAGATCATTTTCAAGCATGGTGCGAACATGATTTTCCGTCAATTTATCAACCGGAGCCATCGGCCCTTGACCACGCATCATGGGACAGGGGCAATTTTTCATGCCAGTGCATCCCATGTGCATATTATCCATGCTGCCCATCATGTTATTATCCTTACCTGTCATGTCTTGCCAGGGCGCTTGCTGTTGGGTCTGTGTTTGCGGTGCGTCCTGCGCTTGTGCCATTACACCAGCAACTGGAAAGCTCAACAGCGCTCCAGCTACAGCCAAAGGCATTATAAATTTTCGTTTCATAGTGAATCTCCTTTTGTTTGTGCCTTGTCTTTTTATCGTGCTTTTCGTATAAAATCTACAACTATTGTAGATTTTTTTTTAAGGAGAATATTATGCAGGCACAAAAACTAGCGATTGGCGCATTATCCCGAAAGAGCGGCTGTAAACTTCAGACGATTAGGCACTATGAAGAGATTGGATTATTGCCGCCCCCTAAACGAACGAACGGCAATCACAGGCTTTATAATGAACATCATATTGATCGCTTGATTTTTATACGGCGTGGACGTGAACTTGGTTTTTCCATTGAAGATATTCGTGAGCTTTTTGAGTTAAGCGAAAATCCAGATGCCTCCTGCGAAAAGGCCAGTGCTATTGCAAAGCGGCATCTGGAAAATATTAAAAAGAGTAAAGCGAGCCTTACGGCTTTGGAAACGGAACTGAGTACAATGATTAATGCCTGTCCAAATAACAAAACCTCAACATGCCGTATTATTGAGGCGCTCAGTTCCCCTAAAAACAAAGAGAACGCATGAAAAACTTTTTCTTAAAATTCCGGTTTCAGATTTTGGCGATATTATTGGCTGTTTCAGTCATTCTTATAGACCGCATGACCGAACATGCTGTTTCGTTCTACATACAAAACTCCGAGGGGTTCGTAAAAATCACGCCGTTTTTTAATCTGGTCTGGACGGGCAATGATGGTATCAGTTTTGGGATGCTACAGGATCTGGCGTATGGCAAATGGCTGCTCTCAATTTCGGCCTTTATCATTACAGGATTCTTTTTCATCTGGCTTTTGCGGACGAAATCACTATGGGTAGCCTGCGCTCTGGGACTGATTATCGGCGGCGCTTTAGGCAATACATTTGAACGGCTGTACTATGGTTATGTGATAGATATCTTGGACTTCCATTTTGCCGGATATCACTGGCCAGCCTTTAATTTAACAGACAGTGTTATTTTTATAGGGGTATCATTGCTAATATATTATGAACTTAAAAGTCCCGAACATTCAAATAATAAAGGGAACAAAAATTATGGCTGATAATTGTGGCGACTCATGTGGCAATCAAAATTTTGATGGTATGACACAAACGTATAAACGCATCCTTTGGATTATTGTTGCAATTAATGGCGTGATGTTTTGTGTTGAAATTATTGCAGGATTTTTAGCTGACTCTACAGCGCTAAAAGCCGATGCCCTTGATTTTCTGGGAGACACTGCAACCTATGGAATCACACTCTTGGTTTTAGGAAAATCGCTGGAATTAAGAGCAAAAGCGGCTTTGTTAAAAGGTTTAAGCCTTGGAGCAATGGCTTTATTTGTTTTGTGTTTTACGCTTTATCGCACAATTGTAATCGGAGAGCCTGAGCCGATGACAATGAGCGGTATCGGTGTTCTCGCATTCATTGCCAATATGATTAGTGTCTTTTTGCTTTTAAAATATCGTGAAGGCGACTCCAATATAAAATCGGTTTGGTTGTGTAGCCGAAATGATGCAATAGGTAATATAGCTGTAATTTTGGCAGGTTTAGGTGTTTTTGCAAGCGGCACGGTATGGCCCGATATTGTCGTTGCATTTATTATTGCAGGGTTATTTATGCATTCCTCGGTCAAAATCATTTTACAAGCCCGCAAAGAATTAAAAGAGAGTAGAAGTTAATGGGACACGGACATTCACACAAAGACAAGAAAAGCGAGATCAAAAATGGCAATGACCATGTCCATGGTGGACTTTTCGTTGCTCGTAGTGAATTGATCTTTGCTATTTTGAGTGGTGTATTTCTTTCAAGTGGATGGTTGCTGGAAACTTTTACAGAATTTTCTGACGAGATATCTTTGCTGTTCTATATCACTGCATATGTTTGTGGTGGCTATTATACTGTTACAGAAGCGATTGATAAAATCAGAGCGGGTAAGTTTGAGATTGACTTTTTAATGCTTGTGGCCGCTGCTGGCGCGGCAACATTAGGTGCTTGGGCTGAAGGTGCGCTTTTATTATTCTTGTTTAGCATAGGTCATGCCTTGGAAGGTTATGCAATGGGACGTGCGAAGCGTGCGATTGAAGAACTGTCCGAATTAGCCCCGAGAACAGCTCGTGTTCGACGAAATGGAAATGAAACAGAAATACCAGTTGAAGAGCTTATTATTGGTGACATTGTGGTTGTTAAACCCGATGAACGTGTTCCTGCCGATGGCTTTGTCATCTTGGGAGAGTCAAGTGTTAATCAGGCTCCAATTACCGGCGAGAGTGTTCCTGTAGATAAGCAACCAGTCAATGATGTAAAACGTGCTGCTGAAGATCCAGAATCATTGTCTCAAAACCATCGCGTATATGCAGGAACAATCAATCAAGCGGGAGCATTGGAAATACAGGTTACGAAAATTGCCTCAGAAAATACACTCTCTCGTGTGGTAACGATGGTTAGTGAAGCCGAAACACGCGTATCACCAACTCAAAAATTTACAAAAAAATTTGAAAAATACTTTGTACCTTCAGTTATTATTTTGGTTGTTATTTTGTTGTTTGCGCCGCTTGTATTGGACGAAAATTTCAGTGAATCTTTTTATCGTGCGATGGCGGTGCTAGTGGCCGCTAGCCCTTGCGCTTTGGCAATAGCAACACCTAGTGCGGTTCTTAGCGGTGTTGCACGCGCAGCAAAAGGGGGCATATTAATTAAAGGGGGCGGCCCATTAGAAAGGCTAGGTATGCTTGATGCCGTTGCTTTTGATAAAACAGGAACACTAACCGAAGGCGAACCAAAAGTAGTCGATATACGCACAGGAGAAGGCATTGATGAACAGGAGTTGCTTAGAACCACAATTGCGGTGGAGGATTTAAGCAAGCATCCATTAGCCAAAGCAGTCGTCCGGGATGGCAAAGAACGATTGTTGGCAATCGCCGATTCCACTTCTTCGAGTTTGAAAGATGATCTAATCGCAACAGATTTGAAAAGTATCACCGGACGAGGAATTCAAGCGGTTGTTGAGGGTGAATTGGTTCATATCGGTAAAGATGATTTATTTGAAGAAGTCGAGGGCACTCCGCTTCCCGATGAAATACGCAATATAGCTGCGCGTCTTGAAGAAAATGGTCGTACCACGATGATTATTCGGCGTGGGAATCGATATTTAGGTGTTATCGGATTGATGGATACTCCGCGCGAAGCAGCAAAGCGAACAATATCGAAGTTGAGAGAGCTTGGTATTAAGCAAATGATTATGATTTCCGGTGATAATCAGCATGTCGCAGACGCAGTGGCTAAAGAAGTGGGGCTTGATGAAGCCAGAGGCGAACTCATGCCCGAGGATAAAGTTAACGAAATTAAAAGATTGCAAAGTGATGGGGGCGTTGCAATGGTAGGGGATGGTGTCAACGATGCGCCTGCGATGGCATCTGCTACGGTTGGGATTGCGATGGGAGCTGCTGGAAGCGATGTCGCTTTAGAAACTGCAGATATAGCCCTTATGGCTGATAATCTTGATCATTTACCATTAGCTATCGGACTAAGCCGATCAACGCGCCGCATTATACAGCAAAATTTATGGATGAGTTTGGGTATGGTTGCCTTCTTGGTACCGGCCACGATTCTAGGTTTGAATATTGGTCCTGCTATAATGCTACATGAAGGCAGTACGTTAGTGGTTGTCTTTAATGCATTACGCTTATTAGCATATCGCCAATGATTTTTATGGAACATTAATTAAAAGAGTAAGAACAAAATGGGACACGGACATTCACACGGCAATCCATCTGAGATAGGTGAGAGACGCTTATGGTGGGCAGTAGGAGCAAATATTCTCCTCACTCTAGCTCAAATTATTGGAGGCATAATCTCTGGTAGTTTATCTCTGATTGCTGACGCTTTGCATAACTTTAGCGATGCGGCCTCTCTATTAATTGCCTTGGTCGCAATTCGTATTGGCCGTAAACCACCAGATAAATTTAAAACTTTTGGATATAAACGTGCTGAAACTGTTGCAGCATTAATCAATTTAACAACTTTGATTATTATTGGGCTTTACCTTTGTTATGAAGCGATTATGCGTTTTATCACGCCAGAGCCTATTGCTGGATGGACTATTGTTATAGTCGCCGGAATAGCACTGGTCGTTGATGTTTTTACGGCTCTACTAACATACAGCCAGTCCAAAAACAGCATGAATATCAGGGCGGCATTTCTTCACAATTTAACAGATGCGCTTGCATCCGTGGGCGTGATTATAGCCGGAACACTGATTTTGCTGTATGGCTGGATTTGGACGGACGCTGCAATGACCTTGCTAATTGCTGGATATGTCCTTTATCACGGCATTGTTGAGATCCCGAAAGTCATTCATCTTCTGATGGAAGGAACACCTGAAGGCATAGACCTCAACGATGTTGTTCAATCTATGGAAACCATAGATGGCGTAAATAATGTACACCATGTTCATATTTGGCAGATTGATGAAAACAGAAATGCTTTAGAGGCGCATGTCGTTCTCTCTGAAGTTGGTCGCATGGAAAGCGTTAAAGCAGCAATAAAAACTCACCTGCACGACGAATATCATATTGAGCATTCAACGCTAGAGTTCGAAGATGAAAAGTGTGACGATGCCCATTAATCTTAAGCCTAATTATTGAAGAGAACATCGATTTATATAAGGCTTAAGTATAAATTGTTTTGAAAATTATTCAGAACAAAGACAAGACAAATTCTTCGCTTTAAAAACTTAACTTTTTAAAAAAGACTTGCTTTAAAATTCAAACTTTAACCCAGCCAATGCAGTCAGCGGTTTGCCTGGTCTTGCACCGGCGGGTCTTCGAGCGGCAACATATTCTTTATCAAAGAGATTGTCTACTGTTCCGAACAATCGTGTATTTTCAAATATTTCATATTCTCCTGCTACATCTACGACGAAATGTTTGTCTGTACCCTGACCACTTGGGATAGAGCCGCTACCAGCTTGTGTGCGCATCTCATCAACATATTTTCCGGCTACATGCACCTCCCATTTTGGAGCTACAACACCTGCAGACACGAAAAACTGATGCTCAGGAATATAGGGTAATTCATCCCCAGCCGTAACATTGCCCCATTCGTCAAATGCACTTACAAAGCTATTCTGAAATTCTGCTTGTGTGTAAGTATAATTAAAATTAATAGGCAAGCTAATATCATTGCGAACATTGAATACAGGCGCAGCATCATAACCCAAAGAAAATTCTACCCCATAAGCATCAACTTCACCCGCATTAAATTGCTCACCTGTTGCTCCACCGCTGCAACCAGAAGACAAAGTACATTCCCCAAGAAGATTTGAATAGTCGTTAAAAAAACCAACCAATTCTAGATTGAGAATATTGCCGTTATAACGTCCTCCTAACTCATAATTTATACTCTCTTCGTTATCATCATTGGTACTACTAGGAGAGGGCGGCGCAAACCCTTTATGAACGCCCCCAAACACACTAAACTCATCGGTGAAGGCGTATCCAAGCCTGTCCCCCGTCAGAACCTATGAGACAGAATAGAGGTCTTGCGTAAAGGAGAGTTTTGGTTACATCGTAATGACGAAGGAATGAAGATGAAACCAAAACAACACAATAAATCAGAAGCGGAAAAACTGGTGAAGAATATTCGCCGTTCTACGCGTAAACTCTACTCAGCAGAAGAAAAAATCAGGATTGTGATAGCCGGCTTGCGCGGTGAGACGAGCATAGCGGAGTTATGCCGCGTTGAGAGCATTGCCCAGAGTCTGTATTACAGTTGGTCAAAAGAATTTCTTGAGGCCGGCAAGCAGCGTTTAGCTGGTGATACAGCGCGTTCGGCGACAACAGATGAAGTCAAGACTTTGCGCCAAGAAGCGCGGGTCTTGAAGGAGGTTGTTGCTGAGCAAACGCTAGAGCTTCGCCTTCTCAAAAAAAGCATGATCGGGGATGGGGAGTAAAGTATATGAGATACTCTGCATCAGAAAAGCTTGAGATTATCCGCACCGTGGAACAATCCCATCTTTGTGCGCGTGAGACGCTTGATAAAATCGGCATATCGCGCCCAACCTTTTACCGCTGGTATGATAAATACCTTGAAGGCGGCTTTGAAGCTTTGACTGATAAGCCTTCAACTCCGTCTCATGTGTGGAACCGCATCCCTGATAAGATAAGGGATCAGATTATCGAGCTGGCACTCGAATGCCCTGAGCTATCCCCGCGAGAGCTGGCTGTGCGTTTTACGGATACGAAAGGCTATTTTGTGTCCGAGGCGAGCGTCTATCGCTTGCTCAAAGAGCAGGATCTGATCACCAGCCCGGCCTTCGTGGTTATCAAGGCTGCTAATGAGTTCAAGGATAAGCCGGAGCGCGTAAACCAGCAATGGCAAACGGATTTCACCTACTTCAAGATCATTGGCTGGGGCTGGTATTATCTCTCCACCGTGCTTGATGATTTCTCGCGCTATATCATCGCATGGAAGCTTTGTACCACCATGAAGGCCAGTGATGTGACCGATACGCTTGAACTGGATCTTGATGCTTCGGGCTGTGATAACGCCACGTCATACGTGGCAAGCGATCTGGCCGACTTCTTGAAAGCCAAGGGCATGAACCATGTGCGCGGCAAGCCGTATCACCCGCAAACACAAGGCAAGATCGAGCGTTGGCATCAAACCCTTAAAAACCGCGTCCTGCTGAACAACCATTATCTGCCGAGCCATCTTGAATACGATATTGGTGAGTTTATCGCGTATTACAATCATCAACGCTATCACGAAAGTCTTGATAACCTTACGCCTGCCGATGTTTACTTTGGCAGGGGAAATGCAATTCTAGAAAAAAGGAGAAAACTGAAAAACAAAACATTACAACAAAGACGCTTGCAGCATATCAAAATTGCTGCTTAAATTTAACAATCAGATGAGCAAAACTCTCCTGATCATAGACTAACCAGTTGTCTCAAATCATTTGACGACGGACAATTCTCTAATAGAATTATGTGTAATTGGTGCAGGAGTAGTTTGCAAACTAGCGTTTAAATACGTTTTTGTCTAGCCGGTATCACCATTCTCTACGTGGTCATTGGACTGCCACACTATTGCTTTGGAGGCCTCGGTTCCCTCAAAATGTGATCCGCAGTTTGATTGTAGTTTGTCCAAATAAAACAATCTTTTTCTGCATCAAATATACCGGGTTTAACCGGAAGCTTTCGTCTCGGCTGGGACAAAACGTAGTCTTATGCTTTGTTTTACAAGACTACAAACTTGTTTTTTCTTAAATCTTACGCATACAAAGCCCTTTCACCAGTTGCAGGATTAAAGCAGAACAGCTCACCGGTTTGCAGCATCTGGTGCATGATGACCGCGAGCTTTCGGGCAACTGCGATGCGTGCCTTTTTCATGCCGGAGCGTTTCGCAATCCTCAATCCCCATGCTTGCAGGGCAGAGGGCTTTTTCACTCTAGTGAGAATGGAATTGGCCGCTTCATAGAGCTGGTGGCGTATGACACGATCACCGCGTTTTGAAATGCGCCCGTTGTAATCCATTTCACCCGATTGCCTACGCCTTGGTGTCAAGCCAAAGTAAGCACCGACACTCTTTGATTGTTTAAACCTGTCGGCATCGTAAACAGCCAGCACGAAGTTGGCGGCCGTCATTGGGCCAACGCCAGGAATGCTCATTAGAATGCGGCAATTCTGGCAAGCATAAGCATGATCGAGAACGAGCTCATCCAGCTCTTCTATTTTTTGCTTAATCATGCGCAGCATCTCAAGCTGGATTTTAAGGGGAGGGGCAATAGCCGTGCCTTCATCAATGATCTCCTGAATGCGGCTTTCAAAACTAACGCCTGCAATACCTTTGATGAGAATGCCAAACGTTTTCAGCATGCCGCGGATTTGGTTGACGACATCGGTGCGCATGCTGACAAGATTGCTGCGCATGCTGACAAGATTGCTGCGTGTGCGGAACAGGGCGCGAGACTCATGGTTCTCGAAGCTCTTGATGGTGACTTCTTTATACCAGTTGCACCGCATAATCTGTGCAATGCCATGGGCATCGTTCTTGTCCGTCTTATTCATTTGTAAGCGTAAAACGCCGTGCGCATGGTACGCGTCAATACAAATGGCTGGAAGCCCCATGTCGTTCAGGCCGTGCCAATGCCATGTCGAAAGATGGCCACTTTCCAGACCGATCTTTACAGCTTCCGGCGCGTGTTTTTTGATTGTTTCACCAATACCTTCGGGCGTTGACGGGCAATTTCCTTCCCAAAGTTTGTTACCATCACGGTCAACAACGCAAACATGCGTTTCATCTTGCGAAACATCGAGGCCGACATATTGATCCATTTCTTATCTCCATTTAAAATCTAATAGTTGTTAAAATTGGCAATATACCATCCGAAAGGGATCGGTAATTGTCATACTTCGCACCTATTAAGCTAAATCTCTCTCTAATAGAATTATGCAATATAAAAATGCAATCCTAATATTTCCTTTTAGTATTGCCATGTCATTGCCGGTGTCATAGATCTCTTCGTGGTCAGGTTTTCTGCCACATGTTAGCGTACCAAGCATTCGGTTTCCCTAAAGAGTGATCCGCAATCAGCTTTTTCGCTTGTCCATTTCAAAAAAGACTGTTCGCTGCATTACCAATATCGGGTTTCACCGATCGCCTTCGTCCCGGCAGGGGACATAGGCAATCCTTTGTGGACGATTTAAAGGATCGCAAACTTCATAATCTTAAAATTTATCCATGTACCGAACCTCCATAATTGTGTGCAGGGTAGGGATTAAAGCATTCTCCTGTTAGCAACATTTGGTGCATAATCACTGAAAGCTTTCTCGCTACAGCCACACGCGCTTTTTTCATGCCGCTACGTTTAGCGATCCGTAGGCCCCATTCTTGTAAAGCTGATGGCTTTTTGACGCGGGTCATCAGGATATTGGCCGCTTCATAGAGGTGATGCCTTACAATTCTGTTTCCCCGTTTTGAGATGCGCCCGTTAAAATCCATATCACCAGATTGAAAGCGTTTCGGCGTTAATCCAAAGTAGGCCGCAACACTCTTGGATTTATTGAATCTTTCGACATCATCAACGGCCAGCACAAAATGTGCCGCTGTCATCGGTCCAACACCTGGTATTGTCATTAAAGCGCGACACGACGGACACGCCCATGAATGATCAAGCACTAGCTCATCCAATTCTTCAATTTCTTTTTTAATGGTTTGCAATACTGTTAGCTGCGCCTGAAGAGGAGCGGCAAGTGTACCTCCTTCGTCAATAATCTCTTGAACACGTTTTTCAAAAGCAACGCCAGCTATTCCTTTTATAAGAATGCCAAAAACTCTTAAACAACCCCGTATCTGATTTACGACATCCGATCTCATGCTGACCAAACTGCTTCTGGCGCGATATAAAGCTCGAACTTCATGACTGGCAAAACTTTTGACCTTTACAGCCTTGAACCAGCCTGAGCGCATGATTTGTGCAAGGCCGTGGGCGTCATTTTTGTCTGTCTTATTCATCCGTAATTTCAGAACACCATGAGCATGGTAGGCATCAATGCAGATCACCGGCAGGCTCATATCGTTCAGTCCATGCCATAAGTAGGTTGATAAATTTCCAGTCTCTAAACCAATCTTCGCAGCATCAGGTGCATGTTCCTGTATCAGTTTTCCAATGGCCTCCGGGGTGGACAGACATTTGCCTTGCCAGATTTTGCGATCATCTTCATCAATCACGCAAATATGTGTTTCTTCCTGTGAGACATCCAAACCAACATAGTATTTCATTATCATTTCTCCTTTATAATAGTTTTGACCGAGGGAAATCTTAACCGATGGGGGCAGATTTTCCATGTGCCGCACCTATTAAGCTAAATGTGATAATGTATCTTATGGTAATTATAGTGTAATTTTAAATAGGGCACTTGTCCATTTCCTGTCAAAAGCAGGCGTTAGGCATTGACCCAGCCCCCGAAAATCGGTCCATGTTTTAAGTTAGTTTTCGGTTTATTATCGTCTTTAAGAAAGGAGACAGATTATGAGCTGAGGCAAACGTTATACAGCCGAACAAATCATCAAAATTTTGCGTGAAGTGGAGATTTACACGGCGCGCGGTCAAACGGTGGAGCAAGCCGTTCGGGCTTGCGGTATTCCTGCTGATGGGCATTGCACAGGATAATGCGTTTCTGCCGAAAACGACTCTGGATGACGTGGCGATCAAGGACAGTCTGGATCCGGGTTTACCCTCTGAAGTTTTGTTGATGCGCCCCGACATCCGGCAGGCAGAATATGAGTTAATGGCACGCAACGCCGATATCGGTGCCGCCAGAGCTGCCTTCTTCCCTAGCATCACACTCACCGGCACATACGGTTTTGCCAGCCAAAGCCTTGGCGATTTATTTGCCAGCGGCGCAGGCGGTGCCTGGGCTTTCTTGCCGCAAATCACACTACCGATCTTTCAAGGTGGACGGAACAAGGCCAATCTTGATCTGGTCGAAATTCGCAAGGAAAAGGCCGTGGTCGGTTATGAGAAAGCTATTCAAACCGCCTTCCGCGAAGTCTCTGACGAGCTTGCAGCGCGCGAAACGCTTGATGAGCAACTAAAATCACAGCGCCGTCTCGTGGCCGCCGCGCAGAAAGTTTATGATATTTCCGAGGCTCGCTATAAATCGGGAATCGACAGTTTCCTCAGTGTCCTTGATGCGCAACGCGAGCTTTATGTGTTCCAGCAAAACGAAATCCAGATCGAACGGCAGCGCCTGGCCAATCTGGTTAATCTTTACAAGGTGCTAGGCGGGGGGAGCAAGATGTAAGTACAAAAAACAATGCTTACATCGCTATGCTGGAAATTTTAGGCCGATAAAATTTTTCACCACAACAAGGCCTCCTAAATGACTCTTTATTAACCGTGACATCGGAACTTTCGAAGGCCTCCAAACGTTTATACAAAACAAGCTGTTTTTTTAAGACCAGTACGACAGCGTAGACACTCAGTAGGAGAAGGAAATTATGATAAAAAAAGCACTAATGACAATGGCTATTTTGCCCGCTCTTTTTTTGGGAGCCTGTGCATCTGAACCGCCACAACCTGGCACCAAAGGAGAGCAGTTATTGGATCTCCAGGATGCCTATAAAGAACGTGCAGTCACGCCGGACGAATACGAGGAGCAAAAAGAAGAGATTCTTGATAATTGAAGGTCTCTTTATGAACTAACAAAGCGCTCGGCTTAATAAGCGAGCGTTTTGTTAGAAATAAATGCATGTCATGGATGGGCCGATTAATTAAAAATTTAATGTTTTTAAATATAATTTTCACTGAATGGAAGTATCACCTATGCAGGCTCTCCCAAAGATTACGTTTTTTACTGTGCTATGTCTGAGCCTCACATTAATTGTAGCCTGTGCCCACAAGGATGCCTCCTTCCCTAAAGCAGCGGCACCGCCGGTTTACGATTACCCGATAAACAATGCTTATGCTGCTACCATCATCGGTACCCCGGCAGAAATGAAAGTCCGGTACCCCGATGCCATTGAAGCGGACGAAGAAAAACTGGTAGTTTTTCCGGATAGGAAAATTCCCGAAGGCTTCTGGTACTATAATGGACTTCTCTACGGACAGATGTTGCAGGATAAAGCGGCTCCGCTTGTTTATCTTATTGGCGGAACAGGGGCTGGGTATAAATCACGCTTTACCGTAGCCCTAGCCAATACTTTATATAATTCTGGCCACCATGTAATCATGCTGCCATCTCCCACCCATGCAAATTTTATTGTAACAGCAAGCGCAAATCACTTTCCTGGAAATGGCCAAACTGATGCAAAAGATCTCTACCGTGTCATGACTATGATTCAGAAACGGGTTGCGCAAAAGCGGGCAATTACATCGACCCATATCGCCGGCTATAGCCTAGGTGCGTGGAATGCAGCCTTTGTTTCCATGCTTGATGAACAGGAAAAGAAGATCGGCTTGGATAAGACGCTGCTGATTAATCCCCCGCTGAGTCTTCACAGTTCTATTTTACGATTGGATGAGATGCTACTTCAAGGACTACCCGGTGGGATCGATGAACTCGACACATTCCTGAACCGGACGATGGCGCGCTTGTCACAATTGCGTAATGATTCCGATGCCTTTGACCTGTCAAACGAAAATATGCTTCTCGAAAGCTACAGTCGTCTAAACCCGACAAACGACAAAATGGCCACGACGATCGGTTTTGCCTTCCGCTTCTCTGCTGCAAACATGATTTTTACATCCGATGTCATGAGCCATGCCAATTACATTTATCCCTCAGATAGACCTTTCCAATCGGATACTCCCCTCAATGATTATATGGCCATGGCGCTTCGCACGGGATTTGGCGATTACTTCAAAGATATTTATACGGCCTACTACATGACCAATACACCGGGCCTCACCTATAATGAACTTATAGGTCAAAGCAGTCTTGAACCTTTGCGAGACTGGATCGCGTCCAATCCTCGTATCGGCCTCATTACCAACCGCGACGATATTATTCTAGCCCCCGGAGAACTGGCGACGCTGGAATCTCTCTTCACCGGGAAATCATGGATCTTCCCAACAGGGGGGCATCTGGGCAATATCGAGCATCCCGCCTTTGCATGGCGCGTTGCTAATTTCTTTAAAGGAACGCAGCCATGATCAGGGTCTTTATACTCTCCGGCATTTGCCTTTCCCTATTAACAGCCTGCGCGGCTGATAGTAACGTTTCATCCTATAAAGATCCAGCGCGACAATATACGCGCGCCAACATCGAAGAAAATGCCAAAGAACAATTTGTGATATACGATCCTATCGAAGGGACGAACCGCAGCCTCTATAAATTTAATGCGAAGTTTGATAAATATGTTTTTCTGCCGATAGTGGATAGCTATGATTTTGTCGTGCCAGATTATGTGGATGACAGGATTTCCAGTTTCTTCTCGAATCTCGGAGAATTCAGCAACGTTACCAATTCTGCCCTTCAGTGGAAGCCCGACAAGGCGTTCACAGGAATAGGGCGTTTTGCCATTAACAGTACAGTAGGGCTGCTCGGTCTATACGATCCGGCATCCGAGATCGGCATCACACAGCATAAAGAAGATTTCGGTCAGACGCTGGGTGTATGGGGTGCCGGCTCCGGCGCCTATATCGTCTTACCTGTCCTTGGGCCTTCCAACGTACGTGACACAGTCGGAATGGTGGTGGATGCGGTCGCCTTTTCCTTCGTTATGCCGAACCATATACAAGACGAAACCGCTTATAGCATCGTGCAGTACGGCCTAAAACCAGTCAACACCCGTGCTAACAACGATTTCCGATATCACGAAACCGGATCACCCTTTGAATATGAACTTGTTCGTTATGTGACAACAGAAGGGCGACGCCTGGCAGTGATGGAATGATACCTCTCGCATGATCGGAAAGAATCTCAAGCTCGCGCTGCTGGCCATGGCATTTACAGGTCCTTAACTTTAGACAGTTTGTTATTAAGCGAGGCGAAGATCTGCTTTCCTTTCTTTTGACAACACAAATAACCTTACTGTTGTTGACTTTTTAAACTTTTTTGAAGGCTCGGGATAGCTATAGATCTGAAAGGCCATGATCACAGAAAAGTGCCTAGATTGCGCGTTCATGTTGCGCCGAGCCTTAGTCTCGCCGAGACAGGCGGACCAAGTAGGCGATCAATCCAACCCCTGAGAGGATAAGGATCGCCAAGCGTCCGAGCGAGGCGATCTGGTCGTCGTTTCCGGCGGTGACAATGCCAGCGGCGATGATGAGGGCAGCAACAACGATCCCGAGTGATAGACTTTCACCGGCGCGTTTAACCGCTCGAGGTAACTCATCTAAATGTGAAACCGAGACCTGGAGGACGAGACCGTCACGGCTGATGCGACCAATGCCGCGCCGAATTGCTTCCGGCCCGATGGCGAGGATCTGGTCAAGTTCCTTGAAAGTCCGAAAGGCGCGCGTGGCCAGCGCCTTCGGCTCAAACCTGGAAGCGAAAGCCCGAACCACCACAGGCGCGATCACGGCTATAACATCAATGTCAGGGTCGAGCGTCCTCGCCAGGCCTTCAGCTATGCCTAAGGTGCGCATCAAGAGCAGCAAATCCGGCGGCAAGGTCAGTGCGTTGTCCCGGGCTATAGAAATGAATTCGCTGACCGCTTCAGCAAGTCTGATTGGCCGCCCCGAATCGGGAGAATAACGCAGGAAGAATCGCTCGACACCCTGTTCGAGGCCAGGCGGCGGGGGCCCAGAGCGGCCAGCCCACTCCATTAACACGTCTGATACCGCCGCGACATCGGCATCTACCAAAGAGCCCAGAACCACGAGGACCTGCTCTCGCCGCTTGGCTGAGAGACGCCCGACCGAGCCGAAATCTAGCAGCGCCAGATGACCGTCTGAAGTCACCAGAATATTTCCAGGATGTGGGTCGGCGTGGAAAACCCCATCCAATAGAATCATGCCTAATAGGCCCCTAGCTGCTTCCGGTGCCAAGGTGCGGGCCAAGGCAGGCTGCTCAGCGCGAAACGCTGCATTGGGGCTGCGACCACGGACCCGCGTGCTGACCATGGTTCTTTCCGTTGTAAACCGCTCATGTATGAGAGGCACAAGGAAAGCAGTCGTACGCTTGCGAATCTCCGTCTGATTGCGAGCCTCGATGCGAAAATCGATCTCCTCTAAAAGCGCTTCACTTAGTTCCGCCACAGCACGCACGGGCTGATGTCGACGCATTGCTGGCGCGCGACGCTCTACAATGCGAGCCGCTGCCGCCAGCAGCCGAAGATCCGCACGCATGACCGCCTCGATTCCCGGCCTGCGGACCTTCACGACCACATCTTCACCAGTCTTAAGCCGTGCCGCATAGACCTGGGCAATTGACGCGGCGGCAATCGGCGTCGATGAAAATTCGGCGAAAAGCTCCTCCGGCGAACCGCCAAGGTCGATAGTCAGCTGTGTGCGCAACTCCTCAAAGGGGACCGGAGCAACGTCATCATGGAGACGGCTAAGTCGCTCCGTCAACTCAGGTGGAAGAAGATCCGACCGGGTTGCCATGATCTGGCCTAGTTTTATAAAAGTAGGGCCGAGCTCCTCAAGGGCAGCGACAAAGCTCTCGTATACCACGCCCTCACTTGCCTCACTTGCCTCGCTTGCAGTAGCACTGCGGAGAAGACCTAGCCGCACCAAAGCAGGTCGTGCGGTAGTTGGGGCTAACCTACGTAGCACCATCGCAAGGCGGCGATAGTCATTGGGTGACAGCATGCGATTCTCCTGATTTATGATTTAAACGGCGTTTCTTTCCGATCCCAAATCTTTCGTTAATTAAACCATGTTTTTCTGTCCGTGACCATAGTGGGTATCGCTGCTGACGCTGTCCGCTCTCGCCTTCGTACCTTTATGGGATTTGACCCTTGATATAGAAAAAATTAAGCGCCGGGGGCGGGAACGCTTAGCAAGCAAAAAATAGAAACTGAAGGCAATTCACTGCCTCAACAGAAAATCCGACCCTTAACTATTATTTGCAACAGAGCCAAATTTGGATGTTTCGCTTTCCTTCCGGTAGATCATGGCTGTAACTTCAAAAATGAAGGCTGTACTCCAGCCGAACAGAAGCCGTTCGCAGATTCGATACTGCCTAAAAGCCGCCATTCCGCGCTCGGCACAACATCGCCAAAACCAACTGTTGTAAAACTGACAATTGAAAAATACAGCGCGGTTTCTACATCGGAAAACGCCTGCAAAAATATATACAGCCCTGCCCACAGCCACATGGCGGCAATCAACGAACAAAATACGCCCAGAACGACAACAGAAAGTGTAATGCTTTTTCGCAACGCACCCAGCCGTAACAAAGTGCCGCTGCGCTCGAGAATTTTTACTTTGTGAATGATAAAATCCAGCACAAAAGCCTGCGTGATAACGGTGATTGCGATCATAGTAGCACCGATGACCAGCTCAACCAGCATCATGCCCTCCCTTCTTTGCTATTCGTCCGGGAACTATAGACTATTTTACGGCTGTTGCCACAGCTTTTGTCAGGGGGCGTGGGGCGCTGTGCCTTTATGCCGGTTGTGCAACAGTTGCTCTTTGACAAACTCGATCCGCACACCGCGTTTCGTCAGTTGCATGACCAGTTTGCGCAGGTCGTCTAGGTTTCGGGGTCTGACGCGCAATGGAACGAAAAGTGCGCTTAAGGAATTACGCTACGAGTAATTGTTGCTCGCCAGGTTTGCGTAAAGGCCTGAGTTTTCCTTCTGCGGGTGGGCCTTCCTCTCTGTTGGGGTGGAATGCGCCAAATGAAGCCGCGCTTCTAAGAAACAAAACCGCTCGCCCCTCTTTTACAGCAGATACTAGATTATTTACTTCTTCCTGGTCTTCTGCGGCGAAGTAATCGTTATCCGGAATAGAAAAAGCTTTGCCGGTTGTACCCATGCTAAAAAGTCCTAACTCATTAATGATATTAATGCATCATTGTAAATAATGGTAAATTTATAAAGAAATACTTCATTTTGCTACCCAGAACAGATCATAGTAATAGCCTTAATCAAGAGATTTGGGTCTTATTAGCATTTTCCAGATATTAGTTTTCATATTCTATATGGCTAAATCATTTTCACACAATCGATGTTATCCATATATTTTTGCAAACACATCTCCTATTAAATATTTTATACGCTATATCGCATAATTTTAATTTATGCGTTAATTCCGATATTGACGTTTTATGCTATTTAACACATAATAGTGGTAGAGGAAATAATGATGGCTGAATTAGCACGAAGTCCCGAACAACTTGGAAATACCATACGCCGCGCCCGCAAAAAGAGCGGTATGAGCCAATCTGAGCTTGGTAAAAAGGCAGGTTTACGCCAAGAAACCATATCTTTGATAGAGAATGGAAATTCTGCTGCCAAACTAGAGACCATTTTGGCTGTTTTAGCTGCTCTGGATTTAGAATTACAAATCCATACGCGCACTGGTCTGGGCACTGCCTTAGCAAAAGGATTGAATACGCATGGGCAGAACTAAAACACACCCACGCTTAAGCGTGTTTCAAAACGGCGAGATCGTGGGCTATTTATCCAAGCAGCCTAGCGGTGCCGTGGACTTCATCTATGCCGATGAATGGCTTTCTCACGATAAGGCTTACCCGGTATCTCTTTCCCTGCCCTTACGCGAAGAGGCTTTTAAAGGTGCGCCTGTCTTGGCTGTATTTGAAAACCTCCTGCCGGATTCACAGAGCTTAAGATCGCGCGTTGCAGAGAAAGTGGGCGCAGCAGGCACAGATGCTTATAGTCTTCTGGCGCAAATAGGCCGGGATTGTGTTGGCGCTCTTCAATTTTTTCCGGAAGATGCAAACGTAGATTTTTCTAATTTGCATGATATCCAAGGAGAAGAGATCAATGAGGAAGAGATTGAAGATCTCTTAAATAATCTTGCTCGGGTTCCGTTAGGGCTAGACAGAGAGCATGATTTTCGGATTTCGGTCGCCGGTGTGCAGGAAAAAACAGCCCTGTTATTTCATAAGGGAAAATGGCTGCGCCCGTCCGGCACCACACCAACAACGCATATTTTTAAAAACCAGATTGGGCATTTACCAAACGGCATTGACCTTTCTAATAGTGTGGAAAATGAGTTTTATGGCTTGGCCGTGATGGAAGCCTTCGGACTTCCTGTGAACAAAGCCGAGATTAAGACTTTCGGCAACACAAAATCTCTCGTGATTGAGCGGTTTGACCGCGTATGGACACAAGACAGAATTTTACAGCGTATTCCGCAAGAAGATTGTTGTCAGGCTTTATCCATTCCGCCAAGCCGTAAATACCAGAGTGATCACCGCCCTGCCAGTGAGAAACAGCCTAGTATGGTGGAGATACTCAATCTTTTAAAAGGAAGTGATCAGCCCGCAGAAGATCAAAAAGCCTTCTTGAAGGCACAAATTATTTTCTGGCTCATTGGAGCAACAGACGGACATGGTAAAAATTTCAGTATCTTTTTGGGAGCTGGAGGGCGTTTTATCCTCACACCCTTTTATGATGTTCTAACAGCGCAACCGTTTTTTGACGCTCGTAAATTGCAGAAAAAAGAAATGAAAATGGCCATGTCCGCCGGGAATAACAATCATTATAAAATGGAAGACATTCAAGGACGGCATTTTATACAAACCGTTCAAAAGGCGGGATTGCCGGATTATATCGCACATGACGCTCTGGAAGAAATATCCCAGATCGCGCCAAAAGCCATACAGTCTCTGGAGAATAATCTGCCCGCAAATTTCCCCGAAGAGATACATGACTCTGTAATGCGTGGATTAAAATCGCGGTTAAATAGCCTTTAAATTACTCGATAAAGCCTGTTTCATCAGCTTTTATAGGGGTAATGTGAGCGTACGTGTCATACCAGCTCATTTGTTTTAAGTATTATTTTTTTTCAGTATGTTAGTGAAGTTACGCTACATGCGAAGACAATTTCATTCCAATTTTTCCCCTGAAAATAACTCATTGAAAATAAATGATAATTATTTATGTGGCCTCATATGACACGTACGCTCACATTACCCCAAATAACGCTGAGAATTATAATCTCCGCCCCGAGACATCATTCGACATATATCTACAAAAACATCTTTGTAATACGCGCCAAACCTTTGATGTAGTAACAATGCCGTCTTTTCTTGAGCTGGAGACAGCTTGAAACCAGCCTCTTCGTTTTTTGTCTGTAAATCAGGTTTATCTTGCATATTCATTCTAGAAAATTTTGAACTACTCAATTAATCACTAAATCTACAATCAATCGAGATCTTTTTATTTTCCACAATCGATCAGATGCCCGGTCAAACAAGATACCATCCCCGCCGCCGTCTTCATCGTCTGAAAAAGTCCAGTCCACGTTTTCGGTTTGTGCATTTCCAATCGCGCATAATAGCCAGTTGGCCCAGATTTCACGTGGCAAAAGCCCGAAATTCCCGGGTTTTCTTCCATTATATAGGGTCTTGGGCTCTTTCACCCATGGCTCTATATCCTGTAGAACAGTTGGAAGGTCAGTGATACTTTTTACGTGTTGTTTCATGGCTTAATTATACCACACCTGCAACCCTTACAAGAAACCTGCCTGCGGGTTCTATGGCTAAGCTTAATTATGTGCCGAATAGTCGAGCAAAGAAGCCCTTCTTTTCATTATTTAATAGTTTTTCTTGTTGGCTTTTTAATTCATTGATAACTGTTTCGAGATCGCTGAATTTCTTCTCATGGGATATTTCCTTTTCCGCGATCTTTTCTTTTTCAGAACGCTGGTCGGTGAGCATGAGCGTCAGCCGGTCTTTTTGTTCTTCGGCTTTAATACGCTGCTCTTCTGTTTTTTCAAGGCGAGTGCGGAGATCACCAATTTGGTCTGAGAGTTGTTTGCGTTCTCTTTCTCGCTCTGTCTCAAGACTTTTAAGCTTATCGCGCATCAGCTCCAGTTCGGTTGAGACATTATCACTGTCTTGGCTTGTCTCACCTTTTTTCTTTTTGGCTTTCTCGGCTTTCTCAACGTCTTCCAGAGTTTTGAGTTGATCACCATAGACGCGAACCAGCTCGGCCACATCTATGACCTTATTTCCCTTATCGTCTTGCTCGGTTGATATGGATTTCTCGTCGATGTGACGATAGAAAGTGGCGCGGGAAACGCCAACCATTTTAGCTGCTTTAGAAACAGATACTTTATTTGCACTCATTTTCTCACCTCGTCGCATGAGACATCTCTGCGACATTTGTATTGCTTGCTCACAGTATAAAGAAATTTTATAAGAAAAAAATCTTTATTACCAAAAATCAGATTCGCATTGTGAGTCAAATCAGGGTGTCCAGAACTGTCTTAGTTATCCACATGAGACTGTGCATAAGAGAGTTCCGGAAGTGTCTCAATTTTTATAACATTTATAAAACCGCACTCTATCAATGCATACAGAGGAATTTAACGAGAATTGCATCCTGTCTTAACTTGTCTAATGAGAATGTTACGTTGTGGATAATGAGACAGTATGATAGATTTTTTATAAGAGATTCAGAATCAGTTAATGATTTTGTGTTTCTAACACCGCAATTTCCATCTGGAGATTGCAACTATGTCCCCGCCCTAGGCGGTGCAAGCCGTCAATACCAGGGCAATTTTAATCGTAGAACCAATAACTAGGAAGGAGAAAGCGTAATTTAGAACCCAGATAAGCAAAAACCGCTGTTGGCGCAGCGGTCTAGCTAAATAAATCAGCGATATATTCTTATTTCGTACTCTCAATATACCGCTGAACGAATCAGGACGCAAGTGAAAAAAGTGTTTTTTTGCTACCCTTTTTTGCGGCCTAGTTTCAGGGTTTTTAATGGCTTAAATGAAACATGCAGATATTAGATATTAATTCGCCAAGTGCATTTGGCGGACGGGTAAGCTCACCCAAATTTCGGGCCGGCTTACAGGATTTGGATGAATATATTGGCCTTGAAGAAGATGTTGATCGCTTCAAAGCCCTTAAACTTGTTAAGATGGCAGGCAAGGATGCAGGGTTTTCTGCTGAATTGGTCGAGCTTCTAGAATATTACGTGATCCGTACAGATGAAGCAGACTGGCAAGAAGGCTCCCAGCCTATAAATTACCAGAGCGTCACTACAACTGCCCAGGATCTCGATATATCTGAAAGACAGGTGAGAAACCGTGAGAAAGCTCTTCATACCCTCGGCGCACTGACTTGGCAAGATTCCGGTAATTTTAAACGCTACGGCATGAGAGATCGTGAGACACGAGAAATTAAATATGCTTTCGGTGTTGATTTGTCACCCCTTGCGTCTTTAATGCCTTTACTGGAAGCAAAAGTCGCTGCCAAGCAAGCTGCTAAAGCCAAATGGAATGATACAAAGCGTAAGATTTCTGCCTATAGAGCACGTATAAGAGCCTTGATTGCAGAGGCTGGTCATTATGATGAGCTGGATGAAATGCTTCTTCATATGACGTATGAATACGAAAAAGTGTCTTACTCTATCCGGACATATCATTCTCAAAGCGATCTGGATAAGCTTCTTGCCGAGCATAAAGCATTATATGAGGCTCTTAATCAGAGTTTGGAAGGGGTTGTTCAAGCTGAGGATAAGTCTTCTTTTTCTTGTGATAGTTCCGCCACGGACGAAACTAATTTCCCCCACATACAATGTACAATCCTAAAACAATCTAATAAATTAGATTACAGTAACCGTCCCGGTATTAGCCTTCAGGAAGGCGTAGCGGCTTCTTTAGAGACCAATAACAAACATACAGCAAGTGGAGAGATCGCTAAAGAGCAAGAAGCTGAATCTAACAAAATAGCTGAAATAATTAGTAAAATTACATGGAAGCAGGTGCTCAACGCTTGTTCTGATCGTTTTAAAGAACGGATACCCCTGCATGAGCGGCCATTGTCCTGGCAAGATCTGACCGATGCTGCACACGGCCTTCTTCCGACGTTAGGCATCCATAAATCCGCGTGGTGGGAGGCTTGTTCTACTCTGGGTCGCACAGGTGCTACAATCTGTATCATGATTATTGATCAAAAAATGCAGGATTTGTCCAATCCGATCAGAAGCCCCGGCGGATATTTGCGAGAAATGACCGTTCGCGCCCAGAAAGGCGAATTGAACCTACAAGGCTCGATTTTCGGGCTTTTGAAACGAAGCGAGGAAAGTAAAGATGCGTAAAATCACTCCCCTGCTCTCGGTTTGCGGTCTGGTTATCTTGGCCTTGGTTTTTGCCGCGCATTCTGGGCAGGCTCAAAGCAAGATTTCCGGTGTTATTGACCATTTTACGGACGGCGACAGCTTTATAATTCATGGCCAAAAAGTCAGGCTTTGGGGTATTGATGCGCCGGAATACTATCAAAAGTGCCGTGATGCGACTGGTAAGGCATATCCTTGCGGCAAGCATTCGCGTCAATTTTTTGAGAATTTGGCAGCATCTCGCGCTGTCTCATGCGATATCATGCGAGCCGCCAAGCGAGAGAGCCGTATTGTAGCGAAATGCTTCCTTGATGGTACCGATATTGCCGGTGAGATTGTTAAAGCCGGCCATGCGATTGATTATACCTATTTTAGCGATGAGTTTTACAAATCGGAAGAACGTGCGGCGAAATTAGCAAAGAGTGGGTTATGGCAGGGCGATTTTATTGAGCCTTATCAATGGAGGAAGCAAAATAAACGTTGAGAAATGGTGTTTCTCGCTCTGTTCAGCTTTAAAAACCGTGTCAAAGTACGCTGAAGAGATCCAGATCAATCGTTGTTACAGAAATAATAAATCATTTTGCAAATATAAAAGTTTGTTTTATAATTTATAAAAGGTGGATTTATAACTACAGGATTTTAATTTTCAATGTCATATATCAAAAGACACGCACGACATAGACTTCTAAAGGCATTAAATGTCAGCCCTGTCGTGTTTTTAAATGGTCCGAGACAGGCTGGCAAGAGCACATTGGTACAATCCATTGCCAAGAAAGATTACCCAGCTGAATATGTGACTTTTGACAGTACAACACAAATGGCTGCCGCCGCCAACTCTCCTGAGAGCTATTTGAAAGAGCGTAAAGGTGCCTTAATCATTGATGAAGTTCAGCTTGTTCCGGAGATTTTCAGAGCCTTAAAAATTGTCGTGGATGAATTGAGACTGGAACAACCAAAACTCAAAGGGCGTTTTCTGCTCACCGGATCAGCCAATATTATGGCCTTGCCGAAATTATCAGATCCTTTGGTTGGTCGTATGAGCGTTTTAACGCTCTATCCCTTGGCCGCGTCAGAAGCCTTGGCCGGCGACGGTAATTTTATCGAAAAGCTTTTTAACAAAGAATTTGAGCCAGACTCTGCCAAATATAAACTGGCCGAGGTTATGCGCCTAGCGACCTATCCCGAAATTTCAGGTTCACAAAAACTTGAGCGTACAACCTGGTTTGATGGTTATCTGACCACTATTTTACAACGAGATGTCCGCGCTCTCGCTGAAATTGAAAAATTAAGCACGCTGCCTAATTTGCTTCGGATTTTGGCTAATCGCGCCGGCGGTTTGGTGAATGATGCGGATATCGCAAGGGATGCCGGTTTAAATCCTGTGACGTCCCGGAATTACAAAACCTTGCTTAAAATGCTGTTCCTGACTTTCGAGCTGGCGCCCTGGTCGCGCAATATTGGAAAACGTCTTGTCAAATCCCCAAAAGGTTATATGAGCGATACTTTGCTCTTATGCCATCTCATGCAGTATGAGCTCAGCGATCTTGAACAAAACAGACCGGAGCTTTTTGGGCATGTTCTTGAGAACTTTGTTGCGACCGAACTTCTCAAGCTTATGACATTTCAAAATGAGAAGATGGATTTATACCATTTCAGAACCAGTGATAATAAGGAAGTTGATTTTGTCTTGGAAAAATCCAACGGGCAATTAGCTGCGGTTGAGGTTAAACAGCGCGATAGTGTCTCAAAAGCTGATTTTAAAGGTCTGGAAGAGCTTCAGCGTTTAGCAGGTCATGATTTCATATGCGGAATAGTCTTGTATCGTGGTCGTGATGTTGTTCCGTTTGGCCAAAATCTATGGGCAGTGCCTGTGAGCAATCTTTGGCTTTAAATTAACCTATAGATTAATAAATCTGTCGAAAAAATAACCTGTAAGTTAATTTTATGCTTTGAGGCTAAGCAAAGAAACTTGTAATTCAGGCTTACAAAAGACTTCAAGATTAAATACGTGTCTTTCAAAATAAGAAGGATGCAATACAAATTGATATGCCAGCGGTTATCTTTCCTGATAAAGTTTCAGTCTCACGCCGGTTTCATCGGCTTCATTTGGATCCATGAAAGCATTTGTTTCGGTGAGCTGGTGTCGCGCTTCTTCAAAATTATGCCAATCAAGGCTTCTTGTATATTTTTGAGCAAAGTCGAGTGTTCGTATCAGCGGATCTGTTAGGCCGTTATGGGTCAGCGCCTTGAGTGAAGAGAGATAATTGCTTCTATAGACTGTTGGAATAATTATTTTTTCTTCATCGGCCGCAACCAGCTCCGCGTTCATCATAATCCGCGCCGCGCGCCCGTTACCATCTGTAAAAGGGTGTATCTCGCTAATCAAGAACATCATAAAAATAGCCCGGTAAAGAGGCACGTTTAGTGATTGGTATATCTCGAACCCTTTTTCTAGTGTGCCTTCTACCAGTTCAGGGGCAACAAAGAGGCTTGAACCAGCCTGATTATTTTTGATTTTATATGCACCGGGATGTTTATCAGGACGGAGTTCCATAAAAACCGCGTGACGGCTTTTTAGTAATTGAGATAATTCTTCCGCTGAACCAGGTAATCTGCTCATTTCCGTAGTATCGGAAACAATCCTGAATGTTCCTAAAACATCATGGGCGTCTTCCGGCCGATCATTCGGGATGCGACCGTTGAAGACAATATCAACGGCTTCATTAATTTCAAATTCTGTGCCCTCAATGAAGTTGGAGAAATAAGCCTCAAAAAAGGACAAATTGGTGTTGGCCTGTGAAGTAGTTTCGCGCGCGCGGCGGTGTATCGGGGCTGAGGCTTTTAAGGCTTCAAACAATTTGATGAATTTTTCCAGCCTGACAGGGTCAAAGGGCATCCCCCCTTTACGGGCTTTACCAAGATCACTTTTCATTTCTGCGTCGCGCGTTCCAAGCAGTGATCCGATCAGCTCGTCCAGTTCCTTAAATTCTTTTTCCGCGTCCAGCTTTTTAGTCAATGTGCGGGCTTCATCCCGAATAGCATTCACTCCGGCATGACCGCTTTGTCGCAAGATGCGGTCAAGGCGTTCTTCAATTTCTTTTCGGGACAAGGTGCGGGAGGTATCGCCCCCGCGCGCGCGGGATACGCGCATATTTTCAAGATAAGCCCGGCCGGTTGAGGATAGATGAACCCCGCCTAAAAAAGGCTTGTCTGTTTCCAAGCCCCCTACTCCTGGTCTTGGTTTGAAAGTAATTCCTGGTAGAGCGGTTTCTCGTTTTTTCTTCGAAACGATAAACACCGAGCCATCCGTAGAAGGCTGATTTTCTATGGCGGTGCGGTCGGCAATCAGAGCATCGGGGTAATAATCCTTGAGCAAAAAATACCAATTTCGTCTTACGATACTTTCCGGCGCCTCTTCCAGATTCTTTGTGTAAAGCCTTGAGCCGAGTTTTCGCAGTTTTCCTGATTTCACAGCTTCGCTTACCAATGCCGAAATTTCGGTATTGGAGACAAATATTTCAGGCAGTTCATCAAAAAAAGTGGGCATTTAAAATCCTTATTTGCCGAGTTTATTGAATTTTTGGGGTTTAAGAAAGAAATAATTTGAATTTTTGGGGTTTAATAGCATAGTTGCCGCGCGACATCTGATAGCCACGCATTTTTAATATAGCGGATATTGTGCCTGATTCTGTTTTTATCCGTATCGGACAGAATGCTTGCACATTTTTTGATCATTGTCTTGGTTACATGCTTTTTGCCCAGATAATCGAGGGCTTGCAGTGTCAGGGTTACGGGATCGTCCAGATGATGCAAAGCGGCTGGAATATGAGAGGAAACAAGCTGAATTGAGCGGTTTTTCACTGGAATGCTTTTGCTCTTGCCTGTTGTAGAATACACGATCTTGCCAGGGACTTGTGTACTTAGGCCCAAAAGGTTGGCTGCGGCCGCACCGGATTGGGCGATACTATCGCCAGATTGGCGCGCAACCGCTTGAGCGATCCCTTTTACATCTGGTGATAAGATACCAAGGCGGGCATCAATCTTTGGAAAATCATATAATCCGCGCTGAATACGGCGAATATCACCATCCTGAACAAGACGGTATAAAATCACATCCACATTACTGCGTGATGCTAAATCGACAAAATCCTGCGGCGTAAAGACCCATCCACGGCCTTTCCGCTTAATTCTGTTCATAATTTTTTGCGCTGTAGATAGCATTTGTATTACCTCAATATGTAAGATAATAATATATATTAATCTTACATTCAATTAGTTAATAATCTATGTATAGCAAGGGTTTCGATAGGTTTTAATTAGCCCCCTTCGGGCCGATTTAACAAGACCTTCGCTGACGCTCACCTTCGGCTGACTTGCCGGTATCCCCACCTTTCCGCGGCTTCGCCTTGTGCAAGGCGGGTGATCCCCCTCCGGCAAGTCCGGGTCATGGTTAAATCTCCCCCGCTTTCGTGCCGTTACGCGGCTCATAGGAAAGAAGTGCAACACGCACTTTTAACTAAATCAGCGAAAGGAAAAAACTATGACTTACACAAAACTACCAATCACGAAAATTCAGGTTTCGGATGCTAACCCTCGCAAAGCCTTTGATGAAGACTCAATTCTGGGCTTGGCTCAATCCATTAAAACGGACGGTTTGCTTCAAAATTTGATTGTCGGAAAAGCCAAAGGTAAAAAGAAATTACACCCTATTATCTGCGGTGAACGCCGTTTTCGGGCTATAAGCCATTTGGTTGAAAATGGCGATTTGCCGAAAGATTACGAGGTTACTGTTGAAATTAAAGACGACCTCGATGCCGATACGGCTTTGCGAATTGCCACAATGGAAAACATCCAAAGGCAAGACCTTACACCATTGGAGGAAGCACAAGCGCTAACAAAACTGGTTCAGGACGGTGAAAAACTTGATGATATTGTCGCTCAAACAGGATTAAGCGCACACACTGTCAGACGCCGCCTTGTTCTCATGCAGTTAAGTGAGACAGTCAAAGAATGTCTTGAGACAGGTGAAATCACTCTCTCACAGGCAGAAGCCTTGAGTATTGGGACTTTTGAGGAACAGGAACGCTGTCTTAACATGGCAAAATCAGGTTATTGGGATGCCGAGGATATCAAAGACCGTATTTTGGGCGATCTTCCGACCCTCTCTATGGCTATTTTTGAGCGTGAGCTTTACACAGGTGAGTATACAACCGACCTTTTAGGTGAGGACGATAGCACCTATTTCAATGATGCAGAGCAATTCTTTGAACTGCAAAAGCAAGCGGCAGAAGAACTGGTAGAATCCTATCGTGAGAAAGTCGATTGGGTGGAATTTGTTGAGGGCTATTTCAGTGCTTGGCAGTATGGCCGCGCCGAAGAAGGTGAGACAGGAGGCGTTATTGTCTCGTTATCGGCAAGCGGTGCTGTTGAAGTCCATGAAGGGCTTATCAAAACCAAGGCTGATGAAGGTACAGCAAATAGCCTTAAAGTGAAGCCTAAAGCCACTTACCCTACTCCGCTACGCCGTTATATGGCCATGCATAAAAGTATCACGGTTCAATCGGCTTTGATTGAAAACCCAAGGGTTGCGAAACAGCTTGCTGTCGCAAACAAGCTATATCGTTTCAAAAACCATGATTGTCTGTCCTATTTCGAGCAGGAAGAGACAACCTCCCCTGCCCTCGCAATTATCAATGAACAGGCAAAGGCTTTATTGGCGCATTTCGGCCATGACTCCGAAGACGCTACATGGCGCGATTTGGGTTATCTTTTCAACTATGACCTAGAAGATGCCTATAAAGCTGTCAAAGACTTATCGGATGATGTTTTAGAAAGCCTTTTGGTGACACTGGATGCCTTGGAATTCGGGCAATTATTCTGTGATCAGCTTGATACTTATGAAGGCAGCATCTTCAATCAGGTTGCCCAGGATTTGCGTGTTGATATGCGGAATTACTGGCGACCAGATGAAGCCTTTTTGAAACGCCGTAACAAGGTGCAATTACAGCAGATTGTTACCGAGGCAGGGTGCTTTCAGAAATTCGGCAATGTTGCAGGATATAAGAAAAAAGAACTTGTGACCTCAATGAGCAAACATTTTCAGCACGTTCTTACACTTGAAAGCCCCAGTGAAGACGAATTGAAAGCAACATTCTGGATTCCAGAAGCTATGGCTTTCCCTGCGATTGACCCTGATGTGAAGCAGGTCGAGCAGGATGAAACCTTGGACGATACAGCCGAGGATTTCAAAGAGGCCGCTTAATTCTACCAATTTGCCGCCCGAAATATCGGGCGGCTTTTCTTTTTTAGGAATTCACCATGAGCATTCAAGAATTTATTAGAGACTTATCACGTTTAGACCCTTCAAAATCTTCATCCGAAAAATTCAGGGATTTTTGTGAACTGGCCTTTTGCGCCTATGCAAAATTGACAGCATCCCCAGATCGCGCCGAAAACCTTGAAGAGCGTTATATGAATATCGTTCAAACATATCGTGATAAAGACACGATTAGAGCATATCCCCGTCTTATGGCTATGGTTTGGCGCGGTGTGATGGACGGACAAGACTTTCTCGGACAGGCCGCTGCTGAATTAAATGCACTTGATGCTAAAACAGGTCAGTTTTTTACGCCGATGCCTGTCTCTCGAATGATGGCTGTGATTGGATTACAGGGGGCAGAGACCGCCATTAAGGAAAAAGGCTTTATAACGCTGAATGAGCCTGCATCAGGCGCAGGCGGGATGATATTAGCGGCGGCTAAGGTTATTGCAGAAATGGGTTATGACCCCTCCTCCCATTTACTCGTAAGCGCTCAGGATATCAGTCAAATTGCGTATCATATGTGCTTTTTGCAACTGACATTTGCAGGAATCCCCGCCCATGTGGAGCGTTGCAATAGCCTGTCTATGGAGACTTTCGACGCTTCTTGGACACCGGCCACGCTTGCCTTTCTCAGGCAGCATGGCCGTCTCTTTTAGTCTTGGCTGTATCCGTCAAGACCTCCCTTCGGGCCGCTAAAGCGCACAAAAACGGTATCCCCACCTTTCCGCGTCTTCGACTTGTGCAAGGTGGGTGATCCCCCTCCGTTTTTGTGGGTCGTGACCGCTCCAGCCGCTTCCAAAGCCGTTTCACGGCACTTCTAGGAAAGAAGTGCAACACACATTTTAAGGAGAAAAGAAGATGAAACGCACCGATATTTACCAATCTGTTACTGACACAATCATTGAAGCTCTGGAACAAGGCTTATCAGGGGATTTTGAATTGCCTTGGCATGGCTGTTCGATTGTTCCCCAGAACGCCCGCACGGGAAATTATTATCACGGTATCAATGTGCCTTTGCTATGGGCGCACCAGATGAAAAGCGCCTATTCAAGCGGAACATGGGCAACTTATAAACAATGGCAGGATATGGGCGCACAGGTAAAAAAGGGCGAGAAAGGCCGCCAGATTGTTTTTTGGAAATCCATAGAAGTCGAGCCAACCGAAGACAATGAACAGCGCGAGCAAATTATGTTTGCCAAATATTCAACTGTCTTTAATGCCGATCAGGTTGATGGATATACCCTGCTCCAAGATGATTTTGAGCCGAATGATATACAGGCTATTTCTGCGGCAGACCAGCTCATTGAAGCATCAGGCGCAGATATTCGTTTTGATGAACGCCGCGCCTATTACAGCGTATTAGAGGACTTTATCAACCTGCCCAGCCCTGAATTTTTCAAGGATACGTGCGGCTCTACAGCTACGCAGAATTACTACAGCACGGCATTTCACGAGCTTGTCCACTGGACAGGAGCGGAAAAACGCCTAAACCGTGAGCAGAAGCATCAATTTGCTTCAAAAGACTATGCTTTCGAGGAATTGGTCGCAGAACTTGGCGCCGCCATGCTTTGTGCATCTACAGGCGTAGAGTCAAGCCCCAGAGAAGACCACGCCATTTATATACAAAACTGGCTGAAAGCCTTGAAGGACGACAAGAAGTTTATCTTTTCGGCCAGCTCACAGGCACAAAAAGCCGCTGATTATCTCTTTTCTTTCACCAATCAAGATTAACCCAAGACAAAAGGCAGGGGAAAGCCCCCTGCCCCTTTAATGAGGAGCAAATTATGACTTATCTCGTATTTATCGACACGCAATCAGGCGAAAAAACACATTCAATCTGGAACAACCGCGAAGACTGTAAACACCAAGTCGATGTATTGAACGGCGCAGGNTATCTGCGCTTGGTGGGAATTTATACCCGCCGCTCTGAATGCCCCAAACGGCCAGTATTTTGTTTAACCCCCCTACTCCCAATTTTTAAAAGGAAAATATCATGCAACAGACACAAACTATAACATGGGATGAAATCGAAATTGCTAATGCGCGCGCGGCTGAATTTTTGGCCGCAGAGATAGCCGAGACGGAAGACGAAGCCTTCTCTATGGCAATATCGGATTATGAAGTCATAGAATGGGAATTCGAAGATTTTAAGGAACAGCTTAAAACCATTCTTGACGATATTTCGCCCGAAGGCTTTTTCTATGTAGAAGGCCGGAATATGGGCTGGAGACGATTATCAGGTCATGCGGAGATAAAAGCAGATAGCGCAGAATCCTATATTGAAAAAGCCTTCCCTAAAACATCGGAATGGACGTTTCGGGGCGTTTACACCCCTTCCAAAAAGTCTTTGGATTATACGCTTTATCATCATGACGCGCCTACTGGAGAGTTTTATACTGTCATTGCAAATTCGGCATAAGGCGTGAAAAGGAGTAAGTAGGGCTTTCTTTACCTCTTCATATATAAAAGAGTAAGAGTGTAAGTAAAGAGATAAAGAAATACCNTCAACGGTAAAACCCTACTTACACTTGTTGGTATTTCACTAAGACGGTAAGACCTTACTTCTCTAAATCATCAGAAAGGTACTTTACGAAGATGGTAAGTCACTATATACTCTAAATGGTAAGTCACTATATACTCTAAATGGTAAGTCACTATATACTCTAAATGGTAAGTCACTATCTCTTCACGAGAACACCTGCCGACTTACCGTCAAGAATAAGTCACTACTTCACACCTTTGTTCAAGGAGCTAAAAATGTCATATATTATCGCTATATCCAGCTCAAAAGGCGGCCCTGGCAAAACCAATACTGTTGCCAACCTCGCCGATTATTGGGCTTTAAAGGGTAAGAAAGTCGCCATGCTCGACTCTGACCCGAACAAAAATCTTTCCAAATGGTACAATAAGAAAGCCTTCGATGACGCTTTTGCAGGGGTAAGCTTGCAAACCTTAGAGGATGAAGAGCAGATTATCGATGCTGCGGAAGCGGCCGCGCAGGAACACGACATTGTTTTGATTGATGTGGCCGGTGTGCGGAGTAGGGCGCTTTTATATGCGGCCGGTATTGCCGATCTGGTAATTGTTCCTGCGCAGCCTTCCGAAGATGATATTGATGAAGCTATCAATACAATCGAGGCTGTTAAAAGTGCAGGGAAGCTTGCCAAGCGCGATATTAAATACCGCGTCCTGCTGTCTCAAACACGCAAAGGCACGATTGTTTTGGAACACGCCGCCAAGCAGTTTGAGGAAATCAATAATATCAAAATCTTCCGCACGACTATCGGACAACGCGAAGCCCATAAACAGGCGCGTTTCTACGGTACTACCGTCATGCGCACAGAACCTAAAAGTCCTGCTGCTGAAGACTTCACAAATCTGGGCAAGGAAATCGATAAAGTTTTGAAAGAGGAAGCCAAGCTGCAAAAACAAGCGGCATAAGTAGAGAAGTCTTTACTTCTGTACTTCTCTATTTAATTATTTATGAAAGGGACTATCATGGCAAAACCAAGTTTAAAAAATCTTCCGAATGTCAGCACTGAGAACCGTAATACCGGTGAGCTGAAAAAACGTTTGTCTGAAGGGGCAAAGGAATATCCGAGCCTGAAAGTTGAGAAAAAAAAGGATGCTACCAAGAAGCGCAAGAAATCTTCTTTATCCATGCCCGAATATGTCTGGGATCTTCTTTGGGATGCAACAAAAGAGAGTAGGGAGCCTCAAGGTGTTGTCGTTATGCGCGGTTTGAAAGCTTTGGGCTTTGATATTGATGAAGCTGATCTGGTGGATGCCCGTAAAACCCGCTAGGGGCAGGGCGTTTCCTTGTGCTTTGACAAGCTCAAGGTCAGGCTCTATTCACTAACCAGCCCCAAGCGGCCAAGGCCACTTAGGGCTGCTAAGTTCACCGAACCTCGGATGCCCGAGTTTCGGCCCATAGGGTAACGATCCCTAACGCGATCATGACAAGGCCATTCCTGATAGGAATGGTCATTTGTATTTAAAGAGGCCGCTTCGGCCCGATTATCAAGACCTTCGCTACGCTCACCTTCGGCTGACTTGCCGGTATCCCCACCTTTCCGCGGCTTCGCCTTGTGCAAGGCGGGTGATCCCCCTCCGGCAAGTCCGGGTCATGACAATCTCCTCCCGCTTAGCGAGCAGATTCCTGCTCGCCTCGAAAAAAGTATGTTTCGAGGCGCAATTTAATAGGAAAAGGAGATCGCTATGACTGACAAACACACACAAACACTTAACGGCAACCGTCGTATCACACTACAAGAGCAAGATTTGAAGAATTTTTGCGGTACGGAAGTCTGGTACAGATACCCAGCCTTTAAAGCCTATCTTTATACTGAAGGCGTTCAATATGTTGCAGAACATGGTGAAGCTTATTGGCTGTTGGATAAGATCTTTGCCTGTCATGCCTGTGTTCCGAAATTATCAGGTGAGGATTTTTGCAGTTGGGAGCTGAAAAAGAATGTAGAAGGGCAGGGGGCAAGGCTTATATGCACAGATGGCAATTATAACGAGCTATATTCTGAAAGCATTCTCTACACTGATTTTCCATTACAGAGCATCAAATTCTATTGTGTGAACGATGTCCTGTTGCTCCCCAGTGAATATTAAGGGGAGGGCAGGGCATGACACAGTTTGATTATTCCAAATTCAAAACCGATATAAACCTGACCCAGTATGCCGCGCATCTTGGTTATGAGATTGACCGTAAGAAAAGCACTCGCTCATCCATTGCCATGCGAAAGGACAGCGATAAAGTCATTATTTCAAGGCGGGGTAATCTTTGGGTTTATTTTTCGGTCACAGACGATAGCGACAACGGCACTATTATCGACTTTGCCGAGAAGCGCACTCATAAAAGCATTGGTGAGATTGGGCGTGAACTGCAAAACTGGATAGGGGGTGGTGTTTCGCTCCCCGATGCAATAAGCTATGTGCGAGAGGTTGCCCCTCAAGAATATGACCCCGCACGTATTGCTGGAATTTTCAAATCTTTAAAACCCGTCTATAAACACCGTTATTTGGCCAGCAGGGGGCTTACAGATGCCCTTTTGACAGATAAACGGTTTGTAGGGCGCGTTTTTACAGACCGCTATCAGAACGCTGCATTTCCGCATTTTAAGGATGGTCAGGTTTGTGGCCTTGAGTTAAAAAACCACGATAAAGCACTTTTTGTCAGGGGAAGTGAAAAAACACTTTGGCGCTCTTATGTTTTCAAAGGCGATAATACCCTGATTTTGGCTGAAGCCGTGATTGATGCCTTGAGTTATCATGCGCTTTATAACAGAGGCAATGCCGTTTATGCCGCAATAGGCGGCGGCCTGTCACCAGAACAAAGCCAAATAATTACGGCCTTTATTCGCAATTTTGCCAATCTGGAACACATCATCATCATTCCCGACCATGACCAAGGCGGCGATAAATTTGAAAAGCGTATCCGTGAAGCCGTCGAGTTATCGGGCTTTGAAGGACTGTGTGAAACGCACAGGCCCTGCCTAGAAGGGCAGGACTGGAACGATGTTTACAAGGATACGCTCGAAAAAACTGGAAAAATTATGCATATATGATACAATAATTGTATTATTTATGCTTTAAAACTGTTTTGTGGAGGTAAAAATGCCCAATATTGATTTAGGTGATCCTTATGAATCCTACGTCAAAGGTTTAATTGGATCAGGATTATACAGCACTTATGCCGAAGTGGTTAAGGATGCTTTACGCCTTCACATGAATAATGAAACACCTTCAAAGCAAATGGCTTTTATTCATAGCGCCATTTTGGAAGGGGAGGCCGATATTCAAGCCGGTCGCACGAAAAAATATTCGCCCAAGATGCTGGATAGTATGACAGAGGACGTTTTGAAAGAAGATGTCTGAAAACTACCAAATCGAATTTTCTGCGCGCGCAGAAAAAGATTTCAAATCCATTCAGCGATACACGCTCAAGACCTATGGTGAAAAGCAGGTCTGGATTTATACAGGGATGCTGAAAGAAGCTTTACGAAAACTCGAAGAAAACCCGAAATTATATGGCCATGTGCGCCCCGATATTCCCCAGATCTATCGAGCTTACAAAATTGGCGAACACAGTCTGATTTATCGTATCGAAGACCAAACTGTTTATTTGATAGCGATATTACATGGCAGCATGGATTTCACCTCTCAACTCAAAACCTAGCTTTTTACTGTTCTCAATAATACTGACGATTCTCCTTATGAAGAATCATCGACCAAACTTATGCCTTTCAAGATTGGGCAATTTAACTGACCTGCCTTCGCCTATGCTTCAAGAATAAATTTCCCCTTTTCGCATTCGCTCAAATTCCTCGCGGTGACAAATTTATTCTGTGACGCGTCGAAGCCGGCCAGTGAATTTTATGCCATCGTAAAAGGGCAATATGGTGTTGCTCTAGTGATAAACAACAAAAGGAAAATACAATGTCAATTATAGCGAATATGAAAAAACAAGAGAATGGAAGTTTTGAAGGAAAACTGAAAACAGCAACCTTGAATCTTCATCTCAAATTACAGCCTATCGGTGATGCTGAAGCGAATGATAACAAGCCTGATTTCAGAGCCAAAATCGGAAGCTTCGAAGCAGGTGCAGGGTGGAATAAGATTAGCGATAATCAAAATCCCTACATTTCCGTTCAGATTGATGCGCCGGAATTCCCAAATCCGATTTACGCCAATCTGGTTCAAAAAGACGACCAGTATATTTTGATCTGGTCTCGCCAAAACTAACTCAAATTAGCCCCGCAATTAGCGGGGCTTTTTCTTGTTCGAAATGCGCTCTTGTCGGAAATGATGAGGGTGTTTTTGTGCTTTGAACTTACAGCAATGCATAGCTTGGAGACAGGGTAGGTTGAATGCTGATTGGGCAGTGCTTAAGTGTGATAGTGAAGTGCGTTTGGTAGGTATTAGATTAATACAAGATAAAAGATATAAATTATATATATACAAACATATTGTTATTATTGTGTAATTTGCACGTTTATTATGCTTGTTATAAGTTAAAATAAGTTGTATATTGAGGAGGTGTAAAACTGCGTTTTTGCGTGGATTAGAAGAGAAGAATTAATGTTTTTAGATCGGATCAGTGGCGAGCATTTTACGGGGAGCGATGGCGTTTCCCGGCCATTGATCGTGACCAGAGATAGCCCAAGAAAAGCGTTCTTTAAAAAGCTCAATCGTCATGGCGAAGTGAAGTCGGGCGCATCGAGGATTAAACGCAGAACAGGATTGATGCGCGGTAATTCATTTGCAGGTTTGGCATCAGCGCAGCGTGTGGTCGTGAAAATTAATCCGGTAAAGAACAAGACTAAAGGCGTTGGATCAGGTGCCAATTCAGGTGGTCAAAATCTCTATCATCACATCCATTACATCAGCCGAAATAGAGCAGGGGAGGACGGTGAAAAAGCTATCCTTTTTGATGTTAAAAACGAGGGATTGGAGCGTCAGGATTTCTTCGAGTTATGCAAAGATGATCGTCACCATTTTCGGATGATACTCTCGCCGGAACGGGGTGATGAGATCGAAGATTTTAGAGGCTATGTTCGTGAAGTGATGAAGCGTGTCGAGGGTGATCTCAAGACCAAGCTCTCATGGGTGGCGGCAGTCCATTATGATACCGATGATGTTCATGCGCATGTCATTATTCGGGGCAAAGATGCGCGCGGTGAGGATCTGGTGATGGCCCGCGATTATATCGCTTTTGGCATTCGCGCAAGAGCACAGGAGATTGCAACCGAGTTATTGGGTGAGCGCTCAATCGAAGACATTCAAAAAGGATTGGAGAAGGAAGTGGACGCGCTGCGGGTCACTTCTTTAGACCGCTTTATTGAAAAGCAGGTAGGTGAAGATCAGGTGGTCGATGTCCGCAAAGATAATAATTTCGGCAAATCAGCGCATTATGAATCTGTGCTTAAAGGGCGGCTACGTTATCTGGCCTCAAGCGGTATGGCGGTCGAGAACCCTCCGGGCGTCTATACATTGAAAGAGGGTTATAGAGATGTCTTGGCCAGTATTGCCACGCGCAATGATGTGATTAAGAAGCTTTATGAGCGCGTAGAGGGCTTGGATGATCTGGAAGTCTATTCTCTAAAGGCCGGTGAGGGGCAGGTCATAGAAGGGCGCGTTCTGGATAAAGGGCCAGCCGATGAGCTGAGTGATAAGAAATACATTGTTGTTGAATCTCTATCAGGCGGCAAGCATTACGTCCCAGTCGGTGAAGCGTTTAATTATGAAGAGGTGAATAAACGCGGTTTGGTAAGGGTTCGTCCCTTTGATCAATCAACCGGCAAGGCCGATCATAATATCGCGATGATTGCGGGGCAGAATGAAGGAGTTTACGATATTGAGAAACACCGCGCCTATATATCAGCCGAGCAGTTTTACATCGATGAGGACGTTCGAGAGCCTTATCTGCAATCCCATGTCAAACGGATTGAGACACTCGTGCAAAATGACACGGCTACGAAATTAGGGCAGGGGCGTTATCAAATCCCTGATGATGTGATTGAAAAGGGCAAAGAAATCTCTGCCAAAATCAATGCACACGAGAAAAAGCGGTTCTATCCAAAGCTTGATATTCTCTCATCCCATGCACCGGAAGATATGGCGGATGCGAAAAAGAAGACTTGGCTTGATAAAGAGCTTTATAAGAGAAGCAAGGGAGATCGCAGTATCACCGATCAATCTTTAGAAGCTGCGCTTCAAAAACGTCAGCAATGGCTCGTTGATCATGAGTTCGCGATGATCCAGTTTAACGGCGAATTTGCCATGAAGAAATCAGCAATGCGTGATCTCAGTGTCATGGAAGTCCATGAAGAGGGTAAATTCCTGGCTTTAAGAGCCGGTCTTACCTTCAACGATCATAAAGTCTCGTCTGACCAGTCATATACCTATCTTGGATATACAGAGCTTGAAACAGGCAAATGGGCGGTTGCGATGCGCGGAAAAGAGTTGCAGATGGCGCGGATTGATAAAGCCCCCGAACTTGAAAAAGGGCAGAAGGTTCAATTTAACGAAATCGAGCGCGGACTATTCGAAATGCGCGCTGCTGAACAGCAAAAACAGCAAGAACAACAATCCTCACGCGGGCGTGATGATGATAATGAAATGGAGCTATAGGTATGGCCAAAACCAAGCGGGTACAAAAGACAGTATATTTTGATGCGGAAGTCTGGGAAGCATTGGAAAAGCAGATGAAAGTCTCTCACAATCCCAATGTTTCTGCGATTGTAAATGATGGGCTTCGTTATGCGATGTTTCCTGAACACCGTAATGACCGTGATGCTGATCTTGTAAAGCTGTATAACCAGTTTTCAGCGTCTTTGGCGATGCACCGCAAGAAAACAGCGCGTGATCTGGCCTTCATGCAAGAGCTGATTTTAAAGTTTGCCCACGAGTTTTTCATGCATCACCCGTCTATTCCTGAAGATAATAAAGCCCCGCGCGAAGCGGAAGCCAATACGCGGCTTGATGCCTTCATGGAAAATATTGTGCGTAATATGTCAGAATTAAAACCTCTATCGGATCGCGAAGAGGTTTAATTCATGGCATATAGACGCGTTGGCAATGATTTTATGGATGAAGAGGAATACGAGTTCCATGCAATCGGCGTGTGGAGTTTCTGGGTCTTTATCGCGGCTGCTTTCTTTACCGGCTATAATATTCAGGAGTTTATTCCCGATGAATGGCCAAAATGGGCGCGGTTTGCCTCGACCATTATTCCGGCCGTCATCGTTGGCGGTATTCTGGGCGCTCTTGGCATATTCATCCGTATCGCATTTTTCTTTGCGCTGACATGGGGCGTGATTGGTCTAGTGCTGTATTGGATTTGGCAGAGTATTTAAACGATTTTGTTCGCTCTATCCCTTATTAAAAAAGGTTCTCGAACATTTTTTGAAGGTTTTAGATTTAAAAACTTTGTTTGATTTTTCTTTTTAGTGATACTATAATATCAATATATAGAATTTAAATAAGACCAAAGATATAATGGTATCACTTATAACACCAGCAAAAGCGCAAAAAAAGCTCGCAGAGCAAGCGCGGGCACGGCGCCTGCAAATGGAATTAACGCAGGAAGGTCTGGCGGAGCGCTCAGGTGTTGCATTGCCGACCCTTCGCAAGTTTGAACGCACGGGCGCTCTATCCCTGGAATCATTTCTTAAGCTTCACATGGTGCTTGGCGGATTGGAAGATATCCTTAAAGCTACGCAAATTAAAGAAGAGAGCTTTTCATCCATTGATGAGGTACTGAAGTCAGATAACGTACCTATCCGCAAGAGAGGAACACGCAAATGAAGAACTATCTCTCTGCAACAGAAGTAAGGGTCGGCATTAATTTTGGCGAAGGTGTTCAAACTGTAGGCAGATTAGCTGTACGGGAGCACAAGATTTATTTTGAATATGATAGCGCCTTTATAAAAAGCGGCATAGAGATATCACCGCTACGCTTGCCTTTACTATCAGGTGTTCAAAGTTTTGATCATGACCTTTTTGAAGGCTTGCCCGGTGTATTTAACGACAGCTTGCCTGATGGTTGGGGACGGTTATTGTTTGATCGTTTAATAAGATCACAGGGAATATTGCCCTCAGATATAACACCGCTTGATCGCTTGGCGCATGTGGGATCACATGCTCTTGGCGCACTTGTTTTTGAACCTGATCACAGCGCATATGATACACAAGGCGATATAAACCTTGATAACCTTGCCTCGCAAGCGCAAGAGGTTTTGGACGGAACGTCGGATGACGTATTGGCGGAACTCATAGCCTTAAACGGATCTTCAGCGGGAGCAAGGCCAAAAGCACTAATCGGTGTAAACGAGAAAAGGGATCATATCATTCATGGTCTACATCATTTACCCGCAGGTTATGCACCATGGATGGTTAAATTCCCGAATAGTCAAGATGGGCTAGATGCCGGTGCAATCGAATTTGTATATGCATTGATGGCAAAAGAGGCTGGCATTACCATGCCTGATGTCCATCTTTTTCAAGCAGAGCGCGGCGCAGGTTATTTTGCGATTAAGCGCTTTGATCGTGATGGTGACAAACGATACCACATGCACACGGCTTGCGGATTGTTGCATTCAGATTTCCGCACACCTTCATTGGATTACGAAGATTTAATTGCGCTCACTGGTATGCTGACTCGCGATGTGCGTGAGGTGGAAAAGCTATATCAGCTGGCCGTGTTTAACGTGTTAGCTCATAATCGCGATGATCATTCCAAAAATTTCAGTTATTTGATGGATAGCCAAGGGGGATGGAAACTTTCCCCTGCCTATGACCTCACATTCTCATCTGGCCCACGCGGCGAACAAAGCATGATGGTTATGGGTGAAGGTAAAAACCCTGATACAAGCCATCTGTTAAAGCTGGCAGATGAAGCGAAAATCAAAAAAGACCGTGCGCTTGAGATTATTGAGAGCACAAAATCTAGCCTGTCCAAATGGCCAGAGCTTGCAAAGCAATATGCCGTTAGTGATATGAATATTGAGCTGATACAAAGCAAAATATCGTGGGTAGCAGGCGAATGAAACAAGCGCATATTTTAATTATACAAAATCAAGTACTTGAATTACTTAGAGATATAAAAAATGAGCATTAATCTTATTAAAAATGATGGTGATTGTTATAAAGCAGCGCTTCAGTCAAGAAATGACAGCCTTCGCAAGGCGATGTTTCCTGAATACTGTAATGAGCGCGATGTTGATCTTAAAATTCAGCCATGAGTTTTTTTATGTATCACCCGTTTATTCCAGAAGATAATAAAGCTCCGCGAGAAGCGGAGGCCAATGAGCGGCCTAATGTCTTCATAGAAAATATTGTGCGCAATGTGTCTGAGCTTAGACCTCTATCAGATCGTGAAGAGGTTTAATTTCATCCGTATTGCATTTTTCTTTGCCCTGCCATGGCGCGTGATTGGCCTTATTCTATATTGGGTTTGGCAGAGTATTTAGTAACTTTATAGACTTTTAATTCGAATGATGTATTA
>NZNU01000059.1 GCA_002695035.1 Micavibrio sp. | reverse complement strand
TGTTCGTAAGGCACTTCAATCCGCAGTGGCAAACGCCGAAAACAATCACGGGCTGGATATTGACCGTCTTGTAGTTGCGTAAGCAACTGTCGGAAAATCAATTGTAATGCGCCGTTTTCGTGCCCGTGCCCGTGGACGTGTTGGCCGCATTGAAAAGAAATTTAGCAACTTGACCGTCATCGTGCGGGAACAAGACGCCTAATAGGTTTAATAAGGATAAGGAAGAAAAGGATTTTAAATGGGACGTAAAGTAAATCCAATTGGTATGCGCCTAGGCGTGAATAAGACATGGGACAGCCGCTGGTATTCCGGTCGTGACTATGGTGAGAAACTTGTGCAAGACTTGAAATTGCGCCAGTACATCCAGGAGCGCCTGAAGCAAGCCGGTATCAGTAAGGTTATTATTGAGCGTGCTGCTAAGACAACAAAGATTACCATTCACACAGCCCGTCCCGGCGTGATTATTGGTAAGAAAGGTGCAGATATTGAGAAATTGCGCCGTGAGTTGTCAGAGCGTGCAAATGGTGAAGTGTCCTTGAATATTGTTGAGGTCAGAAAGCCAGAAACAGATGCTCAGTTGGCAGCGGAAGGTGTTTGCCAACAGCTTGAGCGCCGTGTGTCTTTCCGACGCGCAATGAAGCGTGCAGTACAAGGCGCGATGCGCCTTGGTGCACAAGGGGTTAGAATTAACGTATCAGGTCGTTTGGGTGGTGCAGACATTGCTCGTATGGAATGGTACCGCGAAGGTCAGGTGCCTTTGCACACACTTCGTGCCGATGTTGATTACGGTTTCGCAGAAGCATTGACGACATACGGTATCATCGGAGTTAAGGTTTGGATCTATAAAGGAGATATCCTTGAGCACGATCCTTTGGCAACTGATAAGCGCTTGAAAGACAGCGGCGCGACAGTTCAAAGAGACTAATAAACAAAGAAGAACATCAAGGTAAAAAGCGAGAGAGAAAATGCTGAGCCCTAAGAGAACAAAATACAGAAAAGCTTTTAAAGGTCGTATCCACGGAAACGCCAAAGGCGGAACTGACTTGAATTTTGGTGCCTATGGCCTGAAAGCCCTTGAGCCCGAGCGTATTACTGCTCGTCAGATTGAGGCAGCACGTCGTGCCGTTATGCGTCACTTGCGTCGTCAGGGTAAACTTTGGATCCGTATTTTCCCGGATGTGCCTGTTTCAAAGAAGCCTTTGGAGGTTCGTCAGGGTAAAGGTAAGGGTTCAGTTGAGTACTGGGCAGCCCGTGTTAAGCCAGGCCGTGTAATGTTTGAACTTGACGGTACAACAGAGGAGTTGGCACGTCAGGCGTTTTCACTAGCTGGAGCAAAACTGCCAATAAAGACAAAATTTATAAAAAGAGTTGGCGAATAGTATAAATTTATGGTAAATACTGCGCTCGGTTTAAAATGGCGCAACTAACCGGATGGTAATAAGATGAAAGCAGAAGATTTAAAAGGTAAAAGCGAAGACGAACTGAACAAGATGTTGCTTGACTTGCGTAAGGCGCAACTGAACCAGCGTTTTCAAAAATCAGGCGGACAATTGGCGAACACGTCAGAACTCCGTAAAACGCGCCGTGATATTGCACGTGTAAAAACAGCATTGACTTCTGGTCAGGCAGTTACAGGTAAAACGGCTGCAAAAAAGACAACCAAGAAAACAGCGTCCAAGAAAACCAAGGCCGCTTAAAAGATTTGAAGTAGGAGAACTGAAGAAATGCCACGTCGTGTATTAGAAGGCCAGGTCGTAAGTGACAAGATGGACAAGACAGTAACTGTTCTTGTAGAGCGTCGCTTCATGCACCCAATGTACAAAAAATACGTGAAGCGCACGGATAAGTATGCCGCTCACGATGAGAGCAACTCGGTGAAAGAAGGCGATATCGTTTCTATTGAGGAATGCCGCCCAATTTCAAAGCGTAAGACGTGGAAGGTCATCGGCGTTCCTGGTGCTGAAAAACCTGCTAAGGAAGCGAAATCCAAGCCTGCAGCCAAGAAGACTTCTGAAAAGAAGGAAACTGAAAAAAAGGCCGCTCCTAAAAAGACAGCCAAGAAGGCAACAGCTAAGAAAACAGACGCGAAAAAGAAATAAGTAAAAGTAAATTCAAGATAAGGGCCAAATGCCATGATACAAATGCAAACAAATATGGATGTAGCTGATAACAGCGGAGCAAAGCGTGTTCAGTGCATTAAAGTTTTAGGTGGATCAAAGCGCCGCTATGCGGGTGTTGGCGATGTTGTTGTGGTTTCTGTGAAAGATGCCCAGCCACGTGGTCGTGTTAAAAAAGGTGATGTTCGCCGTGCAGTGGTGGTTCGTACATCAAAAGAAATGTCACGTCCGTCAGGTGAGCGTATTAAGTTTGACACAAACGCTTGTGTATTGATTAACAATAATGGCGAGCCGATTGGTACACGTATTTTTGGCCCAGTTCCTCGTGAACTTCGTGCTAAGAACTACATGAAAATTATTTCACTGGCAGCAGAGGTGCTCTAATGACAAAGGTAAAGATGAAAATTAAATCCGGGGACGAGGTTGTCGTTCTGACAGGTAAAGATAAAGGCAAAACCGGTGAAGTCACTAAAGTGATTCCATCTGAAACACGTGTCATTGTATCTGGTGTTAACCAGGCCAAAAAGCACCGCAAGCCTACACAAGCAAGTCCTGGCGGTATTGATACAATTGAAATGCCTATTCACGTGTCTAATGTGGCTTTAAAAGATCCTAAATCAGGCAAAGCAACACGTGTTGGCTACAAAACATTGAAAGATGGTTCTAAGACTAGAATTGCTAAGAAATCCGGTGAAACAATCGGTTAATGGAGTAAGTTATGGCAGACGCAGCTAAGAAAAAAACAGACAGAAAAATGACCCGCATGGAAGAGCGTTATCATTCAGAGATACGCAAAAACATGAAGGAAAAATTCGGTTATAAAAATGACATGGAAATCCCTAAGTTGGAAAAAATTGTCATTAACATGGGTGTTGGCGAAGCTACGCTAAACCGCGCACATATTGATAATGCAGCCAATGATTTGGCAGCCATTACAGGTCAGAAGCCTGTTATTACTACGGCTAAAAAATCAAATGCTTCATTCAAAATACGTGATGGAATGGCGATTGGTTGCAAGGTTACATTGCGCCGCGAGAAAATGTATGAATTTCTTGACCGTTTGGTCACTATTGCAATGCCACGTATACGTGACTTCCGTGGTATTAACCCGAAGAGTTTTGACGGACGTGGAAATTATGCTCTTGGTTTGAAAGAGCAGATTATCTTCCCGGAAATCAGCTTTGATGATGTTGATAAAACACGTGGAATGGACATTGTTTTCTGCACGACTGCGAAAACAAACGAAGAAGCAAAAGCATTATTAGACGGTTTTGATATGCCGTTTAAAAAGAAAAGTTAAGTTTTAAGGAAAAGGATAAAACGGAATGGCTAAGGTAAGTGCTGTACAAAGAGATCTAAAACGTCGTCGCCTGGTAAAGAAATATGCCGATAAGCGCGCTGCGTTGAAAGCAAAGATAATGGATAAGGATTCATCACCTGAGGAAAGATTTCAGGCTGTCCTTGAAATGTCTGAGCTACCGAAAAACAGTGCGAAAGAACGTATACGCAACCGTTGTGCTGTGACAGGCCGCCCGCGCGGATATCACAGAAAGTTTAAACTTTGCCGTAACATGCTACGTCAACTTGGATCTACCGGGCAATTGCCAGGCGTAACCAAGTCAAGCTGGTAAGAATTTGAAAGTAAGAGGACTATAACTATGACAATGAGTGATCCCTTAGGTGATATGTTGGCCCGTATACGTAACGGTCAGCAAGCCAATAAAGAAACAATTCCATGCCCTTGGTCTAAACACAAGGAAGCGGTTTGTGCTGTATTGAAAGATGAAGGTTTTATTACAGATTACAAAATAGATGATTCTGTAAAAACCAAAAGACAGCTAATGATTACTTTGAAGTATTCTGAGGATGGCGAAGGTGTTATCCAGAAAATGCACCGTGTGTCAAAGCCTGGTCGTCGTATATACAGCAAAGTTGGCGACATGCCTTACTTCTATAACGGTCTTGGAATTACAGTTATTTCAACACCAAATGGCGTTATGGTTGACCGTAAGGCGCGCGATGAAAATGTTGGTGGCGAAGTTTTATGCCAGGTCTTCTAAAGACAGGCTGACAGGATTTAAGTATTAACTAAAAGAAGTTGTGAGAGAACAATGTCAAGAATCGGAAAAAACCCAGTTACTGTGCCTGATGGTGTAACCCCTGAAATCAGCGGACAGATGGTTAAAGTCAAAGGCCCTAAAGGTGAATTGTCCTTTAAGGTACATGATGATGTGTCTGTGAAATTGGAAGATGGACAAATTGTTCTGGCACCTAAGTCAAAAAGTCCGTTTGCCCGTCAGGTGTGGCCTACATGCAGAACCCGTGTTCAAAATTTGGTGACAGGGGTAACTGAAGGTTATAAAAAGGATTTGGAAATTCGCGGTGTTGGTTATCGTGCCAATATGCAGGGCCGTACTCTGGTCTTGTCACTTGGATACAGCCATGAAGTTAATTACGAAGTGCCTGAAGGTATTGATGTTGCTGTTGAAAAACAAACAGCCCTTACAATCACTGGCATTGATAAACAAAAAGTCGGTCAGGTAGCGGCTGAAATTCGCTCTTTCCGTACTCCCGAGCCTTATAAAGGTAAAGGCGTCAGATATGCTGATGAGTATATCATGATGAAAGAAGGTAAGAAGAAATAATCGGTTTTTAAAAACTTAAAGGTATAAGACAATGAAGGAAACAAACACACAAAGACGCGCACGCCGCGTACGCTCAAAGTTGAAAAAGATCAACCGCAGTGGTCTTCCACGCCTAAGCGTTTACCGCTCTGGCCGTCAAATTTATGCGCAAGTGATTGATGATGTGAAGGGTGTAACTGTTGCCTCAGCGTCGACGCTTGAAGGTGGTCTGAAAGACAAGCTAAAGACCGGCTCTAATCAAGATGCGGCAACTCAGGTTGGAAAGCTTGTTGCCGAGCGCGCCACAAAAGCTGGTGTTAAGAATGTAATGTTTGATCGTGGATCATATCTTTACCATGGCCGTGTGAAGGCCTTGGCGGATGGTGCGCGTGACGGCGGACTAGAATTTTAAACGAAAAACATGGATGTAGAACATGGCACGTAACGAACAAAGAAAATCAGAAGAACAAAGCGACATCACAGAGCGCCTGGTTGGTATCAACCGCGTTGCGAAGGTGGTAAAAGGCGGACGCCGTTTCGGTTTTGCTGCACTTATGGTCGTTGGTGACCAAAAAGGCCGTGTCGGTACTGGTCACAGTAAAGCCAAGGAAGTTCCTGATGCTGTGAAGAAAGCCGCTCAACAGGCCAGAAACAATATGGTTCGCATACCACTTCGTGAAGGTCGTACATTACACCATGATGTGTATGGTCGCTCAGGTGCGGGTAAAGTTTATCTGCGCGCGGCACCTCCAGGAACAGGTATTATTGCCGGTGGACCGCTTCGTGCGATTTTTGAAGCTTTAGGCATTCAGGATGTTGTTGCAAAATCCATAGGATCAGCAAACCCATATAATATGGTAAACGCTACATTTGACGCCTTGCAGAAAATTCAAAGCCCGCGCAGCGTAGCAGCACGCCGTGGCAAAAAAGTAAGTTCAGTTGTTTCTGCCCGTGAAGATACAGCGTCTGCAAAAACTGGAACTGATACAGAGTAATTACGGATAGATAAGACTAATTTGGAGTAAAGAACATGGCTGAGACAAAGAAAACAGCTGCAAAGGCAAAGCCTAAAAAAGCAGCATCAACTGCCAAAAAAGCTGAGACAAAGAAAACAGCTGCTAAGACAGAAACAAAGGCTACGACCAAAAAGCCTGCAGCCAAGAAAACAGCTGCTAAAAAAGCACCTTCTGGTAAGACTGTGACAATTACACAGACAGGAAGCACAATTGGTCGCAAAGCCTATCAGAGAAAAACGCTGATCGGCCTTGGATTAAATAAAGTAGGCCGCTCAAGCACGCTTGAAGATACGCCTTCAGTGCGCGGAATGATCGCATCTGTTGCGCATCTTATCCGTGTAGAAGATGAAGCCGCTTAAGTAAAAGATTTAAAGGTTTAGGAGAAAGACCATGAAACTTAACGAATTAAAACCAAAAGCCGGTTCTCAAAAAGACCGTAAGCGCGTTGGCCGTGGTATCGGATCCGGTACAGGTAAAACAGCCGGTCGCGGTGTTAAAGGTCAAAAATCCAGAAGTGGTGTATCCATCAATGGATTTGAAGGCGGACAAATGCCTATCTATATGCGTATGCCAAAGCGTGGATTCAATAATCCTTTTGCCAAATCATACACAACGGTAACATTGCGCCGCCTGCAAGAGGCTGTTGACACAAAGAAACTCGACACAAAAGGTGAAATCACCGAACAAACTTTGGTTGATGCCAAAGTTGTACGTCGCGCAAAAGATGGTATCCGTCTTCTTGGTGGTGGTGAACTTAAAGCAAAACTTAACCTTAAAATTGCCAGTGCAACAAAACCTGCGATGGAAGCTGTTGAAAAAGCTGGTGGTAAGGTAGAGCTTACAGAAAAAGAAAAAACACCTTTAGTAAAAGGTGAAAAGAAAGAGAAAAAAGATAAAACAACGCGTGTTGAAAAGAAAAAGGCAGCTGCGAAGAAAAAATAATTTTCTCTTAAATATGAATTTGAAAAAGCCCGGGACATAACATCCCGGGTTTTTTAATTCCAATCATTTTCATTTGATAATCCTCAGGGGGCAAACTGAAAGAGAATCGGATTGCCTCTTGAACTTGGACGTAAATTCGTCTAAGCCGTAAGGGTATATCATTCAAATTAAAATTAAGAGATAAAAACCATGGCATCTGCTGTTGAACAATTGTCCAAAAATATGAGCCTCGGTGCTTTTTCAAAAGCAACTGAGCTGAAAAAACGCATCATGTTTGTACTTGGTGCGTTGCTTATTTACCGTTTGGGAACTTATATTCCCGTTCCCGGTATCGATCCTCATGTCTGGAATGAGATTTTCCAACAGAAAAGTGGTGGTATTCTGGACATGTTCAACCTGTTCTCAGGTGGTGCATTATCACGTATGACAATTTTTGCATTGAATATCATGCCATATATCTCGGCATCGATTATTATGCAACTTGCCGCCGCCATGGTGCCTTCTATTGAGGCCCTGAAAAAAGAGGGTGAATCAGGACGCACGAAGATAAATCAATATACAAGATACCTTACTGTCTTGCTTTCAGCCATTCAGGCTTACGGGCTAGCCGTGGGGCTTGAGAATATGGAAGGGACTTCCGGCTCGGCCGTGATTGACCCTGGTCTCTTTTTCCGTTTAACGACGGTGCTTACTATCGTAGGCGGTACAATGTTTCTAATGTGGCTTGGTGAGCAGATCACGGCACGTGGTATTGGTAACGGTATATCCCTTATTATCTTTGCCGGTATTGTGGCGGAGCTGCCGAGGGCCTTTATCAACACACTTGAGCTTGGTAAAGAAGGACAATTCAGTTTTCCTGAGCTTGCCTTTCTGGCTATTATGATTGTCGGTATCATCACATTCATCGTGTTCATGGAAAGAGCGCACAGGCGTGTTGTTGTCCAATACCCAAAGCGCCAGATGGGCAACCAGATGATGATGGGGGACTCCAACTTTATTCCGTTGAAACTTAATACAGCAGGAGTTATTCCACCGATCTTTGCATCATCTCTTTTGCTATTGCCGTTAACGATTGTCGGTTTTGCGGGTGCAAGCGGTGGAGATTTTACAGCAGCAATTGCGCGCTATCTTCAACACGGTGCGCCTATTTATATGGTGTTGTACGGAGCATTAGTGGCTTTCTTCTGTTTCTTCTATACGGCTATTGTTTTTAACCCGGAAGAGAATGCGGATATGCTACGTAGAAATGGTGGCTTTATCCCTGGCATTCGCCCCGGTAAAAGTACAGCCGATTACCTTGATCATATCATGACACGCATCACAACTATTGGGGCAATATATCTGGTCTTTATCTGCCTGTTGCCTGAATTCCTTATCGCCAAATATTCCTTGCCGTTTTATTTTGGTGGAACATCCTTGCTGATTGTGGTGTCCGTGACTTTGGATACAGTGGGCCAAATACATTCGCATTTAATTGCTCACCAGTATGAGGGGCTAATTAAGAAGTCCCAGCTGAAGGGAAAAAGCGGTCGTACGCGCCGCAGATAAGCATAGCAAGCTTTTTAGGAGATACTGTCATGGATATTATTCTATTTGGACCACCCGGAGCAGGTAAAGGTACTCAGGCCAAAATTCTGGAAGATAAATACGGTCTGAAGCAGCTTTCAACAGGTGACATGCTGCGTGCCCAGATTGCGGCAGGCACTGATCTGGGGCTTAAAGCAAAATCAGTGATGGATGCAGGTGAGCTTGTCTCTGACGAAATCGTGATTGGCATGATCAAGGCGACTATTAATACGGCTGAGGCGCAAAAGGGCGCTATCTTTGATGGTTTTCCAAGAACCGAGGCACAGGCCATTGCACTCGATAACATGCTGGAGAGTTGTGATAGATCCTTGGCTGTTGTGATCGAAATGCAAGTTGCCGATGAGGAGCTGGTGGAGCGTATTGTGAAGCGCGCCGAGATTGAGGGCCGTAGCGACGATAACGTCGAGGCATTTAAGAACCGTCTTGCGGCTTACCGGAGTTATTCAGCAGAAGTTCTGCCTTATTATAAAGCAAAAAATCTTCATCAGTTGGTCGACGGTGCGCGTGGAGTTGATGATGTAACTATCAATCTTTGCCAAATTCTGGACGATTTGTCTTAAATATCAGCTTTGATATATTTTTTTAAACTTTTTGGTTGACACGCAGCTTTACTTTCATATACTGCGCCAGACTTCGTGCGACTCGCGCGGGCTTTGCCCATGCTTACATGTCAATCTTAGTCTGGTTTACGAACCGGAAGGGTTAGAGTTTTATCTAGCGGATAAACGCCTTAAAACGGTTCGGTACGAAATCTAACGAATGGAGAAAACTATGGCTCGTATTGCGGGTGTTAACGTTCCCGATCAGAAGCGTGTTTCCATTGCCTTGACATATATTCATGGTATTGGCCGCACTTCAGCAAGGGAAATTTGTGATACGGTTGGAATTGACCGTACACGTAGAATGAAAGACCTTACAGAGGAAGAACTAAACCTCATCCGTAAGGAAATTGATTCCGATAAATTTACAATTGAAGGTGAACTTCGTCGCGAAGTATCAATGAACATCAAGCGTTTGATGGACATGGGGTGCTATCGTGGACTTCGTCATCGTAAGGGGCTTCCTGTCCGCGGGCAAAACACACGTGTGAATGCCAGAACGCGTAAAGGTCCAGCCAAAGCAATCGCCGGTAAGAAGAAATAAGGAGGATTGAAAAATGGCAAGACCACAAAAAGCGACTAAGAAAAAAGTCAAAAAGAATATCACCGAAGGTCAGGCCTTCGTGGTGTCTACATTTAACAACACAATTATCACTATAACAGATGCACAAGGGAACACTATTTCCTGGTCGTCTGCAGGCACTATGGGTTTTAAAGGGTCACGTAAGTCGACTCCTTACGCCGCTCAGATGGCTGCGGAAGATGCTGGTCGTAAGGCTCAGGAACACGGGCTTAAAGACCTTGATGTGACTGTAAAAGGACCGGGTAACGGACGCGAGTCTGCGCTTCGTGCGTTGGCGGCTGCTGGTTTTACGATTAAATCAATCGTCGATACCACGCCTATACCACATAACGGGGTGCGTCCTTCCAAGCGTCGCCGTGTTTAATCGCGCGTATTAAGCGTATGAGGGGGTGAGTATTTACCCCTTCATTTAACCGATAAGATAAAAGTTTTTTGAAAGGATAGAAAAACACCATGCTGAATATCAACAAAAACTGGCTTGAGCCGATTAAACCAAACAATATCGACATCAACGCGGATAAAAACAACCCGAATAAAGCCAAACTTGTTCTACAGCCTTTTGAGCGTGGATTCGGTCTTACACTGGGTAATGCTCTTCGCCGCATTTTGTTGTCCTCTATTCAGGGGGCTGCGGTTACAGCAGTTCAAATAGATGGCGTTATGCACGAATTCTCTTCTATAGAAGGTGTTCGCGAAGACGTTACAGATATCATTCTAAACATCAAAGCCTTGTCTGTGCGTATGCACGCAGAAGGCCCTAAAAAGATGCGTTTGAAAGTTGATGGCCCATGTGAAGTTACCGCCGCTCAAATTGAGGCCGGTGCTGACATCGAAATCATGAATCCTGACCTTGTTCTTTGCACACTCGATAAAGGTGCATCTCTGAACATGGAATTGACAGTCAATACAGGTAAAGGTTACCAGCCTGCTGCACAAAACCGTCCGGAAGAAGCCCCAGTGGGTCTGATCCCGGTTGACAGCGTATTCTCACCAATCCGTAAAGTATCTTACGAAGTAGAAGATACCCGTGTTGGACAGGTTACAGATTACGATAAACTGACTTTGGCGGTTGAAACAAATGGCGTGGTCACACCTGAAGATGCAGTTGCTTTCGCAGCGCGTATCTTGCAGGAACAGCTTCAGGTCTTTATCAACTTTGAAGAGCCTAAGGAAACTAAGGCAAAGGAAGAGGAAGAAGTTCTTCCCTTTAACCGTAATCTTCTTCGCAAAGTCGATGAACTTGAGTTGTCAGTACGTTCAGCCAATTGCCTGAAAAATGATAACATCGTCTACATTGGTGACTTGGTTGAGAAATCAGAAGCAGATATGCTTCGCACACCAAACTTTGGTCGTAAATCTCTGAATGAGATCAAGGAAGTTCTTGGTCAGATGGGTCTACACTTGGGTATGGATGTTGAAGGATGGCCGCCTGAGAATATTGACGAATTGATCCAGAAAGTGGATGACCCCTTCAGCGCCTAATCGCAAAAGTCGATGAAGCACGTGAGAAGGATAAAGAATTAGGGTGAATGGTTCACCCGAAATACCTGCTAACCGGTTTTAAACAGGGTGGCAGGTATCACTACCCATGGTTTCACACGGTTGAGGCCGCAGTAAAGTAAAGAAAGGAACTGCAATGAAACACCGCATTAAACAAAGAAAATTGGGGCGTACAACTTCCCACAGAAAAGCAATGTTTGCAAATATGTCAGCAGCGCTTGTCAAACACGAACAGATTGTAACGACTTTGCCGAAGGCTAAAGAATTGCGTCCTTTCGTTGAAAAACTGATCACACTTGGTAAAAAAGGCGGTCTTTCAAATTACCGTATCGCTATTTCCAGAATGCGTGACGAAACACAGGCCAAGAAAGTCTTTGATGTACTTGCTAAGCGCTATGAGAAGCGTAATGGTGGCTACATCCGTGTTTTGAAAGCCGGTTACCGTTATGGTGACGCCGCTCCTATGGCTGTTATAGAATTTGTTGATCGTGACGAAAGTGCCAAGGGTGCTGACAGCGGACCTGATATGTCACAATTCGAAGCTGACATGACAGAGCAGACTGAAATCGTAAAAGAAAAAGCGAAGAAAACTGCCGCTAAGGAAAAAGAAGAAAAGGCTAAAACAAAAGCCCCAGCCAAAAAAGAAGATAAGAAGGCAAAAACTGAGGAAGCTTCTCCAAAGACAGCCAAGTCTTCCAAGGCAAAGGCGGAAGAGAAAAAGCCTGAAGCCAAGAAAAAGGCTACTCCTAAGAAGCCTGCGGCTAAAAAAGATAAATAATTATATAAGTATTTTAAGAAGCGGCCCATACAAGGGCCGTTTTTTTTTATTTGTAATAGCTGGCTTTTCTATAGTGCCCGCATTATGTTCGTGTCATGGCTAGCCTATTTGATGACGGAACAGAAGCAAAAACACAAGACAAGGTAAGACCCTTGCCGGATTTGTTACGTCCGTCAAAGCTTGATGACGTCATAGGCCAGGATCATTTAATTTCCGACGGCAAGCCTTTGCGGCGTATGACTGACAGCGGCAATATTGCGTCTCTAGTTTTCTGGGGGCCTCCGGGATGTGGGAAAACAACACTGGCGCGTATTCTTTCACAACATACCGATCTTCATTTTGAGCAAATATCTGCCATTTTCTCCGGTGTTGCGGACCTTAAAAAAGTTTTTGAAGCAGCACGTCTGCGTAAGCAAAATGGTAAAGGCACATTGTTATTTGTGGATGAGATACACCGTTTTAACAAATCCCAACAGGATGCTTTTCTGCCTGTGGTTGAGGATGGCACTATCATCCTAATAGGTGCGACCACCGAAAACCCGTCTTTCGAACTTAATTCGGCTTTGCTTTCCCGTTGTCAGGTACTGGTACTTAAACGGCTTGATGATGAAGCCTTAGAGTTATTGCTGGCGCGAGCTGAAAAACATAAAGGCATTGATCTTCCTTTAACGGAAGAGGCGCGAGAGTCAGTGAAGGCTCTGGCCGATGGCGATGGGCGCTATATCTTGACCCTTGCCAATCAGGTTTTTGAACAGGCTGACGAGACTGACCCTTGGGATCAGGAAACCTTNTTNGCNTCTGTTCAAAAACGAGCGCCTCTTTANGATAANAAAGATGACAGNCATTACAANCTCATNTCGGCNCTTCATAAATCCATGCGCGGATCAGATACGGATGCAGCNCTTTACTGGTTTTCGCGCATGCTGGCTGGCGGAGAAGATCCGCGCTATATAGCACGCCGTATGGTCCGCATGGCGGTCGAAGATGTAGGTATGGCAGACCCGCAGGCCTTGCAGGTTTGCCTGAATGCGTGGGAGGCTTATGAACGTCTAGGAAGTCCGGAGGGTGAGCTGGCACTGGCACAAGCCATGATTTATCTGGCGACGGCTCCTAAATCCAACGCAGCTTATATGGCGTCAAAAGCGGCCATGCGCTCAGCTAAAGCGACGGGTTCTCTAATGCCTCCCAAACATATTTTGAACGCCCCGACAAAGCTGATGAAAGAGCAGGGCTATGCCAAAGGTTATGAATATGACCACAGTACGGAAGAGGGCTTTTCAGGACAGGATTACTTTCCGGATGATATGGGGCGCGAGGAATTTTATAATCCGCCAGAACGTGGTTTTGAACGCGATATTCGTAAAAGACTGGACTACTGGAGTAAATTAAGAGGAAAACGGAATGACAAAGATAAGTAATGAAATTACATTTGACGATTTTTTGAAGGTGGATATTCGCGCGGGTACAGTCATTGATGTTCAGGATTTCCCGGAAGCCAGAAAACCGGCCCTCAAACTTTTCATCGATTTTGGGGAAGACATTGGCGTTAAAAAAACCTCGGCGCAAATAACCCAGAATCATTCAAAGGATAATTTAATGGGAAGACAGGTCGCGGCGGTAGTGAATTTCCCGCCCCGCCAAATTGGCCCTTTTATGTCAGAAGTGCTTGTCCTCGGTTTTCACGATGAAAGTGATTTTGTAAAGCTGGTACATCCTGTGGGCATTGTGCCGAATGGGGCAAGGTTGTCTTAACTGTTCAAGCCAAGTTCTTCATGGTATTCAGCGGGAACCCAGGATTTTTGCCTTTCTTTAATGTCGCGCTCAAAGCTTTCTCGCTTGGCATCGATAAGGTCACCGTAAAGAGATGTCTGGCCGTAATTTTTCCAAAAGCCAACTGATCTTGCCGATGCGACTGATGTAAAACCGAGGATTACGGTCGGCAATACAGCCTCGGCTGTTTTATCTGTGGCAACTCCTGCACCGAGGGAAAATGCTGCAGCCAATCCCGTTACAATGGCTATCCGTTTATTTCTGGCAGATTTTTTGAATTTCTCAAGATGGCCAACTATATCCTGACGGCGCCCCTCATCAAAAGAAGCTTTGATTTCGTTCAAAGGTTCACCGCTTTTATCAGCTAGTGATTCTTGAAGGTCTTGCATAGACATTTCAGAAAAATGAGTTTTCATCAGAAAATCTTTCATGGACTGGTGTTTGCTATACTTAAGTTTTAATGCGTGCCCCGTCCTATGTCAACTAAGCAGAGTTGTTTTTACTTTTGGTTTCTATCAACACAAAACCGCTTATCGCAATGATTGCCAAGCCTAATATAGTCCATAAATCAGGCATGTCGGAAAATATTAAAATACCAAACAAAACGCCCCAAATGAGTTGCGAATATTGTGTAGCGGCGATTTTAGCGGCCTCAGCCATGCGGAAAGCAAGAGATACGCAAAATAATCCTACGCTAAATGTCACTCCACCTGTAAGTAGCCATAAAATACTCAACCCACGGGGCATCATAAAATTCGGGATCATCGGTAAGAGACTGCCAATTGCAATGGCTATACATGGATAAAGAACAAGTGAAAGATGTGTCTCACCTTCTGGTAACCGCCTTATTAAGCTGTTCCTGAGTGCTATGGATAATGCGGCGATAAGAAGGGCCGCGATCGGAAGTGTAAACCCTTGTATGTCCGGACGCATAGCAACCAGCACTCCACAAAACCCAGTAAAAATTACAAACCATATACGACGGTTGCCTTTTTCTCCTAAAATGGGCCAAGCCAATGCCGCGGTTAGAAAAGGAGCCAGGAAAATAATTGCATAAGCATTGGCGAGTGATGTGCTCGACAAGGCAAAAAATATCAAAGGCTGTGAGGGGGCTTGTAATAGACCTCTTAGAAAATGGATTTTGGGGGCTTTGGTTTGAAAAGTCCGTCTTAGTCCACCCAGCTTGCCAGAGAGTGCAAGGAAGATCACAATTGAAATCACCGAAAAAGAAAAGGATACCTCAGAAGCGGGTATGTTTTCAGCAGTTAGGAATTTAGAAAAAACATCCGTTAATGAGAAACATAAAAATCCAAAAGTGGAGAAAGCCAATGCTTTTGTTGTCTGTGTTACAGGAAGTTGCAAAAGCTTGTCCTTCTCAAGTGCTGTTTCATCAGTTATAAACAATATGATTAAAGAATTGATCTTAAGGTCTTAAACTATGCAGATGATTTTGGCAATTGCAGGCGGCGGTGCTTTGGGTGCGCTGACACGGCATTTTTGGACAGGCGCTATTATACGGGTGCTCGGCACATCTTTTCCTTGGGGTGTTTTAACCGCGAATATATTAGGCTCTTTATGTATGGGAGCGCTGGTTGCGTTTTTTGCACATAGTACNGACATGTCACAGGCNTTCAAAGCCTTTCTGACAGTAGGTTTTTTAGGNGCTTTNACNACTTTTTCCGCNTTTTCTNTNGATAGTATAAATTTAATAGAGCGAGGTGATTATCTNTCCGCCGGCTATTATATTTTAGGTTCTGTTTTTTGTTCAATAACGGCCTTGTTCATCGGCATGATATGTGTCAGGCAGGTAATTTCATGAGTGATAATAATGTAATGGATGTCCGTAACTTAAAAGTTAAGGACGATGAGGATGGTCAACGTGTTGATCGATGGCTGAAAAAACATATTGGAAAGACCCCCTTTGCCCTTATGCAGAAAATGATCCGTACCGGTCAGGTCCGCGTCGATGGCAAGCGTGTCAAACCGGATACGCGGATTTTTGCAGGACAAGAGGTTCGCATTCCCCCGATGGAAAATAAGCACGGACCAACCAAGTTCAAACCACAGGCAGGTGATAAGGATTTTCTAAAATCAATAACGCTTTATGATGATGGTGACATTCTTGTACTTAATAAACCTTATGGCTTGCCTTCGCAGGGCGGGTCGAAAATCACGCGACATGTCGATGGTCTTTTGGAGGTTTTGACAAATAAAAAGGGGGTGCGGCCTAAACTTGTACATCGCCTTGATCGCGATACATCAGGCGTCCTCATATGTGCTAGAAAGGTCAAAACAGTCAGAGCCCTTGGCCGTATTTTCCAGCAAAAAGATATCCGTAAATATTATTGGGGCATAACAATTGGCGTTCCTGAAGAAATGGAGGGTGCGGTCATTGCTCCTCTTGGCAAGGGCGTTGGAGACATGAAAGATATAATGGTTGTTGATGAAGAGGCAGGAAAATATTCAAAGACTGAATTCTCTGTTTTAGAAACAGCAGGAAAAGATGCCTCCTTTGTGGCCTTTTGGCCTCGAACAGGCAGGACGCACCAGATACGCGCACATGCAACATATGGCCTTGGTACGCCTTTATTGGGCGATGATAAGTATCAGGGTGTTACTGATATGTTTGACTCAATCGGTGCCTCTGCACGACTACACCTGCATGCCTACCGCATTATGTGTCCGCACCCTAATGAACAGGGGTTTCTGGATATAAGAGCACCACTACCGCAGGATTTGAAGAAAAGTTTTTCTGCCTTTGGTTTCCACGGAGACACGAATTCCGATCCTTTCGAAGATGTAGAAATATAATAAATTATGGTTTTATTTAACGATACAGAGCCACCGAAACAACCAACCGTTTTTAGCAAAACCATAAAATGGGTTTTCCGCTTTGTGATACTTGGTATTGTTCTTGTACTGTTTTTTATCGGGTCGCTTCATCTTCTACAGGGCTCAGGCGATACGCAAAGGAATGGTTTGCAACAGGCACTTTCCGAGCTGACAAATACAATTGCGGACATCAAAGTTTTAAATGATTTTCAGCTATTCCCGCAATTGGTTGTAGATGCAAGCGGCATCGTTCTCAAAGACAGGGAAACTGCAGACCTGATAATGAGAATGCGAGGAATGCGATTTGCTGCGCCAGGTTCAGTGGTGTTTTCCTATGATGCTGTTGTGAACGATTTATATATAGAAAATATGTCGCTATATAGAAACGGGCTTCCTGCTGTCACAGTTGATACTGCGAGAATAGAGAAAAATCAATCAGACCAGACAGCAGAGCTTCTGGTGGATGGTAAAGATAGAGAGGGCAGCTGGAGATACTCTATGCCAATTAATTATTTTAAAGGAACAGGTGAGGCTTATGATTATTTTGAGCTGCCCGAGAAAAAGTACTTTGAGTTTGAAAAAGCAAACGGGACATCTATAAACGGGCATTTTTTCAGCCATGAGGAAAAGCTTTATGTGTCTGGGGTCGCAGATTTGGCAGAAACAAACCAGTTTTCTGAAGAGCTGGCCGGACAGGAGGGGATCTGTTTCACAAGCATTATCAGTATTGAAAACGGGCAAGTCTTGATGAGGGACACAGTTCTTAAAAACGAAGGAGAACAACTATTCGAAGGCAGCGGGTCATACACAATAAAGGACGGCTTTTCATTTAATGTAGCGCCAGTGTCAGAGTCAGATAAATTTTTGAAATGTGAAGGTGATGAATGAAACGATTTTATAAAAAGGCCGCACCGTCAAAATCATCAGCTGGTTATGAAATTCTTCTGGATGGGAAACCTGTAAAATTACCATCCGGTAAACCCTTAACCTGCTCGTCTGAGAGTGTTGCCAATGAAGTTGCCGCAGAGTGGAATAATCAGGCCGATATTGTAAAACCGGATGCTATGCCTCTTACGCAGATATTGACAACAGCCCTGGAAAGAACGGGATCGGAACGCCCTGTGTTGACTCAGCAAGTTTTAAACTATTTGAACACGGATCTTATCTTCTATATGGCAGAAGATGAGGGAGTGTCCGCACCGCACGCGAAGGCACAGGAAAAGAATTGGAGAAAATGGATTAAATATTTTAGCGATATGTCCAAGTCCGAACTTGTCACAACCACAGGGCTTGCCGCGATAAAGCAACCGGACGAAATCCATGTATATGTCAGCGAGCGCATTAATACTATGGATGATATGTATTTCACTCTCTTGCAAATCTTAACAGCCGAAACCGGATCGCTTTTGCTCTCTTTGGCATTTCTGGAAGGACAGATGGACACAAAGCAATTGTTTGAAGCTACCTTTGTTGACGATCTGGTTAAAGCGGATATACATCATGCCGATACATATGGTCACGATCCACATACGGAAAAGAAATGGGCAGAATTTAAGGCACTGACCGCAGCTTGCGAAATTTGTTTGAAAAGCGATTAATAAAAATGGGTGAAGGATTAAACATCGGGCAGGATGGGAAGGCACGGTGCTGGTGGTGCGGTAATGACCAACTCTACATGCATTATCATGATACAGAGTGGGGGCGTGAGACGCACGATAATATAGCTTTATATGAAAAAATTTGCCTTGAGGGGTTTCAGGCAGGTTTAAGCTGGCTGACTATATTGCGAAAACGCGAAGCCTTTCGAGAGGCTTTTGAAGGATTTGACTATATAAAGGTTGCACGCTTCAATGAGAGCGATGTTGAGCGGCTTCTTCAAAATAAAGGCATTATCCGCCACCGCGGCAAAATTGAGGCGGCCATTCATAACGCTCGTCTTGTGCCTGATCTCATTGATGAATATGGAAGTCTGTGGAATTATTTTATCCGGTTTAGACCTGATGAGCCACAACCCTCAGATTTTGATTCAGTCAAGTCACGAGCGGTAACAGTTGAATCGACTGCTCTGGCGAAAGACCTCAAAAAGCGTGGTTTTAAATTTCTAGGGCCCACAACTATGTATGCCCATATGCAGGCTATGGGACTCGTTAACGACCATTTGCATGGTTGCGATTTTAGATAAGGCCGCTATAGTCATATATATTATGACCTCATTTTCTAAAAAACTATCCTTCACCGCCATTCTTTTCTTTGCTGTTATTGCAATAGCTGTAACTGTCTTCATCTTTCGGCCGCGTTCCCCTGCGCCTGCGCAACCACAAAGCGACTACAAAGTTGAAGTTGTTACCGATGGACTAGTACATCCCTGGGGCATGGCATTCTTACCGGATAACTCAATTCTGGTAACAGAAAGACCGGGTAGGCTGAAACTCTATAAAGATGGAAACTTAACATCCATATCAGGTACGCCTGATGTCTTTGCAGAAGGACAGGGCGGTTTATTAGATGTGGTATTGGACCCAGATTTTGAAAATAACCGTATTATATATCTTAGCTATTCAGCTGAAGAAAACGGTCGGAAAGGTACTGAAATTTATAAGGCACAACTTGCAAGTGACAAGCTTGTCGGAGGTAGAACCATATTCAAGGTCGATCCTAAAGTACCTGAAGGCGCAAATCATTTTGGTTCAAGACTTGTTTTTGATGCTCAGGGCTATCTTTATGCCACAATCGGGGATCGCTTTAACTATATGGACGAGGCACAAAATCCTGAAAATCACCTAGGTAGTGTTGTGCGTTTGAATAAGGACGGCACAGTTCCGGAAGATTCAGCCTATCCAAACGGGGTTTTTGCCTATGGTACACGTAACGCTCAGGGGATAATCTTGCATCCGGAGACAGGCGACATCTGGATACATGAACATGGGCCGCGTGGTGGCGATGAGATCAATATACTTAAAAAAGGTGACAATTATGGTTGGCCAAAAGTCACATTCGGTATTGATTACGACTTCACTACGATTTCTGATAAAGAACATGCGCCCGGTGTCACTGACCCCATACACCAATGGACTCCGTCGATTGCACCATCGGGTATGATTTTTTATACTGGAGATGTATTCCCCCAATGGCAAGGTGACCTTTTCATAGGAACTTTGGCAGCACAACATTTACGCCGTGTAGATGTGAACGGTGAAGAAGTAGCTGGGGAGTATGAGCTTTTAGAAGATAAGGGCTTGAGAATACGCGATGTAGAGCAAGACTCCGAAGGCTACATATATGTCCTGACAGACGAAAGGGACGGGCAAATACTTCGCCTCGTCCCCTTTGATTAAGCTAACTTTTCGCGGTTGCTTATAAAATTGTTGTACCGTCTGTTTCATCATCGTTAGGCAAAAACATTTCAACTTTTCTGATAGGGCTTCTATCAACTTTTTCAAAAATGTCTTGTGCGGCAACTGATTCAGTGCTTTCGATTTCTATTTCACCGTTCCTGTCAATCAAGAAAGTTTTGAATGAACTGAGTTCTACATCATATGCGCTACGCAGATTTGCCGGATCCTTACTGTCCAGATTAGCAAGCTCGGGCGCTGTTTCAATCTCTGTTGGGAAAATATAAATGACCTGCATGTCACGACTTTCCATGCCGTCCTTATTGGCAACCAGATCATTCTTAATTTCAAGATAATTCTGATCCGTTCTCGCCGGCGCAAAAACAAGCAAAACCCTGTTTTTTTCTAGCAATGGCTCGATAGGATTTGGGGCGCTTGCAAATACAGGAAGCACCGCGGTCAAAACAATTAGTGAAGTTATTACAAATATCAGTCTCATGCTCTACACACGTATGAAACTTAATATTAGTTCCAAATAGTTTACGAAAGATAAATGTATTTAAAAATTAAAACCATTTTTGCGGCTGGTCTATGCGGTAGCCTTTAATGCCTCTTATCGCACCTTTAAACATCCTGTAACCTATATATATCAATGATGGCCCGAGAGTCAGAGGCACAGCAAAAATGATAAGATCAAAGTTATCTTTGACCAGTTGCAGATAGGCTGAGGATAAGTCCGGCATAACGCCACTTTCAACGGATGATTGAACGGACTGAGAAAAATTCAATAGAGAATTTGGGTCAATGCCATAGTAAAACCAAGCGGCACATGCGGCCATACCTGCAACAAGGAAAAGACCAAATATCCATATTGTCCTGATAATATAAGTTGCATGGTTTTCTACAAGTGTAGTTGGCCCGTATTGCGCCCGTAAGATATAGGCCCACACCAGGACAAGCAGAAATAATATACTGGCAAAGACAGAAATGGCAGGATAGGGCGCAAATTGTAATACGACCGAAACGATAAAGGCCGCATATAAATTGCGTACGGCTTTCAAATTTTTCTTTGCATCATCGCTCATAAAATCTCCCTTTAGTAATAATATAGGCTATTAGTGTCGTCCGAAAAGAGACTCTATTTCGCTTAAAGAGAGCTCTATATAAGTTGGACGCCCATGATTGCATTGCCCGGAAAGAGGCGTTTTTTCCATTTGTCTGAGCAAAGAGTTCATCTCATCCACTGTCAGACGTCTTCCGGAACGAACAGAACCATGACAAGCCATAGTGGCAAGCACATGATTGATACGTTCTTCAAGCCCCGTAATTTCGCCTTCTTCTGTGATTTCATCCGCAAGGTCGTGGATCAATTTTCCAGGATCGGCCTTCCCTAGAAGAAGAACCGGCATGGCATGAACGGCCAATGCACCTTTACCAAACGCCTCGATTTCCAGCCCAAGCTTTTTCAAAGCGTCTGCCTCGCTTAAGAGGCGATCCAGAACTGTGTCTTCAAGCTCTATAATCTCGGGTGTTAGAAGACCTTGCGATTCTATAATGCCATCGGCTATTTGCTCTTTAAAACGCTCATATACCAGTCGCTCATGCGCAGCATGCTGGTCAACCAGAACCATGCCGTGAAGGGTTTGTGCAACTATATAGCATTCATGAAGCTGTGCGCGCGCAGCTCCAAGAGGATAGGCCATCTGCTCTGTAACGGCCGCGGCTTCTACCTCGGCACGCGCTGAAGGCTCGGGCTGGTATCCGGAGTAAGCCTGATGCGCAAGATTTCCAAAGCTGCGGCTTCCGCCGCTACCGCCCCCATAGGGGCTGGGTGTAAAATAAGTCGGGTTTTGATCTGAAAGGCCCCCATCATTTCCGTGCTCACCATCCGGCCTTGATAAGTCTGAAGGCTGATTATAGGGCAGAGAGGGTGCATCATACCCTCTGAACCGCGCGCGCTGCAATCTGTCCAATGCGGATTGCGAGACAGATGTGGCGGTTTTTGTACCGCCCTGATGTATAGCGTGACGGATGGCTGAGACAATCAGGC
>NZNU01000082.1 GCA_002695035.1 Micavibrio sp. | reverse complement strand
TCAACTTTTTCCAATGGCTGGATGAAAATGATCCCGATGCAATTTTTGTGGCAACAGGTGATCATGGGACGCAATTTTCGGAAGGTGATAACCAACTTCGTGAACGTGCCTCGGTTATGACAATAACCCGCTTTCCCCAACATTGTTCTGACCAAATAAATTCGCGGGTTAATTCTATAAACCTCATGCGTTTATCTTTGGCTTGCGCGACGGGTCAGAAAATTGACCTTGTTCCCAATAAGACTTATTTCGGGACATATGAAAAAACTGGTTCTGAGGCTGGTAAGGTGAAGTTCGTCCCTTTAGAAAAGATTGAGTTCTGAGTGGCTACCGAAGAAAAGAATGCAAAAGCATTGCCGGATGGTTCCGCTGTAACAGCTCATTTGCTGACCGTGTTGACCCGTTGAGGTGATGACAATGCCCAGGGGAGTGAAGAAGGAAAATTTACCTGAAAAAATCTGTCCGGTTTGCAAAAAACCTTTCACATGGCGTAAGAAATGGGAAAAGGACTGGGATGAGGTTAAATACTGTTCGGAACGGTGCAAGAGAGCAAAAAACTTTTTGCAGTATTTTCTCATCTCCATTTATTAACCTTAACGCTCGTACTTTGGTAGGTATGGATTACAGAAGCTATCAATAGAATTTTTTTTAGACACAACTTATCGCGTTTTTTAATGAAAAATATGGGGTGAAATGAAGTTAGTAAACCTGCGATAGCGTTGTTAATCATTATTTGTTTTCACGACGCAGCATGTTTTAAAAACAACAATTAGTTTTTACAACCATATTTATGCAATCAATCAAGAAGAGTTCTCAAGGTTTTAGAATTTTGTAATATAAGCGGGATAGTTTAACTTTTTGCTAGAATTTCTTAGTTGGTTTATCCGTTGGGCAACAATCACAGTTCTTAGCTATGTCAATTATAACCTTAAGTGCGGTGTTCTTTTTTTGAGTACGTATGTCAAGATATCGCCGCATACCTTGTAATATTCCAACTACATCTTTTACTAATTTAGCAATAGCAATAGTAGGATTTACATGATCCAAAGGTTTTTTTAAGTTCATTTTCAGTGAAATCGATAAATTTTTTGCGCATTTCAGGATGATACTCATTGAGTAAATCATTCAACACTGACTTATCAATATTGTTATCCAGATGGTGAGCAAGGCTATTTCTTATTTTATTAATCTTTAGGCATATATTAGAGGTTCTCTGGTCAATTATTCCTAAAGCAAGGCAAAGCTTAGGTTTTACCGAAAAATTTATCTTGGATAAATTTATTAGTTCGGGACGCTTTAGTTCAATATTTAGCATTTCATCTAAGCTATGTTCTATATATAAGTGTCCACGCAAAATAGTAGAGATGGGGTCTGAAGAATTTAATTCTTCACGTGCTTTTTTTAGATCAAAAGTAAAATCTTTATCTACATCGAATCCATCTCTTATATCATCAAATATACTCATACTAAAATTTCTTGCATAAATTTTTTAATATGGACTTAATTCTAGAATGGCGGTGTCGGTGGGATTCGAACCCACGATACGCTATAAACGTATACACGCTTTCCAAGCGTGCGCCTTCAGCCACTCGGCCACGACACCGTTAAGCGTGCTAATCTAAACAATGGCGGTAAAGACTGCAAGAGATAATGATGGCTTGAAGGATAACCGCTTTCCTAAGTTCGTGTTTATAGGAATGGCCGGTCCAATCACGTATGTATACCAGTTAATTTCTTGTAGTATGTGCCTTAAGTTTGTATAAGCAGTACATCATATAGACATGACCAGACGAATAATGATTGATTACGAATACAAATATTGCATGAACCGTTACTCTAAATCTGACGGAAACGTACTCTTTCTCATATTAATTGCTGTAGTGCTTTTTGCGGCGCTATCATACGCGGTTACAACCTCGACTCGTCAAGGCGGCGAGGACACAGAAAAAGAAAATATAAAACTGCAGGCATCAGAGTTGTTTCAATATGCGACTATGATTGATACAGCCGTTACCCGCCTGAAGCTCTTTAAGGGGTGTTCCGATGAAAATTTGAGTTTTGAGTCCGCTCAGACTGGCACGCTTTACGAAAATACAAATAATCCCGCCGTTGACGAAAGATGTCATATCTTCTCAAGCCAAGGTGGTGGCGTTTCTTATAAAAGCCTCAATGAGGCAATGCTCGATTCATCTAATTCGTCTTCCAAATATTACGGTGATCCTTTGTTTACGGGGTCTACACGGGTTCATAGGCTTGGAACTGACTCCAATGGCGTTAATAGTAAAGAGCTTATTCTTGTATTTCCCTACCTAACCGAAGCTTTGTGCGCTGAAATGGCTCGTGAAACAACTGGCCTTAATCCGGCGGGCGGTATTCCGCGTGATAATAATATCTTTTTTGACCACCGAAATTCCTCAAACTCGTATTATACAGGCACTTTTCCATCCTTTGGGGGAGGCTTTGAGCTAAGAGGTGAGGGATCTTCTTCAGATACGCCGCATGACTTTTTCTTCGGTGTTGAAAGAGGCTGTATTGAAGGTAAGAGTTTACCGCCCCAAGGAACGTATCATTATTTCCATGTTTTGGTTGTGCGCTAAGTCCGGATGAACGTACCCCACTTAAAAAGAAACCCCGTATCATAAGATACAGGGTGATTAGTTAGAGAGGTACTTAAGAAAAAACTACATCTTTGCGTAAAAACTATCGTGCAGAGGCCAAAACCGTTGGTGTTTTATGCAACCACCAGCCCGTGCGGTTAATTGAGTAATCAGCCGTCATGAGCAAACACTTTTCCAGTAGAGTGAAAGTCTGTCTTTCTAGTGTTCTTCCAATACATACTGTAAAGAGTACCAGTCACTGCCCCAGTCAAAACAGCCTGAAGCAACGGGAAAATCTTCTCCTGCTGTCGTAAAGCCACCATCTACGCGAGTTGAGAAACCCGCACTTTTTCTCCAGTTAACATTTATTTCGCCACGATTGGCAGCTGTATAGCTTGTAATGTCTGATCCCGCATAAACGCCATCAAAGCCGTTCATTCTCGAATTTAATGCCTTGCAGACTTCATAGGGGAGAGGTTCGACCCATAAAACCTTCTCGGGATAATCCGGGCTGCCAATGTCTTCGCCATCTTCGCGTATGTGATGGCTATACCAATACCAGACGGTAAAATCTTGAGAGGGATGTGCCCATTCGGGAAGAGTGAGGGGGCGACCCGCTATACCTTCATCCGGATTGAAAATGCCTATGGTTCGGCATGGTGATTTGACTGTAGCACCATCATAACACGTATCGCTTTCATCTGGAGCACGGTCATCAAAATAAACCTCGTCATAGTTCCCTATAATTTTTAAACGCTGTATTGCCTGCTGGTAAATGGCAAGGTCACTCATAATCTGAGCTACCTGTAAGGAAGCGTCTTCTTCTGAGATATTGCCGCCCCCGCTTCGGCTAGATTGTGTTACAGCGTAGGAAAGAGCTGCGAACAAAATTACAGCAATCAAAATTATAAAAAGGATATTTCCATTTTGTGATTTCATATAGCTATTATACCAAACAACACTTATATAAGTTTAATTTTCAATTATAAATTCTAATTTTTGTAATATAGTCCGACTTTTGCACTATAAGCACCTTTGAAAATAAAGATAGATAACAATCTATTATCAAATATGGCAGCTTTATACCCCTTTAAAAAGAAACCCCGTATCATAAGATACAGGGTGATTAGTTAGAGAGGTACTTAAGAAAAAACTACATCTTTNCGTAAAAACTATTGTGCAGAGGCCAAAACTGTTGGTGTTTTATGNANCCACCAGCCTGTGCGGTTAATTGAGTAAATCGGTTTGTAATGTTGAACCATTTGTGTGTATTTCATGGCCTCTGACTGGTTATCCAAAACGTAGACACCATCATCGCCATAAACTATCAAAACTGCATGGGGTATATTTTTTTGCATGTCCTGAACAATTGCAATTCTCATGCGGCTTTCAGAAACACCAAGTGCGCGAAGCGAGGCATATTTGGCAATCGCAAAGTCTTCGCAGTCACCGCCGCGTGTGAAAAATTCAACAGGTGTGGCCCAGTAGTCGCTTTTACCCCAGTTACGATTATCTGTGATATAGCGTGTTTTGTTGACCATCTGGTTGACGCGCGTGGCTTTCTCCCGCAAAGACAGATTCTTTAAAGGTTGTAAATCGTGTTTCCATTGCGCCATAACAAGGCCGCCATTGCCAGTTTGCACATCACGCTCAAACTTTGAAAACATGTCCGACCATTTAGAAAAGGCAGAGATATCGCGTGAGGACTGTTCAGTGCTTCCAAATAGAGCGGGATATTGTGACAGATTACCGGCACCCGTAGAAGCCGAGGCCAGTGTTAAGCTGGCAGGAATATCTTTGATTGATCCGGCATGAACGGTTTTTGCCGAGAAAAAGGAAACCGATGCAAAAACAGCCAAGCCTGCCGCGATACTGCGCATTCCTGTCTGGGTGGCAAGTGCAAAAGCCAGCTGGTTTTTGGATATAATGTTGTTGGCAACAAGGTATTCACCGAGTCGAAGGCCTGACGCCTTTTGATTGAAAAGATGCTGCTTCAGGTCTGCCGCAGAAATGATTCCGCGTAAAACAAGAACATCACCAAGCTTGTTACGCTCAAGATATGTTCTGATTTTTCTGATAAATCCGCTCTTCTCACTCATAATTTTCTGTTCCGTTTTTCTTTTATTTTTTATAATTCTTCGTGGTATTTGTAATTTCTCTTTTCCCTATTAAACACGAGAAAAGTTGACGAATTACTAACGGTTTCGTAAAAATGATGAATTCAAAGGGTTTTTCTAAAAAAAGACGCCCGCAAACAGAGTTAAAGGCAATATAAAATGAGCGATCTTTCCCTTTCCGGCCTTGATAAAGCAAATATTCTGGTTATTGGCGATGTCATGCTCGACAGATATATAAGTGGTACGGTAACGCGTATTTCACCGGAAGCACCTGTGCCTGTGCTCTTACAAACAGATGAATATGTCGCCCTCGGCGGCGCAGGAAATGTGGTTGCAAATCTTGCAAGCCTTGGGGCGACCGTGACCCTCATCTCCGTTATCGGGGCGGATAATTCAGCCGAAGAAATCAGTAACGCTTTAGACGGTTTGAGTGATGGTAAAGTCAAAAGCGTTTTGGTCAGGGATGAAGACCGCCCGACCACTGAAAAAACCAGACTGGTGAGTGGCTCACAGCAAATTGTCAGATTGGACCGCGAAAATACGAACGCGGTACCCTCAAGCATAGAAGACGAAATTATCACTGCCTTTAATGAGAGCATTGGTGATGTTGACCTGCTTATAGTTTCCGATTACGCGAAAGGCATGCTGACCGATAGGGTTTTGAGGCACTGTATTGGGAAAGCAGGCTCCATACCGGTTATAGTCGATGGTAAGGGCAATGATTTCGGAAAATACAAAAATGCGACCTATATCACACCCAATCGGGAAGAAGTGACGAAGGTCACAGGCTTGAAATCCTTGGATACGGATAAAAAATGCACGCAAGCCGCACAAAAAATTATAACTGATTCAGGTATTGAGAATGTCCTTTTGACCCGTTCAGAGGCGGGGCTAAGTCTGATTTGCAAAAACGGCAAGCATGTTCATTTTAAGGGCACAAAAATTGAAAGACCTGATGTGTCAGGCGCAGGTGACACAGTTGTTGCCGCATTTGCCGCCGGGCTTGCATCGGGTATGTCGCCGGAAGCGTCAGCCCAGCTGGCCAATCTTGCCGGAACACTTGTTGTGCAAAAACAGGGAACATCCTGTCTGACCCGGGACGAATTGTTGAATCCGGCGTTTCACACGGATGCAGCAGACGAGATGATATCACAGTGTCTGAGCTGGGACGACGCAGCGCGCCAGGTAAGGGACTGGCAGAAACAAGGATTAAAAGTCGGTTTCACGAATGGATGTTTTGATATTGTCCATTATGGGCATGTTAATTATCTGAAAGAAGCGCGTGCGCGTTGCGATAAATTAATAGTCGGACTAAACCACGATAAATCGGTTGGAATCCTCAAAGGGCCCACGCGGCCCGTAAATGATGAACTGGCGCGGGCTGCCGTGATCGGTGCGCTGGCCTCAACTGATATGGTTGTTTTATTCGGTGCGGAAGAGGCCGGCGCAGATAATACGCCTTGTGCCCTTTTGGAGCAGATAAGGCCGGATATTTTCTTCAAGGGCGGGGACTATAAACTGGAGCAATTACCGGAAGCAAAAGTCGTGCTTGCCTATAATGGTGAGGTTGATATCATGAATTTGTACGAAGGGTACAGCACAACAAATATTATTGCGAAAAGCAAAACAGGCTAGTTATTCCATGACCAAAATATCCAGATTTCTACTTTCTGCCTCAGCAGTTCTTGTCTTAGGGGCGTGTTCCCACCAACCACCAAACTGGGCGCCGGACGGATATTACTGGAATGATGACACCCCGCTTTCATCACCACCAAAAACAGCGCCTTGGTTTCAGGAGGCTTACGAGGATTCGACTCAAAGCATCAGGCGCGATTTATCAGCGACACTTTATGGGTTGTCGGCCGATATGGTTAGCACACTGGCAGGCCGCGTTTCCTTTGACCGCCCTGTTTATTTATATCCGAAAGGCGAGGTCAGCGCGCTGACAACGGCTTATGATGATGCCTTGCGTACCAGTTTGCGCGAAAGTGGATTTACTCTGGCCAATGGCCCTGTCGGTGCTGTTGCCATGGCTTATTACGCCTCGCCGATATCTGGATACAGGGCGCACCGTCTGGATAAAAATTACACAACTATGGAATCACTGGGTATCAAACCAAATGATAAAGGGTATCTGTTCTCACTAAGTCTGGTTAATCCGGATGGGGGTGTGGTTGCAGAAGAAGCCCGTGTCCAACCATTGCCGAGGAAAGATATTGAGCATTGGGATTCGAACTATCACCAGTATGAGCGCCCCGGCCCTGTTGTTGAACGCCCGATATATGAGCGGGATTAAAAAAGATCTAAAAAAATCTAGCGTTCGTAGATTACGGTATAGATGTACCTCAAAGAAGTATCATCGCTGCATCTTACGCAGGCAGTCATAGCTGGCCTGTAGGCAAATGATCCCCAGTCAAGACCGTTAGTTTCGAAAATACCAGTAAAATAAAAATTTGATTTATCTCTTTCTGGAGGCATCAGACAGTAGCCGGTATCTTCCGGAAAGGTTCCTCCGTCTGCAAGCCCAAGTTTTTCATTGTAAAAATCACAGAATTCTTCTGATACTCCAGGAATTACTGCTGTCAAATCTCCTATATTGGCGCCTACATTGGCAATCATAGTCGAACCGGTAAATAGCCACTCATCATATGTCGTATTCGTTGCGGGGGGTGGGGTACGATATGTTGCTGCCCCACCTTCTTCTGAAAAAATCTGGAATTGCGGCGTATCGGTTATATCGCCATATGTATTATCGGCATCGGGATGGGCAAATCTTATATCAGCCTCACTTGCGCCGTTATCGAAGACATTCTGGACGGCCTGGCGCAATTCGCTTTGATATTGAAGTATCTGTGTGTAGGCGACGTTCATTTCCTCGCGGCTTGTATTGGATGATTCCAAATCATTTTGCATCAACGCATAAGTCAGCGCCCCGAAAAGAAAGACACCAAGGAGAATGTAGAAAAACACATTCCCGTCATTTCTCCGCGTTTTAAAAAATCTATTCACCTAAAAATATGTCCTCCAGCAGTTTATTATCGTGATCTTGATAGTGTTCAAAATCAGATGTACCGCTTTCCCTTAATATCTGCTCATCCGTATAGGATTGACCTGTGAAACCGTTTTCTGATTCTAAAACTGTATGGACCGCATCCGCCACAATGTCTGGATTACGGGTATTTTCATACATATCGGGGAAGTTGACTTTGATCGCGTCTGTTGCGATTAAAGTGGCAGGCCATAAAGTGCAGGCTTTCAAACCTTTTGCATGGTATTCCGCACCAATTCCGAGCGTTAAAAGTGTCATGCCGTATTTAGACATCATATAGGCAGGCGCATAACCTAGCCATTTCGGAGAAAGGTTTATTGGTGGCGAGAGTGTAATGACGCGACCGATTTCTGATTGTGTAAGATATGGCAGACAGGCCTGAATGCAGGTGTATGTACCACGTGCATTAACGGAGTGCATCAGATCGTATTTTTTAAGGGGAAAATCCTTAGTCGGGCCCACGGCAATTGCGCTTGCATTATTGATTAATCCGTCAATGCTACCGAATATGTCTGCGGCTTTTTTAACAGCCTCTCTAACGGCAGTTTCATCGCGTATATCAACCGCAAGGGGAAGGGCCTTCCCGCCAGCTTCTTCCACTTCTTTGGCAACGCTGTGAATTGTTCCCTCAAGATCAGGATGGGGCGCGTCGGTTTTGGAGGCAATGACTATATTGGATTCCTGTTGCGCAAGCTTTAGTGCAATCGCGCGCCCTATTCCTCTGCTGGCCCCTGTAATAAAAAATGTTTTGTTTTTAAGGGATATGCTCATCAGATAAATGTGCCTTCCAGACTATCCAAGCCTAGTTTGCTTTCGGGGAAATGGTTATACAATCACGGAAATGACGGCATGCGGCTTCGGCCTCGGATTTGGAATATCCATCAAGTCGGGCACGAAAAACCCATTCAGATTGCGCGGCACGTAAAGGTACGACTTTAACCTGACCATGTCTTAAGTTCTGGGGGAGAAGAGATTTCGCTGTATCCAGAGCCGCTTCAGTTGCGACACGGCTTTGGAATGCGCCTATCTGGATAGCCCAGCTTTCACCACGATTTGTGATCGGAGCAGATGCAGAAGCACTAGCCAGTTTAATATTCGCCCCTGATTGCGGACTGCGTGCAATAGTACCTAAAGATTTCATGGAAGCGGGCATAGTGGAATTATTTCCGTCTTCCCTGAGAACCGCATCCATTGCAATATAGCCTGTCGCCATGCGTCGATCGCTTCCGGTATCGATGTCGCCCTGAGCGATGATTGCGGCTATAGGATCATTTGCTGCGGCAGGCGTGCGAATAATATTTCTGTTAGAACTTGTATAAACAGTCGCCGCATTGGCTGTTTCGACTGGTTTTTCAGGAGGAACGGGCGCAGGTTCGTAAATAGTGCCTGCCGTTTTGAGACTTGGCAGATTTGCAAAACCTTTATCGAGAATTTCGACCATATGATCGTTACGTGTCTTGGCGGACCGTCCTCCGAAAACAACCCCTATGATACGTCGCCCGTTGCGCTTTGCAGAGGCCACAAGGTTAAACCCGGATGCGTTGATGAAACCAGTCTTAAGACCGTCCATACCCGGATAAACTCCGAGCAGGCGGTTGTGGTTTCCATATGTTTTACCATTATAAGTGAATTGCTTTGTTGAAAAATACCCGTAATCGCGTGGATGATGTATGATCATGTACCGCGCCAATATCGCCATGTCTCGCGCTGTTGTAACCTGAGCGGGATTGTGGAGGCCGTGAGGGTTTACAAATGTTGTGTCTTTCATACCTATCTGGCTTGCGCGCTGTGTCATCATGCGCGTAAAATTCTTTTCAGTGCCGCCAATATGCTCGGCAATGGCCACAGATATGTCATTGGCAGATTTTGTAACAAGGGCAAGTATAGCGTCTTTCATGCGGATCGTTGATCCCGCAGGCAGTCCCAGCTTCGAAGGTACCTGACTGGCGGCGTGTGATGATATCTTAATGCGGTCATTGAGGCTGGCCTTCCCGGCGTCAATAGCCTCAAAAGCCAGCATCAATGTCATGATTTTAGTCGTCGAGGCCGGGTGAAGTTTTTTTGACCCATAGCGGTCATGTATTATAACCCCAGTATCCGCATCCATAACAAGTGAGGCGTATTTTTTATTTTCAGCTGCGTGGGCATCATCAAGTGTCGAAATAAGCGACAAAGTGCTGAAAAAAGTTAGTAAAAGAAAGTTTCGAATCAGTTTTATGGGCACGATTTTCAATGTTTTTGAGTGAGTTAGCCGAATGGCGGATGAGAATATGGATATAATCATACCTCCATTTTATAAATAATCTAGCCCTTTGTCCAGAAAAGGCTAGGCTTACCGCATTTGTGCAGTGCAAAAAAACCCTTGATATTTTTCTCTCATATTATATAATTATTGCACTGCATATAAATAATGTGCTACTTAAGGAGTAATCGTTATGAGTAGTGAGAAAAGTGAGAAGGTATCTGCGGGCGAAGCTGCAAAAGCTTCTGAGAAACCTGCCCAAACCGCTGAAAAAGCGATAAAGGATACCGAAAAGACAGCGGAAACCGTTCGTAAGGCTACCCGCAAAGCTGCAAAGAAAAATGCTAATACGGTTAAAAAAGCAGCCAAAAAAGCGGTAGATACGGGTGAAAAAATTCAATCAAAAGCAAAGGAAAAGACGATGCAAAACCAGGACTATTTTCAAAATATTACGCAACAGGTTGCCAATTCCAACAAAGAATATATGGAGGCCTGGGTTCAGTCGGGAACAAAATTCTTCAAAAACATGGAAGAATGTTCGAAAGCCGTTATGGGCATGACACAAGATGCTGGACAAAAAAGCACAGAAGCAATGAAGTCGTTGATGGCCTGCAAAACTCTTAATGAGTTTACAGAGACCCAAACGAAGCTTGCTCAGCAAGGTTTCGACGATATGGTCGAGAACACAAGCAAGTTGACAGAGATGAGCATACGCTGCGCGACAGAATGTGCAGAGCCTCTGAATGACCAAATGACAAAAACAATGAAGAAAGCCAATAAGGCCGCTTAAGCTTTATTGTAAATTGAGATAATCTGGATCAAGCCTGTTACCGTAATAAGGTAGCAGGCTTTTTCTTTTGCAATCTATTGGAAATACCGCGCCAGTATTATATCTTTATAAAAGAGCCGCGAGATGAACCGACCTTAATTATAGACAGTCCAGATGAGTTACTTCCTTATAAATGTTAAACTTTCCGACGAGCCGGATATGCCGGATGTCCCGGGCACTGATGATCCCGCGCAGGAGGATGAAACAAATGTCCTTTTGAAAACCCGTCCGAAGACGAAAAAGCCTTCAATGTATAAGGTTCTTCTTTTGAATGATGATTATACGCCGATGGAGTTCGTTATTCATATTTTAGAAAGGTTTTTCAATAAGAATAGGCAGGAGGCAACAGATATCATGCTCC
>NZNU01000081.1 GCA_002695035.1 Micavibrio sp. | reverse complement strand
CAAGCGCGTCAATCGCCTTTACGCCTGATTGCATTGGCTCATGCACAGATTTACGCGGGATAATACCAGGAGCTTTTTGCTCAACAAGGCTGCTTTCTTTTGCCTTGATCGGGCCCTTACCGTCAATTGGATTACCAAGGGCATCAACAACACGACCAAGAAGTTCTTTCCCAACAGGAACCTGAACAATTTCGCCCGTTCTCTTAACTGAATCACCTTCTTTGATGTCACGGTCAGATCCGAAAATCACGATACCGACATTGTCGACCTCGAGGTTAAGGGCCATACCCTTAATTCCACCAGGAAATTCTACCATCTCACCTGCACGAACATTATCAAGTCCGTGAACGCGGGCAACACCATCACCGACTGACAAAACCTGTCCGACCTCGGCAACATTTGCGTCTGCGTCAAAATTCGCAATATTTGACTTTAGAATTTCTGAAATTTCACTCGCGCGGATTTGCATTTATCCTACCTCTTTCATATTGGCGTTTTCATTAGTTCCTGTTTTTAAATTCAGCTTCAGGCGCTCAAGTTTTCCCTTAACCGAGTCATCTATCATGACAGAGCCAACGGTAACAACCATGCCGCCCAAAAGATCTTTTTCCACATTCTGGGTCAAGATTACATTTTTGCCCAGCGTGGTTTTCAATGTCTTTGTCAACTCATCCAACTGAGCTTTTTTCAATTCATAGGCCGTGCGCACATTTACAGCGATCTCATCATTATGTTCACGAAGAACTGTCTGATACGCATGTACCATGTTCGCTAAACTTGATAATCTCTTATTATCTACCAGCGTCTTCAAGAAATTAACAGTCAGTTTGTGAAATTTTGCTTTTTTGGCTATGGCCTCAATAACAGCCATCTGATCCTTACGTGAATAGATTGGCGTATCAACAAAATCGGACAGAACATCATCACGCTCAAGCATTGCACCAATATCTTCCATATCTTTGGAAACATTCGATTCGGCTTTATTATCCAATGCTGTTTTTAACAGCGACTGGGCATAGCGTCTGCAAAGTGGGCTAACAGGGCGTGTCATGCTTGTCACAAAAAACCTCTTCAACTAAAAGCGCGCGTTATTTAATCTTGCGCCTTGAATTAGCACAGCACGATACAATGTGCAAGCCTTTGAGCACTGTTTTTTGCTTTTAAGATCCAACAAATAAGCGAAACTCGAACCAATAAAGTTCCAAAGGCCCAAAAGCCGTTGCCATTATTTTAAAGATGGCCAGATGCAATACATATATTTCAAGCGTGTAGCGACCGCATATTTGCAAAAACTGGCGAACACCGGATATATTTAAAAGGTTAGATGCCGACGTTTTCTCAAAACCGAAAGTAAAATAAAGCATCGCCAGGTAAACACAACTTCCCATAAAAACAACCAGTGAAGGAATATAGGCAAAGCCGAAACCATAAGCCTGGGCCACAACAAAAAACGCAACCGCTGCAAAAAGCAACATACTCGCAGATTCCTTACTTATCTGAAGTGTGTCTTTTTGTCTTGCCAGATAACCAATAACCGCAAAGGCCAGCCCGCTTGTCCCATATTCAAGCAGAGCATTGCTGGGTAAAAAAAGTAAAAGTATAACTCCGCAAGCCATAAACATATCTTTGGGAGAGCGCATGCTCATTACCATAAATCTGTCCAGTATAAGGCGGATAAATATGATGGTTGCCAGTATAGTAAGGGGAAATATCGGTTGCCCACCTATGTAATTAGAAATAGAGAGAATCGCCACCCCAGCCCATAACCGCCAACTTAAATCACGGCTTTGTGCATACCCAACAAGGAAAAACCAGATTGGTACGCATAAACGCCCTAATATCCGCAATCCCTGCTCATCAGGCAGGAAATACGCTCCTATATGATCAATGATCATGAGCAGAACGGCCAGCGTTTTCCAGACATCATAGGATGTCACTGTATCGGGTAAATGGGAACGGTCGGTTAAAAACATGGCTAAAAGAATACCCTTTCATAAGAATTCACGAAAGAATTATTCCAGTCGTCATTTCGACTAAGCGTTAGCGCATGGAGAAATCTCCACCTTGAAAAAGATGAGACCTCTCGACTTCGCTCGAGGTAACATTATAGAAAATCTCTCATTTCTAACTTACGAGCGTAATTTTTTGTGGTTCTGCATTTTGAATAAATCTTTGAATTGAAGGTCGTTCTATTTCTGAAGATTTTCGAAGAATTCCAGTCTCATTACAACAACGAAAAGCTGTAATTAAAGAATCTGTAGGGTTAAAAACAGCTTGGCTTTCACCTAAATATGAGTTTGTAATTGGTACTGCATATTGAGCTAGAAAGAAGCCTGTTGCATTTAAAGCCTCGCGTACTTCATCACTTGTAAACCAGTCATGATATTGTCTGAGGCTACAAAACCCCGATTGGAACCTTGAAAGAATAAATGATGAAGCTGTTTGAAAGGTTGTTTTCAGCTTTTCATCTTGCCAAGGTGGTGGACGCCCTTAAACTTATTTCTTCTTCCTTCAGCATAAATAAATTGGTCAATACTACCCAGTCCATTGTAAGGACCATAACCATATTCATTTTGAACACGCCAAATTTTAACGTTTTTACACATTAAATTTATCTAGCACAATAGGCAGAAATATGTCAACTTTATAAAAAACTCTGAGGGTCGATGTCGATTTGGACTTTAACAGTTTGCTTGAATTTGCCTTATTAAGGTATTTCCCATATAGTATTCAGTCTTAACAATCGCCCTTCCTTCACAAGAAGTTTTAGTCTTCGTATATACGTAGTTAACAATAACTGTATCAAAATTAATTTGCTCAATATTTTTAACCTGTAAAGGCTTTTTCATTTGGCTATAAAATTTAAAAATATTTTCTTCATTAAAAGGCCCAATCCCCCTTTTAGAAGGAACGACATATGATGAGGCAATATTGCCATCTGCATGAGATAAAGCTTTATAAAAAGCTGCTACAGCACCAACAGGGTTATAAGGTTCATTTTTAAGCTCTAAAGATTGTTTTTGCAAAAGGTCATCTCCCGTAGATAAAAAACTGTAAGCTATACCAACATCGATTCCAGTTTTTTTATCCAAAACTGCTATTCCTTCTGGAGGTGCTGTAGTAATAAATATTATAGCCTTAGTAGAGAGGCCAAGGTCATTCAAGTACGCTCCTATTAGAGCATTTCCAACACCACTTTCATATGCAATTCCTTCTTTAAAAATATGTGCAGCATGGAACCCTAAAACAGAACTATCATCCAAAAACTTTTCTTTACCAGCAATCCATATTAAAGCGCAGGAAGAAGCACATAAGGTGTTGTCAGGAACCATGGTTTTAAAACCACGTTCAGAAATAATTTTACCAATTTCTAAGGCTGGAATAACACTTCCACCAGGACTAGCTAAAACGACGACACCATTCGATATGTTTTGAGCTATTTGGTTAAAACGTATTTCATCATTTGGTCGAATTTCTCCAGAAATTACTATATAATTGGAACTGGTGTGGGGTATAGGCCCTGTGAAAATTTCTGAGGCCTCACTAAAACACGGTAAAATTAAAATAAATATTATAAAAGTTATCTTTACTAAATTTGTCATAAAAAACTCTGAGGGTCGATATCGATTTGGACTTTGACAGTTGAAGGGATTTTAACGAGTGCCCGCCAGTCAGATATCGCCTTTTGAATATTCAAATGCTTTTCGGCATGGACAAGAAAACGGTAACGATATCTTCCCCGTATCCTGTAAAGCGGGGCTTGCGCCGGACCATAGGTCACAAGCCCCGGACCATTCGGTGCGCATTTGGCCAGATTTCTGGCTGTGGCAATTGTCACATCTTCATCTACACAGAAAATGATAATCGCGCCCAGCCTTGCATAGGGAGGCATATTGGCAGCCTTGCGCTCTTCAGCCTCAACATCCAGAAACTGGTCACGGTCGCCGCTGGCCAAGGCTTCTATAACGCGCGAAGATGGATTAAAGCTTTGCAGGAAAACACGGCCCTGCACACCCAGTTCGCGTCCTGCACGGCCTGCCACCTGATGGAGAAGCTGGAAGGAGCGTTCCGCCGCCCTTAAATCCCCACCATGTAGTCCGATATCGGCATCCACAATACCCACTGTCGCAAGCTTTGGGAAATGGTGCCCCTTAGCAATAATTTGTGTGCCTATCACTATGTCATATTTATGCCTGCGAATCTGGTCCAGCATCTTGCGCAGCTCTGACTGGTCTTCACTGATATCGCTTGAAAGAACAGCAATGCGCGCATCCGGAAAATGGCTTTTGGCCTCTTCCTCAATGCGCTCAATACCTGGACCACACGGGGCAAGAGAATCTTCTTCCCCACACTCAGGACATTTTTCAGGTATAGGAATACCATAGCCGCAATGGTGGCAGTTCAGGCCGTTGGGGTGACGATGCTCAACAAGCCAAGCCGTGCATCGGGGACACTCAAAACGATACCCGCACGTACGGCACAATGTTAAAGGCGCATAGCCACGGCGGTTCAGAAATAAAAGGCTTTGCGCACCCTGCTCTGTTGTTTCTTTTATTGCCTCAAGCAATGTCGGTGACAGGAAAGACTGTCGGGCGGGCTTGTCCTCTCGCAAGTCAATAATATGTATGTCAGGCATGGAGGCTCCTCCATGCCGCTCCGGCAACCTGATATGTTGATATCGCCCCTCCCAGACATTATGCATCGTTTCCAGCGCGGGTGTAGCCGAAGCCAGAACAACAGGTGCATTTGATAAGTGACCGCGCACAACAGCCATATCGCGGGCGTGGTAAATGACACCCTCCTCCTGCTTATATGAGCCATCATGCGATTCATCGACAATGATCAAGCCTAAATCGGAAAAAGGAAGAAAAAGTGCCGAGCGCGCACCAACCACAACACGGCACTGGCTCTCGGCTATACCGCGCCAGGTAATGCGCCTGTTTGCAGGCGTCAGGGACGAATGCCATAGAGCAGGCTTACATCCAAACCTCTTTTCAAAACGGTCAATAAACGCATTGGACAGGGCAATTTCAGGCATCAAAATTAACACCTGTTTTCCCATGGCAAGTGTTTTGGCAACGGCCTCAAAGTAAACTTCTGTTTTACCGGAGCCCGTAACCCCGTCCAGCATTAATATGTCTGCTTTTTGTGCAGAAACCGCGCCTGTCAGACTGTTTGCTGCCTTTTGCTGCTCAGGTGAAAGTGAAATATTTGAAAAATCGGTCTTCGGATTGCAGCAGGGCGGCGGGCTTGCCGCTTCTATCGTGGACAAAACACCTTTATCAGCTAAGGTTTTTATAACACCTGCACTCACCCCTGCGCTTCGTGCCAGATCGGCCTGCATCATTTTCTGGGAACCAAGGGCTTTGATAACTTTATCTTGTGTAGGCGTTAACTTATCCCCTTCAGTCTTTAAATAATAAAGTGTTGTCGTCAACGGCGGCTCAAGCGCTGCGGGAACGTTTAATGCCATTTTAAGCACGGAACCAACGGGATTGAGCGTATAGCGCGCAACCCAGTCGATAAAGTCGCACATATGTTTTTCCATGGGCGGCAGGATATATTTATGAATGATGGTTTTCAGCTTTTTTGCAGGCACGTCATCATGCGCCTCCCCCCAAACCACACCTGTTACTTGTCGATTGCCAAGCGGCACAAGGACATAGTCGCCAGGCTCAACCTCCATATCATTAGGCACGAGGTAGTCATACGCCTTATCCACAGGATAAGGCACCAGAACCGCCACACAGCGTCCGCCCCCCGCGCTTACATCTTGAAAAAGATCTGCCATGTGTTAATCCTTAGCACATCCAAAACACATTTAAGAAGTGAAGAAAGCGAAAACCCCATGAAATTCTTTGTTGATACAGCCGACATTAACGACATTAAAGACCTTGAAAGCACAGGTTTGCTGGATGGTGTCACAACCAACCCGTCTTTGATTGCAAAATCAGGCCAGAATTTCCTCGAACTTATTCCTGAAATCTGCAAAGTCGTTAAAGGGCCAGTATCTGCTGAAGTCGCTGCAACCGATTATGATACAATGCAAAAAGAAGCCGACAAGCTAGCCAAGATTGCGGATAATATTGCGGTCAAAGTGCCTTTGACCGAGGCAGGCCTTAAAGTTTGTAAAAACCTGTCTGATAATGGAACGATGGTAAATGTGACACTTTGTTTTTCTGCCGGTCAGGCATTACTTGCCGCCAAGGCAGGCGCGGCGTTTATTTCTCCTTTTGTCGGGCGTCTGGATGATATTTGTCTGGACGGGTTGGACCTGATTGCCGATATCTGCACGATTTATAACAATTATGACTTCAAGACCGAGGTTCTTGTGGCTTCCGTTCGTAACCCTGTTCACATTATAGAAAGTGCCAAGATGGGTGCCGATGTTGCAACCTGCCCGCCAAATGTTATTCGCCAGCTTTACAAGCATCCTTTAACAGATAAAGGCTTGGCCGCCTTTGTTGAGGACTGGAAAAATACAGGACAAAGCATCCTGTAAGTTTTAAATTACTGGACAGATATGAACCTCTCTTTTATGTTTTATCCATAATAATAAAAAGAGAGGTTTCATATATTCCCATGAAAAACTGGACACGTAAAAACTGGTTTCGTGACATTTCATTATCACAATTCAAATCCCTGACTGAGAATTTTCAGGCACGCGCCGAGGCAAAATACGGCCAGGGCACACATCTGTATATTCGTTTAATGGACGGTCATTTTACTGTTGGCGATGGCACTGCCGCAGGAACAAGGCATTCTGTTGCACGCAATGATGAAAACACATTCAAGTCCACAAATTCACTTAGCTCCATAACGGCTGAGGACTGGGCCAAGGCCATCAGTGCCGATGTTGTCGTTAAGCCTGTCAATGGCCGCAAAAAAGATATCAGCCATATGGTTGTCGACGGCAAAACCGCTAAATTTCACCTCAGATAATTTCCGATCTTTAAGCTTGGAGACTAAGACTCACTCATGATACACTGAGTTTATGAGTGATTTGGTTACAGACCCCGAGACAGATGATAAAACGCCCTCAATTACATCTGAGGACGTCGCCGCATATTTGCGTGAAAACCCACGTTTTTTACAGTCTCACCCTGAAATCTGCGATGTGCTTGTACCGCCCAAGAAAACACAAGGTCGCAAAATTGCCGATTTCCAATCCTTCCTAATTGACCGTTTAAAGGCTGACAAAACAAAGGCCGAAACGACAACACAGGAAATTGTAAAAACCGCCCGCAATAACATGAATAATCAGGCACGTATTGCCCGTGCCGTCTTACGCCTGCTTGAAGCACAAAGCTTTGATGAATTTATTGAGGCCGTCACCATGGATTTAACCGCCATGCTGGATGTTGATATCACCGCGTTAATCGTTGAGTCCAACGGGCACGATATTCCTCATGTCCAATCCAGCGGTGTTCGTGTTGTGCCTGCCGGAACCATCCAGAACTGGATGCAGGGCAAGCCTTCCTTATTACAATCAGATATTGGCGGTATTGAAGCCATATATGGTGGCGGTGCAAATCTTGTACGATCACAAGCACTCGTCCGTGTAGATATTTCACTTGATACCCCTCCTGCGATTATCGCCTTTGGTAGCCGTGACCCTGAACTTTTCCAGGATGGTCAGGGCACAGAACAGGTTTCATTCCTCGCCCGTGTGGTTGAGCGACTTTTCAGAACATGGTTGAATATTCCCCACTAGGCCCGGACACGATTTCCCTTGTCCGCGGCGATTTAAAAAAAGCACTTGAAGATTGGCAGGATACGCTTCAATACGAGCGTAAATGCTCGCCACATACTTTCCGTGCCTATACAACCGATCTCAAAACCTTTATTGAATTCCTGAGCGGGCACATAGGCGAAGATGTTTCAATAAATGCATTATCAGATACAAATTTACGAGATTTCCGCTCATGGCTTGCGCGTCGTACGATGGACGGTGCATCAAATGCCACGCGCGCGCGCAATCTCTCCGGCATAAAGAATTTTCTTAAATGGTGTGACCGCAGCGGTATCATGCATAACGCAAGTATATCTTCTGTCCGTTCACCAAAATTACCGCGTAAAAATCCTAAACCCCTGTATATAGGTCAGATTGAAAAACTTTTTGGCGAACTTGAAAAAGATACGAGTGACTGGACAAAGGCGCGCAACCACGCTCTTTTCATACTTCTGTACGGCGCGGGCCTTCGTATTGCAGAGGCACTATCTTTAAATGTTGGCGACTTCCCGCGTGAGGGCTCGCTTAAGGTTATGGGTAAAGGCGGCAAGGAAAGGCTTGCCCCTATTTTAGACATTGTCCGCGATGTTATGTTTTCCTATCTTGAAAAACGACCCGATGGCGCCCCTAAAGACAGTCCGCTTTTTGTAGGTGTGCAAGGAAAAAGACTTGCCCAGCAGGTTGCACAAAAAAGTCTGCGTTCGCTTAGGGTAACACTCGGGCTTCCCGAAACAGTAACACCTCACGCTCTGCGCCACAGCTTTGCCACACATCTTTTGCAAAACGGTGCAAATTTACGGGAAATTCAAGAGCTTTTAGGACATGCCTCGCTCAGCTCAACCCAGCGCTATACAGATGTGAATGCAGCTGAACTACTCAAAATCTATAAATCCGCACATCCTCGCCAGTAGGTTACCTGACAAGCGGCCTCTTGAAAGGGACTATATTGTCACAATCATTGCTGATAATTTTGGGAGGATTAGCACTTTCCCGGAATTTAGGACGTAAGACCTTCACATCATCAGGCAACTTTATATAGTTTCTTTTCTGATGAAAATAATCAAGAGGATGAATAGAGCGGCTATCAGACATTTTAAGCATTGAAACCATTGGTATTCCCCTGACAAAGTCTAGTATTTCACTTTCATTCCATCGGGAGAAGGCCTCCGCCACTTTTTCAAGTGTTGGATATGTAGTCATGAACGCTGTTTTTTCTTGGGCAGACACACGCAGAAATTTTTCCCTGAGCCAGGACAGGCCATTTTTGGTTTTTACATTTGTTGGTTCTACGCAGTTATTTTCTCCGTCATAAAACCAATGGCAATCTGTCAAGGTTCTGTAGTTCTGCTGCGCCATCAGGCAGTCCGTAATGAACATTAGGCTTTTTATAGATTTTTCCGAAAAATCGTATTTTTTGGTCGCCGTGCCATCTCTGAGGATGGACATAGCGACTCTGCTTCCGTTAAGCACGGCTGTAACTCCCTGTTATAGTTTTCTTTCTATAACGCCAGATTTATCAGCACTTATCAAGGGCTTTCACTGATGCACTGCATCAGGTTGCTATATATGTATAGGGCGACCATCTACTGCAAGTGCTGCTTCCTTGACCACCTCTGCCAATGTCGGGTGGGCATGGCATGTGCGCGCTATGTCTTCGGCAGAACCGCCAAATTCCATAATAACGGCGGCCTCGTGAATAAGTGTGCCTGCCTCAGGCCCCAGAATATGTACTCCAAGTACCTTATCGGTTTTTTCATCTGCCAGAATTTTCACAAAACCTTCTGTTGCATTCATTGCGCGCGCACGACCATTTGCCATGAACGGAAATTTTCCGACCTTATATTTAACGCCTTCATCCTTAAGCTGCTCTTCTGTTTTACCGATTTGAGCCGCCTCAGGCCAAGTATATACAACCCCTGGAACGAGGTTATAATCAATATGCCCTGATTGGCCATCCAGCATTTCGGCCAAAACGACACCCTCTTCTTCAGCCTTATGGGCAAGCATCGGTCCGGCAATGACGTCACCGATAGCATAAATACCATCAACGGATGTTTTGAAATGACCGTCTACCTCGATACGCCCACGATCATCAGTCTTCACACCTATATCTTTAAGCCCAAGTTTATCAGTGTAAGCCTTACGCCCGACTGATACGAGAACAACATCTGCTTTCAATTTTTCTTTGTCGCCACCCTTGGCAGGCTCAATTTCCAGCTCTGCGCCAGATTTACCGCCCTTCGCAGAATTCACCTTGGTTGATAGTTTGAACTCCATTCCTGATTTTTTCAGGATTTTCAGCATTTCTTTTGAAATTTCAGCGTCCATCCCAGGCAAAATTCTATCAAGATATTCGACAACTGTGACCTTTGTACCGAGCCTCGACCATACGGCAGACATTTCAAGCCCTATATAGCCGCCGCCAATTACGACCATGCTTTTTGGTACTTTTGGCAATTTAAGAGCGCCCTCAGAAGAAACGATGTTTTTCTCATCAATATCAACACCGGGCAAAGATGAAACATCCGATCCTGTTGCAATGATGATATTTTTGGCTGAATATTCTGTACCATCGACAGAGACTTTGCCTTTGCCTTCTATTTTTCCGGCGCCTTTCAGCCATTTTATCTTGTTTTTCTTGAAAAGGAATTCGATGCCTTGTGTGTTGGATTTCACCACATCATCCTTGTGTCCCATCATGCCATCCAGATCGAGGGACATTTTGGAGATCTTCACACCCATTTTATCAAGGTGCTTTTCAGCTTCCTCATATTTTTCAGAAGCCTGAAGAAGTGCTTTAGACGGAATACAACCAATATTTAGACAGGTACCACCCAGTGTTTCACGTTTCTCAACACAGGCTGTTTTAAACCCTAATTGGGCACAGCGTATGGCGCAAACATAACCGCCCGGTCCAGATCCAATAACAATAACGTCAAATTTATTTTCAGACATGTGTATTCCTTACTAAGTGGGTTTCAGTAAGGATTGTTCTAACAATAAAACAGGAAAAAGAAAACCCTCTTATCCCAAATTACGCTTGTCAAATGACTGGCCACTATTATCGTTTGCAATATCAAGAGACTTGTCACGTGCTTTGGTAACAAGTTCAATAGCTTCCAAAGACTCATCAACAACGTAATTGTTACAAGCTTCCATAATGCTATCAGGCATGTGCTTCAAAACGCCGTCATATACACGTTCGTTTTTATGGGTATTGCTTGCTTCTCTGTTAATGACAATCAGTGGACGGTTAGCTACATCGCGGTTGCCATTCAAACGATTAATGTTTGAACCGCACCATTCCTGTAGTGTTCCGACACCGCCTGCATCGACGATTTCCGCATCCGCATATTGTTGTAAGATATCCATACGGTTGTAGATGTTATCCGTAATAATCGTTTTATCCGCATTTTCGAACATTCCTTCTGCGCGGCATGTTTCCTGACACTGGATGCAGGTCAGATGCGTTACGATAGAAGAATCTTCCAATCCATCTTTNTGGGCCTGACGGAAATCCAGAACAGCTTGCGATACACGCTCCATCATTCCCTTGGCTCCACCACCGTTTATGACACCTATGCCTCGGCGGCAAAGTTCATATGTCAGACGGTAAGCTTCATCAAGTTTGTTCGGGCAGGTTGTTGTTGCTGAACAGTATATAGCGACATGAAAAAGATCAGGGTTATCAAAGCCCTTAACACTCATCACATCTTCAAAAGGCTTAATCTTTGTATAGCCTTCCTGCTTGGCTTTCAGGCTGGCAAGCCCTTCTTTATCAGTATCGAAAACTGTGAACATATGCTGCGGCTTGTCACCGGCAAAACTTTGGGCGTGCAGATCATCATAGATTTCAAGATTGTCTGCCCACTCACGGCGATTTACAAGAAGCGGCTTGTTACAGATATTCGGGTCGAACACCTGATGCCCAACAACCAGTGATGAAAACTGGAACATGTCAAAAAGTTTAGTTCTGTCAGGAGATTTGTCCATCATAGGCGGTCTTTTACTGAAGTAAAAGGCATCGTTATCTTTGACCATAGTATAAAACTTATTAAGGCTGGATTCGATTTTTATAAATCCACCATCCTCAGTCGGCACAGAAAATTCAGCAGGTTTGCCTGTAAAGTCATAGCGCATACTTGTTGACGCTGCTTCATAAACAGGTTTTAAACGCTTTGAAAATTTTGGTGTGCCGTGTCCGCGTACCGTAGGGAATGCAGTGACACAAGTTGCAACACTTGGGTTTTCGTTGGCCGCATTTCTATTGAAAGGTGTAAACGGATTATATTCGAGCTCAATGTGGCGGTCAGCACCCGTCATCGTAGCAAGTGTTTCTGCAGCGGCGGCTGTGCTGGAATAACGTTCTATATAATCTTCAACTTCACATTTCCGTCGGCCTTTGGGATCGGCAGTGTCGGACAGGAAGTTTTCAGAGTAAAGGCTTTCGCCCGGGATCTCTATCGGATCCGCGTGAACTCTGTCACGGCTTGCTGCAAAAACATTAATTGCATTTTCACGTGTAGGATTTGTCAAAGGACGCATTTGGTAGCATGTAAAGTCCAAAGCTTCGGGTAAATCTATGCCCTTTCGTTCAGCGGCTTGCGCTACAAGTGAGTAAAATTCGGGAATAGGCATACCCTTAAGAATGTGGGCGAGTTCAACACCTGGACCGCCTCTTTTCGGGTTCAGCCACTTGCTAAATCCGGAAAATTCAGGGCCTGATGTCAGATCTTCAAGAATTTCCAAGCCGCGGTCTTCTGATAGAATCCATGTATTCTCAGGCTTTGCGCCAAAACGACGCAAGTTACCGGCAAGAATTTGTGGGTCTTCTTTTTCTATTGCCTTTGCAGCAAGGTCAAGCTTTTCGCTGTTATTTCCGGCATATGTACGAGACATTTCTTCGGCTTCTTCAGGTTTAGAAGCAACCAGGCAGTAAGGTACTACAGTTACTTTAGCACCGAGACGTTCAAAAACATCCTGAAGCTCAAAAATCTTTTTGAAGTTAGATGTATTGAAAATAATGAGTGAGCCGGGATCAAGAATCATATCCTGCTCATATCCAGCCTTTTGACGGATAGCAGATTTAAGAACAGGCTTAAGATCTTTCTCTTTATCAATAAAAGTAACACCCTGCTCGGAAAGAGCTGTTAGCTCATCCTCAGAAAAATGTTCATTAAGGTAATCAGTCCATGTCCCTTTACTGTTATCAACATATAAATTGGACAGGCTTGCATCCTCGCCAGTTTCATTAACCTGAAGCCGTTTTACCAGTAATTTATGCAAGTAAGATAAAGTTACAAAGTCGCCCTCAGCAGGAATAATAACAGGCTGTTCTGCCGGCAACGCATTTGGGTCAAAACTTGGCTTCCGCGCATCTGCCGCGACACCAAGAAAGTGGAAATACCCATTATCCCCTATCATTGAGCGGTATTCGTTGAATTGTTGCAGCATTCTGGAAGAAACAGGGTGGTCTCGGGTATCGCNCTTCCACTCCATATCACTTTCAACATCATCTGGTAGGGTAAAATGACAGAAAGGCTCCTCACACAGGAAGAGCCTCTTATTCATATTGTCAGCAAAATCATAAAGCCATTTTTCAGACGGACTCGCGGGATTAACAGCTGGCTTATCGCCGGCGAGTACTTTTTGAAGGATAACCTGGGTCCTCTGTCGGACATCACGCATAGCTTCTGTTCCTATTCTTTTGGTTTTAGTCACAAGTGGTAAACGATTATCGTTTTATACCTATATATTAGAAAAAAGTAAAGTGTTTTATATGTAAAAAGCAAATTTTTTATGATTTTCTCAAGGCTTTCTTAGGTTAAGAGCCAATTTTAAAAACTTTTTTTGATGTGAATAACTCATTTTTTTATGAAACTTCCGCGCTTGCACACCTAGCTGGATAAGAGCATAGTAGAATCCATGCAAAAAATTTATTTGATTGTCGTGCTGTTTGCTTTTGCTGTCTTTCCTGCAAATGCAACCATGCTTAAACCAAAAGAACGTGGGATCAATCACGTTACTGTGAGTAAAGNTGCAAAAGAAAGTGAATCCACAAAGAATGCGCAAGACAGAAAAGGTAAGGACGTTAGCAATCAGGAAGAACCCGTAAAAACACCCATTACTCCTCTCGCACAACTGGAAGACTGGCCTTATCTGAATGATCTTCTCAGCCGCCGCGAAAAAGGCGTGGAAAGTGCTTTGGACGCTATCGAGCGCGATCCGTCGGTTGTTCCTCCTACAGCATTATTTTATGCAGCAGAGTCTCTTGCCGACCAGAATAGAATGGAACGCGCCGCTACTTATTATTATTTGGCCCAGCTAAGGGCACGCTTCGATTTCATGCGCTGGGGCTCACCCGCAGATTCACAAAACAGGCCAGAAGCACGCCTCACCGGTCTTTCCATGCTCGTAGGACAGAAAGTCAGCCCCTGGGTTTTAAGTGACACAAATAGGACTGCCGGAACCTTTCAGAGCGTAAAAGAGCTCGACCTGAAAACCCCGTATTCTTACCTGCCGGCCTACCCGCTCCCTGAAAATATTACGGAGGAAGATGAGTGGGCGGATCTGCTTACACAGGCAAGAGAAGAGTATTTCGCGCAAAGCCAAAAGATTATGGACGCTCTTAAATCTGTGAAGTGAAATAACGAAACAAAATTTGAAAAGATAAAATTCTATCTATCGTTAAATCTCCCTTAACCTTGGTTCTATATGATCGGGGAACAAGTTTGAGGAGAGAAATTTATGTCACAACCCGTCCCAGATGACCCAAAAGCCATCCTAGCCGCAATGAAACAACTTGAGAATGAAGCCCAGAAACTGGCGCCTCACCCTGATAAGCCCGAGGATACATTTGTGTATGCAAAGGCGGATGCACGCGCCTCGGGTGGTGATGACAGTATACTTGGCTCTATGATGGGTGAGGAAGTGCTTAGCATTGCCATAGGTGGCATGCTGCCGGGCATTCCGGTCAGTTTCGACCTTGGGAATGCGGTTGAGGCTGTGGATGAGGCTTATACTGACCGTCATAAAACACGCACAAAAAGAAATATGCTCGGTAAAAACAACGAAAATTACGATAAAATGATGGAGCAGTTTCTGAAAGACCGCCCTCATCGTTTGAAACTCGAAATGTGCTATATGGCGCTATCTAAAAAGTTGGATATTGCTATGTCTGCCCCCAAACCAGATATGAATCCTGAACAGAAAAAAGAATTAAACCGCCTCATGGAAATGCAGGCAAGCTCGGCGCATAAATAAAATATCGCCCCCATTGCCTCTTCTATTCAGCATTTCAACTTCTCGCAAAGCTATGCTATCTTAACTGTACAAGAACACATTTAAGGTCAAAAATTTATGGATTTAAACACCTCTCTCCTGCGGGAAAAATTTCTCATTAAAGATGAAAATAATAATGAACCGCTTATTGCGGTTTCTAACCGCTTGCCAATCCCGCTTCATTCGTCAGACGGTAAAGTACATGAGACTTTCATAGTTCGCGCACAAACGATGTACCACTGCATTCGTATGAGTGCCCAGATCATCAAGACTTTTGATGAGTTAGGGCCTGTATCTACGCGCGACGAAAACTTTGACTGGAACGAGGCATTCGATAATGTCATGGGCGATTTTGACAAACATTATTTTGCCGACAGATGGGTTGCTGTTTACAAGGACGGATTACCTGTATTCAAAAATGGGGATGTTCATGCCTTTCTGGACATCATCGAGAAATGTGACTACGCCTCTCCGGACGAATATAATAAGTCCATCCTACTGGCCGAAAAAACATTTGAAAAGCTAGGTCGGAATGTTGAAATAGAACATGATGAAAATATCGGCCTGAACGTAAATATAGGCGAAAATCAGGCAAAATGCGGAATCATCTTAAGAAATGCCGACAAGTCAGGCACTTTTAATTTTAAAGTGGATAAAAAAGCCGATAGCAACACCATATCCGCTTATCAATGCTTGAAAGTCTGCGCCGCCTATCTGGAAGGTATACAGCTTTCCTTTATTATCGGTCAGACGCTCAATCATACTGAAAACATAGATGATGATGAAAAAGCAGAGAAAGAGAAACGAAAAGCCCGCCGTGCGAAAGAGCGCATGAATAAGATGCTGGCTGAAATTCAAACTCTGGAAAACACTTATTCTGTGCATTACAGACCCGAAAAACCCGACTTTGATAAAATTATTGCTGACGCTAAAAGCGCCAAGTAATAATTCCTTACTTTGAACATTTGTCTAAAGGGCAGTTAGTTCTCCCTTTAGACAAGATATTTTATCATCTTCTTAAATTATGCAGCACCCTTTGCCAGCTGGCGCAGAACATAATGCAAAATACCGCCGTTTTTAAAGTATTCCATTTCATCGCCAGTATCGACGCGGCATAGAACCTCTGCTTCCTTGGTAGAGCCATCCGGATATGTCACTGTCATTTTGACTGCGCCACGCGGTTTAAGACTTTCAATGCCGGAAAGATCAATTTTTTCCTCACCCGTCAGATTTAAGCTTTTCCGGTTTATGCCATCTTTGAATTGCAACGGAAGAACTCCCATCCCGATAAGATTTGAACGGTGAATGCGTTCAAAACTCTCGGCAACAACGGCTTTAACGCCAAGAAGAATTGTTCCCTTGGCGGCCCAGTCACGGGACGAGCCTGTTCCATATTCCTTACCGGCAATAACCACAAGTGGTGTTTTATTGGAAATATACTCCATTGCCGCGTCATAAATAGGCATAGAATCATTACTTGGGATGTATTTTGTGTAACCGCCCTCAATATCCGGCACCATTTCATTCCGTATACGGATATTGGCAAAAGTTCCGCGCATCATAACCTCATGGTTTCCACGACGTGAACCATAAGAGTTAAACTCACGCGGTGAAACCTGATGTTCCTGCAGATATTCACCTGCAGGTGATGTCGTCTTAATAGACCCGGCTGGTGAAATATGGTCGGTTGTGACTGAATCACCAAGTAGAGCGAGAATACGCGCGCCCTCAACATCTTTTATCGGATCCGGTTCAATGTCCATTCCCTCAAAGTAAGGCGGATTTTTCACGTAAGTTGATGATGGTTTCCAGTCATAGGTCTCAGAAGACCCTGCGCCACCGATTTCCTGCCATTCCTTCGTACCTGTAAACACGTCGGAATAACGCTCACGGAACATGTCCGGTGACAAATTGGATTCAACCGTTTCACGGATTTCCTTGTTGGTCGGCCAAATGTCTTTTAAATAAACATCATTCCCGTCTTTATCCTGTCCAAGTGGCTCGTTGTAAATATCAATAAGCATTGACCCGGCCAAAGCATAGGCAACTACGAGTGGTGGTGAGGCCAGATAGTTTGATTTTACATGAGGCGAAATACGTCCCTCAAAGTTTCTGTTTCCTGATAAAACGGACGTTACATTCAGATCACCCTCCTCAACGGCTTTCGCAATTGGTGCAGGCAAAGGACCGGAATTACCGATACAAGTGGTGCATCCATATCCCACAAGATCAAAACCGAGCGCATCAAGATCATCTTGCAAGCCAGATTCTTCCAGATATTCGGTTACAACCTGTGACCCGGGCGCAAGAGAGGTTTTGACCCAAGGTTTGCGCGTCATACCTAAAGCACGCGCCTTACGAGCAACCAAACCAGCCGCTACCATAACTGATGGGTTTGATGTGTTAGTACAACTTGTGATCGCGGCAATGACGACATCGCCATGTGATAATTCGTAATCGGTACCTTCTACCTGAATATGTTTTTGCGTTGGATCAAGCTCGTCCATTTCATATTCTGCGATTTGACCTGCCTCATTCATTAGACGGCCTTCGGCTCCTGTTGGATCACCGCCCTCTTCCTTCGAAAGGACGATTTTGAATGCGCGTGCCGCATCTGTTAACGGAATTCTGTCCTGGGGACGCTTCGGTCCTGCAATAGATGGCACAACATCACCAAGGTCAAGGTGAAGCGTATCTGTAAACACAGGCTCCTCACCTTCTTCACGCCACAAACCTTGCTCCTTTGCGTAGGCTTCAACCATTTTGACACGGTGGTCATCACGGCCAGTGAACTTCATATAACGCAATGTCTCATCATCAATCGGGAAAAAGGCACAAGTCGAGCCAAATTCAGGTGACATGTTTCCAATCGTTGCACGGTCTGGAAGACTCATATGAGAAATCCCATCACCATAAAACTCGACAAATTTTCCGACCACACCTTTTTTACGAAGCATTTCTGTCACGGTCAAAACAAGGTCGGTTGCCGTTGCGCCTTCTTTCAGGCGGCCTGTTAGTTTAAATCCGACAACCTCAGGAATAAGCATTGATATTGGTTGGCCAAGCATTGCAGCTTCGGCCTCGATACCACCGACACCCCAGCCAAGCACAGCAAGGCCGTTCACCATTGTTGTGTGGGAATCTGTTCCGACAAGTGTGTCGGGGTAAACAACTTCCTTATTGTTCTGGTCGGCTTCGGACCAAGCAACTTTTGAAAGATATTCAAGGTTTACCTGGTGGCAGATCCCTGTGCCAGGTGGAACAACACGGAAGTTTTTAAACGCCTGTTGCCCCCAGCGCAGAAATTCATAACGCTCGCCATTTCTTTCAAACTCGCGCTCCACATTAACTTCAAAAGCTTCAGGAGTACCAAACTCATCCACCATAACCGAGTGGTCGATAACCAGATCAACAGCAGAAAGCGGGTTAATTTTTTGAGGGTCACCACCTAAATTTTTCATGGCCTCTCTCATGGCAGCAAGATCGACCACAGCTGGCACACCTGTGAAATCCTGCATCAAAACACGTGCGGGGCGATAAGCTATCTCACGATCCGAAGATTTATTTTTTAACCAGCCAGCCAGCGCATCAACATCCTCTGTTGTTACACTGCTCCCATCTTCATAACGCAGTAGGTTTTCCAGAAGAACTTTCAAAGTTTTTGGAAGTTTTGAAATATCGCCTGTTTTCTCTTCGGCCGCCTTCAACGAAAAATAATCATAATCCTTACCTTCAACTGTAAGGGTTTTACGTGTTTTATAAGTATCCTGGCCGGTGCGAGACATTCAAAAAATCCTTTTGTTAACGTGTCTGTTATTTACGCATAAAATCTAAAGTCACAATAGCATGAGACTACAATGTTTAAAATGTGTTAATGCAGTTGTTTTTCAAGGAAAAAGTATTCTAACAACACCCTCTAATATGCAGATTTTCTGAAATAAGGCGCAAATAAGGCGAAATTGACCCAAAAAATTGCCGTATTTTTATGTGATAGTAAAAGAATAAGAAGTTTACGGAATTTTATTTTGATTTCCTCTTAAGCTGGTAAACAGCACAGATAAAACATACAAAGCCGCTGACGTTTCTCCGCAGCGGCTTTTGTATTGCGCGCTTATTTTCTTCTCCTATCTGGGTTTTCTACTCAACAGATATGCACGTAACATGTGATCACGCGCGGTAGCTGTTTCAGGATGGCTCTTGTCACAGACTTCTCTTATATATTTTCCGGATTTCTCATAATTGCCCAGAGAATCGACTTCTGCTTGCTTTGCCGCACGTTCCTTTTCCATGAGGACATTGACCTGTCTGGTAATATCGGCAAGCCTCTTTTGCATTTTTTCGGCAATTTCATCCTGCCGTGCCAGATCATAAGGCCCATATTTATCTTCTGCATCAACGGCTTTCAAAAGATAATCACCAAGAATTCTCAAATATTTGTTGGTGACCTGTCTGTCCACATTTAAATGTTCTTTTTCATGCCGCATAACTTCTTTGTATTGGCAGCTATTCGGAGAATACTCCCGTGCGATATAAATTTTAGGGTTTAGCTCAACATCAACAGTGATCTTGTCATACCACAAACACCCCTGATTTGTGTCTGTTCGGTTCAAATATTTAAGAGAGGTGCTCTGATCCAGAGAAAATTCACGTTGCGCCAGGCCAAAGGTAAAACTTGTCGAGTCATGCCCGTAAGGATTGATTGTGTCCGTTTCCTTGGCAGATAACTGAATAAAACTGAGCGAATTATCGAACATGGTTTGTTTTTCGATAGGCACAATTTTTATTTCCGGCGGCGCGTCCCTTTTACACCATTCATCATTGGATAAGGCCTGCGCAGGAAATAATACCAGAAATAGCAAACATGTCAGATAGAGACGCCACATTACTTCATTATCGCACATAACGACGCAAAAGTGCATCGCGTTTTTGTGCCGTTTCGGGATTTCTGCGATCGCATGTTTCTGTCATAAAACGGCTTGACCGTTCATAGCTCCCTAATGAGTCAATCTTTGACTGACGGACATCTCGTTCCGCCTTCATATTTAGTGAAACTTCTCGCACAATACTTTCAATGCGCCTTTGCATGCGCTGTACCGAACTGTTTTGCTGTGACAGCCGTATTGGACCGTAAGCGGTTTCACTGCCAAGTTTTTGCCTCAGCCGTGTCGCCAGAATACCCAGATATTTATTTGTGACCTCGCGATCAACCGTAATATGCTCCATCTCGTGTCGCAGGACTTCCTGATAATGACATGTTCCAGGTTCAAATTCCTTGGCGATATAGATTACAGGTTTAGAATATATTCTAACATCAATCGTCCCATACCAAAGACATGTCTGTCGGGTGTTGGGGTTTGTCAGAATTTTTAACTCGGTTTTTTGCTCCAGCCGGAATTCCCGATGAGCCAATCCAAATGTATGAACAATAGAATTGCGCCCGTAAGGATTTCGTGTATCAGACTTTACGCGGGATAAATCTACGAAACTTCTGGAGTTATCTATTGTGACATCATCTTCATAAGGCGCAAAGACAAGCTGCGGCTCAGAGTCAGCCTTGCACCACCCAGATGCCAAAGAGGGGGATGAAAAATTTAAAAAAGAGACTATACTGAAAATTACGAGCAGAACACGGTTCATATCATTGACTATATGTCATAAATGTTAAAAAAGAATATGAAACAGATACAATTTAACTAAAAAGGCTTTTCACCAATGCTTATGATTGCACAAATTTTATCCTGGGTTATCAATATACTTATTTTTGTTATTATTATTGAGGTTGTCCTCAGCTGGCTGATTGTTTTCGAAGTCATCAATGTCAGAAACCCGCAAGCGCAAAACCTTATTAAGCTTATAAAACGTATAACTGATCCGATTATGCAACCGGTTCGGAAAATTATCCCACCTATTGGAGGTATCGATATAACCCCTATTATAGTTATACTTGGGTTAAGCCTTCTTGACGGTTTTATCATGCAGCTGGCCTATAGCAGCGCTGTGGGGTATTAGAGCCATGAGTGCCACAGTCATAGATGGAAAGTTAACAGCCAAATCATTGCGCCAGCATATCAAACATGAGATAGACGAGCTCGGTATTACCCCCGGCCTCGCTGTGATACTAGTCGGTAACGACCCTGCCAGTCAGGTCTATGTTGGTAATAAAATCCGGGCATGCGAAGAAGTCGGCATTACAAGCACTGAACATCATTTGCCGGAAAGCACTCTTGCGCCTGAGATTGCCGCACTTATCAAAACACTGAATAAAGACCCTTCCGTTAATGGGATTCTCTTGCAACTGCCCCTTCCCGATCATTTAGCCGAGACGCAAGAACGGCTTGTTCAGATGATTGCCTCTGAAAAGGATGTGGACGGGCTGACATTTGCCAATGCCGGAAAGCTTTTTCTAGGCCATGAGGACGGGCTAGTCCCCTGCACCCCACAGGGAGCGTTACACCTTATTCATACAGTTGAAAAAGACCTGTCCGGAAAGGACGCCGTTATTATCGGACGTTCCAATCTTTTTGGAAAACCAATGGCACAGCTTTTACTGCGTGAAAATTGCACCGTGACGACAGCACATTCGCGAACCCGCAATCTTGAAACGCTTTGCAAACAATCCGACATTGTCATTGCCGCCGTTGGACGGGCCGAAATGGTCAAGGGTGAGTGGATTAAACCCGGTGCAATCATTATTGATGTCGGTATAAATCGCGGTGATGATGGTAAGCTGAAGGGTGATGTGGATTACGCCGAATGTTCTCAAATTGCCGAAGCTATAACACCTGTTCCCGGCGGCGTAGGCCCGATGACCATTGCATGCCTGCTGCAAAATACGTTAAAGGCCTATAAAAACCAGCACTCTTAAAGTACCATAATTAGGGTGCAACATATTTTAATGCAGCATGTTCTAACGCAGGGTGCATTGGGCGCGTTTGCAATACTTCAACTTTATCACCAACGGATATACGGCTGTTCCCCAACTGGCGTGGGATTGCGTTCTGCCCAAAAAACACGCCTTTCAAATCGGGGCTGATGCCTTTTCTCATTCGGCCAAGCGTTTTGGTGGGCTCACTAACCGAGGATTTCGCTCCTTTATCCTGATCAATTGTGGTGATAACGCATCGCGCACAAGGTTTTACCAATTCCAGAATTGTGTCATTGATCTGCATTGTATGGATGGCATCTTCCTTAAAAGGCTCTAAACCGTCAATAACTATGTTGGTTCTAAAACGATCCATTATGATATTCGCACCTTCAGCGAAATGAGGTTGAAGACTATCCAGTGATGCCGTATTCGTAATTAACAATGGGAACCCGTCTGCAAAAGTAACGTAGTCGCCTTTTTCCGAAAAATCAGGGTCAACTTTTCTGGGGTCGCCTTGTTCTTGCGAAACCATTCTGACAGGTATACCCAAATAATTAGAAAACCATTGGGCGGCCTCATCCCCCATATCTTTAGCATAAAGTTCGCTCTTCCATATTTGAACTAACCCTGGACCGCCGGGGTTTTTGGCGTCTTTAAACATATCTCTCTCAAAGTCATGGGAAGACAACTTACCGCTATCATCTGGATTTTCAAAAACCCAAGCACTCCCGCTTTTCCGAGCCTGAACCAAAGCAAGTTTTTCACAACCTTTGTCACGTTGGCTAATAAACTTTCCACGTTTGTCACCCTCAGCATGTACAAGCATCCATCGCCTATCATCGTTAGGCCCCGCATAATTTATTGTCATGCTTTCAAGTTCAACGCGGCAGGCTGATTTTAAGGGATAAATATAACAGTTAGATACAAAAGCAGACATTCACAGCTCCGACAATTTCTGAATAGGGCTATGAACCTACACCACCGTTAGTATTACGTCAATTCAAATTATTCACCCTGGGCTTTTGACCAACCGCGCTCACCGTCAAATGTGTAAAGATTTTCCATCTTAATTGCATCAAGGCCACTCTGCGTAATCTTGGATAACTGGGAAATAATCCTGTCATGGAAAACCGGTTGGCCGTCATCAGATTTAATCCGCAATCTCCACTGGTCACAACAATAGGTCTCAGGCATTCCGTCTGGCCAGACCTTTGTTCCACGATTGTCTATTACCTCAAGCTTTAGCCCGTCTTCAATAAGGGGCAGGACTTTATCAGCCAATTCATCTGGCTGGCCAACCCAATCAAGATAAATATCTGTGCCGACCAGTTCTTTCTTCTGGGCTTGTATTTCTTTTAATGGTGGCATGGACATACCACCTTTTGATGACGGATAAGACACAGCCTCTAATTTTGAGGGTTTTTGCCCCAGTCTCTCAATAACTCCCTTGGCAAAACCATCTGTGCCAACTTTTTCCTTACTGACCCCGTCGCGGAAAATTTCACCTGTGTGGATACCATCCTCCAATGTTTTGAGCCACGCATTATGGATTTTTGCAGCCACATCCCCTTGCCCAATATGCACGAGCATCATAACCGCACCCAATAAAAGACCGGACGGGTTTGCGATACCTTGCCCCGCAATATCAGGGGCCGAGCCATGAATTGCCTCAAACATTGCAAAATCAGATCCTATATTTGCTGATCCACATAAACCAACAGAACCTGTAATTTCCGCGGCAATATCCGAAATAATATCTCCGTAAAGATTTTCCGTGACAATAACGTCAAAATGTTCAGGTCGAGAGGCAATACGCGCCGAGCCTATATCAATTATGAAATGCTCTTTTTCAATATCATCATATTCCGCACCAATCTCATCAAAAACCTTATGAAACAGGCCGTCGGCTATCTTCATGATATTGTCTTTGGACATACAGGTCACTTTTTTGCGACCGTTTTTACGTGCATATTCAAATGCGTATCTAATGATGCGTTCAGATCCGGGGCGTGTAATGAGTTTTAAAGATGCGGCACTTCCTTGTGTCTGGCGATATTCTACACCACCATAAAGATCTTCCTCATTCTCACGAACGATTACCATGTCCATTTTCGGCTGAAGTGTTTCCAGCACAGGCGCATATGAGCGGCATGGCCTGACATTGGCAAAAAGCCCCAGACTCTTCCGAATTGTGACATTTAGTGACTTAAAGCCACCGCCCTGCGGGGTCGTAATCGGCGCTTTTAAAAAGACTTTGGTTTTTCTCAAAACATCCCAGGCAGACGGCTCTATACCCGTGGTCACGCCTTTGGCATAAACATCCTCGCCAATTTCGATTTCCTCGGTTTTGATATTTGCCCCAGCAGCAGTCAATATAGAAAGGGTCGCATCCATAATTTCAGGACCGATGCCGTTACCGCGCGCGATTGCAATAGAAACTGGATTAGTCATTGTTAGTTATTTCCCGGGCTAGATTAGGTTGGTGTGGTTTTTCCTGAAGGCTTTCCTGACTAGGATTTTTTCCTATTCTCAGAACTATATATGCCAGTGTTGCAGAACCAATTGATCCTATCAAGACCCCAAGTCGTACTGAAGCCTGCATTTCACGTCCGTTTAATGCAAGTCCGCCTATAAATAGGGACATGGTAAAACCAATTCCGCAAAGTAGAGAGAGTGCGTAGATATGGCGCCAATTAAGGCTATCAGGCATTTTTGAAATACCGAGCTTTACAGCCAGCCATATGAATGAGAATACACCAAGCTGTTTCCCGATAAGAAGACCCAGCGCAATTCCTAATGTCACAGGATTGGTCAGAACCTCAAGGCCAAGGCCCTCCAGCGAAACACCTGCATTTGCAAAACCGAATAAAGGTAGAATTAAAAAAGCAACCCACGGATGGAGGCTTTTTTCAATGCTGTGACACGGTGTAATTTCGGGGTTTTCCTTATCATGTAGAGGTATGAAGAAAGCCACAATCACACCGGCGAGAGTGGCGTGGACACCGGACTTTAAAACAGCCAACCATAATATTATCGCTAACACTATATAGGGGCCGATTTTCGTAACATTAAAACGGTTCAGAACAAAAAGAAGGCCAAATATCACTGCCCCTCCAACGATGGCTTCCATATAGATATGGCCTGAATAAAAGAGTGCGATAATAATAATCGCGGCCAAATCATCTATGACGGCAATTGCGGTTAGGAGAACTTTTAACTGAAGAGGCGCACGTGAACCAAGTAAAGCAAGAACCCCTAACGCAAAAGCAATATCTGTCGCCGCCGGTATAGCCCAGCCATGCTGAGTTTCCGGTGACCCCAAGTTAAAGAAAGCGTAAATGAGTGCAGGTGCTGCTATCCCTCCAAAGGCAGCTAAAGCAGGAAGGGATACTTTTTGAAATGATGAGAGTGCCCCCTCAAAAACGGCACGTTTTATTTCAAGTGAAACAAGAAAGAAAAAGATGGCCATCAGACCATCGTTAATCCAGAGGATAAGCGGTTTCCTTAGGATAAAATCATAGTCTCCCAGATCAGAAAACCCGATCCTAAAGTCAACTTCACTAAAAAAATAATTATAATAATAGGAGAGAGGTGAATTGGCGATTATAAAAGCCAATAACGATGCCAGCATCAGCACAATACCGCCTGCTGCCTCGGTTCTTAAAAAGGCACCAAATTTGATGCCTAAAAAGCTAATACCTTTATGAATATGGTGAATTTTCGGGATCATCTGCATACGCAGATAAAGATAGACAAACCTCTGCTAAAATCAAGGGAGATTAGCACATCCACTACCCAGGCATAAATATTCAACCATGCCGTTTGTGTTCATTTCACTTCCAAGCACAAAAGGCCCCGAAGACGCAAATGCAGTAACAAGTGTGAACACGAGTGCCACCATTAAAAACATAAAGAAAAAAGCAGCTTTTTTAATTTCGCTTCGTCTATACATAATATTCACCTAACTCTTTAGCTAATCATTATATTTTTTTCTTTTGCGTATATTACTAACCATATTCCGGGAAGAAAGTTCAACTTTTTTTTGCATAAAATTGTTATCATTTAACTCAAATGCATTGTTTTTTTTATCTTCACTGCGCTTGTAAACATAAATACCCAGCACCGATAAGCCTACAGCCCATATGGTGCCAAGGGACTCCATGGCTTCTATGACAAGGCTCGCGCTCTCGGTTTCATAAATAATAACCCAGGCTAGCGCCAACATCTGCGCCGCCCAGGTAATGGCTATTAAATATCCAAAAGTCGGACGCATCCGCCGGACATAAGGATC
>NZNU01000080.1 GCA_002695035.1 Micavibrio sp. | reverse complement strand
TTTTAATGCCGCGGTGTTTCAGGACACGATTAAAATTGGACTTGTTCCCTATTCCACATCAGTCAATGTTGGCCCCTATGGATTGGGATTTGATTTAAATGGTGAGGAATACGACACGGCCTTTGTAAATAATCCTAATGATTTGGACTATTATAATCCTCAGGCACCCCGCAGCAATCCTCAGGGAAATGTTTATGAAGACAACCGTGCCGATACGCAATGGCGCGGTTGTATCATTGAGAGGGAATATCCGGATGATACGGAAGATGCCGATAACTGGTGGCGATGGGATATGTATCGCTATACCTTTCGTTACCACCGCAATAATTATTATCGTCAGTATTATTGTAAAAGGCAAAACTGGCGTGGCGAATGTGTCGAATATGACCGTATCTATAACTATTTCGATGATCTTTACGCGCGTGAATATGATGGCCGTAATTATATCTGTAATAAGTCCCACATCCTTCCATTGACCAATGACCGCGATGAGGTGAATTACCAGATTGCCAAGCTGAAAGCCTCAGGTAACACAGTTGGAAATATTGGTATGGTATGGGGATACAGACTGGTTTCCCCGCAATTTCCTTTTCGTGAGGGCGCAGCTTATAACGACCCCGAATGGAAAAAGGCGGTCGTTATGATGACCGATGGGGACAATTATATTGACGACAACTATTCAGGTTATGGCGGTTACACTCAGACAGACGTTCGTAGCGCCTACGATGTAAATGAGCGCTTTGCCGAAACATGTGAAAACATGAAAGATCAGGGCATTATTATTTATACAGTCACGTTCAGTTCAGGTATTAGCGATAATACACGCGATTATTACCGCGAATGCGCAACTGATCCTGATAAATATATTAACGCTCCGACACAATCGGATCTGGTCGCGGCCTTTGAACAAATCAGCCGTGAACTAAGTAACGTACATATTATTGAGTAATATTTTAAACATGCCATTTTTGTATAGCCTTTTTATCTTATTTGGCCTTTCCGCTCTACTCTCGTTTTTCGGAAAACATTATTGGGTTTTTGATTTATTAACCCATTTTCAAATTCAATATGTATTGATTTCCATCATTTTCTTTGTTGTATTTTTGCACTTCGGAAAATGGGATCTGGCGGCCTTATCCATAATAATTTGTGTCTTAGTGGTTACACTAATATGGAAGACCACCTACACATATAGTGCACAAGAATCATTGCTATCTGAAGACCCAATTCAAATTGCCACTTACAATAAATTCTACAAGAATGAAAATCCGGAAAAAATTATAACATGGATAAAAAGCTACAACGATTTTCCTGACATTCTCGTTATACATGAAATTTCTTTGGATGAAATTGAGATTCTACAACATGGCTTATCTGAATATTTGTTTCATGCCTATACAGATGAACAAACTAATGCACGTAATAGAAGTTTGATTCTCAGCAAAATCCCCATCACTAGCAATGAGACAGTCATTCTCCAACTCAAAGATAGAAAACGCTCGGTATTGAAAGCTACCCTTAAAACCTCAAAATATAACGCTTTTTCTCTTTATGCTTTCCACCCTAAAGTACCCATCCCCGAAAAAGGTGCAAATACCAGAAACAGAGAATTTGTTGAATTAGCTGAATACATTAAAGATGATGTAAATCCTATTCTATTTGCGGGTGATTTTAACGCAACGGTTTATACTCCGTACTTTCAAAATTTTCTTGCCTCTACGGGTCTAAAATATGCCAGTCATAAATTCGGCTTCATACCTACATGGCCATCCCATCTATTACTTCCATTTTTACAAATTCAGATTGACCACATACTTCTTAGTGAAGAATTTGCTTTAGGCAGCATCGAACGTGGCCCTTCTCTTGGCTCAGATCATTACCCGCTTATTGCTACTGTTGAATTAAAGGAAGTATTCGACTAGCCACGATGCGCTTTATTCGGGCGTTTGAGAGGGTCAAATCCGTAATGTGACAGCCAGCGCGTATCGGACTCAAAGAATGTCCGCAAATCGGGTATGCCGTATTTCAGCATTGCGATACGCTCGATCCCCATACCAAAGGCAAATCCCTGATACTCCTCCGGGTCGATGCCGCAGTTTTTCAAAACATTGGGGTGAACCATGCCACATCCCAAAATCTCCAGCCAGTCATCACCAGCGCCAATCGTTAGGCCACCGCCTTCGCGGGAGCACCCGATATCCACCTCGGCAGAAGGCTCGGTAAAGGGGAAAAAGCTTGGGCGGAATCGCATCGGCAAATCATCGACTTCGAAAAACTTACGTGCAAATTCCATCAAACACCCTTTGAGGTGGCCCATATGGATGTTTTTATCAATAACCAGCCCCTCACATTGATGAAACATTGGTGTATGTGTCATATCATAGTCAGAACGATATGTACGCCCCATGCAGATAATACGGAAAGGTGGTTTGTTTTCGGTCATATAACGCACCTGTACAGAAGATGTATGCGTCCTCAAAACCTTCTTGGCGCGTTCGCCCTGTTCTTCCGGATCATCGGGCAGGAAAAACGTATCCTGCATTTCACGCGCAGGGTGACCGGGCGGGAAATTCAACGCTGTAAAATTATGCCAGTCATCTTCTATATCAGGCCCTTCTGTCAGCTTGAAACCCATATCAGAAAAAATACTGAGCAATTCTTCCTGCGTCTGGGAAATAGGATGGATAGAGCCTTTTTTACGTGGGCGTGAGGACAAGGTAATGTCAACCGTTTCAGTTGCAAGGCGCTCATCCAGCTCCTGCTTTTTCAGCATAGCGGCCTGTTTTTCAATGAGGTCTGCAATTTCAGTTTTTAAAACATTCAGTTGCTGCCCGGCTTCTTTTCTTGCCTCCGGCTCCATGCCACCCAGCGTTTTCATCAAATCCGTAATGCGTCCTTTTTTCCCAAGTGCCGTTACGCGCACCTGTTCAAGCGCAGAGCTATCCTGCGCCTTTTCAATCATTTCCGTTAATTCTTTTTTCAATTCAGCTGTATTCATGTCTATCTCTGATAATCATATTTAAAACATGAATAGTTTTGCAAGATTTCAAACAGATATTCAAGAAAGAAGTAAAATAAAAAAAACCCTGCTTAATGCAGGGTTTTTAAAATCTCATATATTAAAGAGAAACAGATTTAAGCTGATTTTTTAGCTTGCTCTTTTTCATGCTTGTCCAAAGCATCTTGCGCAGATTTCGCAATCGCTTCGAAGCCTTTTGCATCTGTCACGGCAATGTCGGCCAGAACTTTTCTGTCCAGATCAATACCGGCCAATTTCAAACCATTCATGAATTTGGAATATGGCATGCCAAATTGACGTGAAGCCGCGTTAATACGCTGGATCCAAAGTCTTCTGAAATCGCGTTTCTTGTTGCGGCGGTCGCGGTAGGCATACTGGGCGGCTTTCTCAACAGCCTGATTAGCTGCACGGAATGTATTTTTCCGGCGACCCCAATATCCTTTAGCAGCCTTTATGACTTTACGGTGGCGTGCATGTGCGCGTGGTGTACCTTTTTTAGAACGTGACATTATTTATCTCCTTCCACAGATGATTTCTGGCCACTGGCTTTTCTGCGCTGATAGGGCATCCAGTTTTTCAGAATTGATTTCGCATTTGCTGCTGACAAAACTTGTGTACGACGGCTCTTACGCTTCATCGACTTAGGCTTGTTCTGCATCATGTGGGAAGTGAAGGCACCGGCAGATTTAACTTTTCCGGTTTTTGTCACCTTAAAGCGTTTTTTAACGCTTGATTTGGTTTTCAGTTTCGGCATTTCCATCTCCTTAAAAATTAAGAGTTTTACAATCTCAGCCCCCGTGGCAGCCGTTTTTAGCCAGAGCACTGTTTTTAGAAGTGCCTGTTATAAGGTTTTAGCAGGAAAATGCAAGAAAAATTTAAGCCGATTTAAGGTGTTTGGCGAATTTCTGTGCCTCAAATTCCCAAGGTAGATATATCCAGGTATCCTGAGAGACCTCTTCCAGAAAAGTATCGGCTGTCTCGGCGCCATCCGGCTTCACATAAACACAGGCGTAATGCGCTTTTGGGAAATGTTTGCGGATTTCACGGAAGGATTTACCGGTATCTGCCAGATCGTCGATGATCAGCCAGCCCTCACCATCACTATCCAGATGTGGAAGATAATGAAACTTCGCTTCGCCCACATCCTTATAATCAGTATAGGTTTCCAACGCGATGGACTTGATAAGTTTTGTCTCAGTTTCTTGCGCGACAAGGCACGCAGGAACCATTCCACCGCGGGTTACAGCGCAAATCCCCTTCCACGACCCTTTGGATTTCAGCTTTTGGCCAAGCGCTCTTGCGGCAACATGGAAATCATCCCAAGTGACGACAAATTCTTTACTCATTACGACTTCTCCGGCTTTGAAATTTATAAAGCTTAGCTGTCCTGGGCTTCTTCAGCCTTTTCAGCATCATCCTTGTTGGCTTCGGCCTTTGGCTTTGGCTTCGCATCACCTGAAATAACCATCAACATCTGACGACCTTCCATTTTCGGATCAAGCTCAGGGCCTCCAAGGTCAGAGAGATCATCCCTCAGCTTTATCATCATTTCCATGCCAACATCCTGGTGCGCCATTTCACGCCCGCGGAAACGCATGGAAACCTTGACCTTATCACCACTTTTCAAGAAACGGCGAGCGGCTTTCAGTTTTACCTGATAATCATGCTCTTCGGTTGTCGGTCTGATTTTGACTTCCTTAACATCAACAGTTTTCTGTTTCTTGCGCGCCTCGGCGGCCTTTTTCTGTTGTTCGTATTTATATTTCCCATAGTCGAGTATCTTACAGACAGGAGGGTCTGCATCAGGGGATACCTCCACAAGATCAAGTCCTGCATTTGCAGCAGTTTCTATGGCCTCAGATAAGGATACAACACCCACCATATCGCCATCTTGGTTAATTAATCTTACTTTTGACGCAGTAATGTCTTCATTAGTGCGTGGGCCGTCATCTTTTTGCGGGCCTCTGAATGGTCTACGAATGATCAAATCTCCTGTCGTTTAATTACGTCTTAAGTTTTAAATACATAAAATGATTTAGTGCCTTTGGCAAGGTATAACAGTCTAAAGCCTGCCTTTTTTAAACACCCGCAACGATTATACCATAATTTGTTGCCAGCCTCGCCAGTCCGCCTTCAATCATAGCACCTTCTGCTTCAAACACCCATTTTCCACCATCGCGCACAAGAAACCCTACTCGCACAGCCGTTGCATGTGTGTTTTCCTGTAATTCACCGTCCATAAAATAACGGAATAATTCGCGATTGGTTTCCGAGTCCACAACACGGAAAAACACATTTCTGACATCGCGGAAAGAATGTCCTCTGGACTCTGCATCGTAAAGGCTGACAACAAAAGCCAATTTGGTCACATCATAAGGGATTTTATCCAGCTCTATAAATACTGTTTCATCATCACCGTCGCCTGCGCCTGTTCGATTATCTCCCGTATGCTCTACTGCACCATCTTTACTGGTCAGATTATTATAGAATATAAAATCCTCGTCTTCGCGGGTAAGCTCTTCCTTATTGAGCAGGAAAAGTGATGCATCCAGGTCAGCCGCATCGGAATCAAAACCAATAACGTCCCAGCCAAGACCGATCATAATGCTCCTCATGCCAGGTGCCATTGCTGTAATATCTACCTCGTCACCTTGATGCACACGGTTAAAACGTGCCTTTTCATCATCTTCCGGGGTCGCATCCTTAGTGTCGTTCATATCGCTCATATCTCTATCCGCCTTTTACGCATCCTTGGCGCCATCATCCCATTCCAGCCCAAATCCATAGGCACGGTCCATTTCGTTATGGCCGGGGAAGTATTCTGTATAATTTGTAACAACCATACCGTTTCTGACATTCTCAATCCCTGCAATGACACAGACATTCAGGTTCTTCATGTGGGATGACAAAGTAATGACCAGAGGTTGCTCACCAGGTACGCGGACATGTATTTGGGGGCGCACATGCGCCCAATCCACCGCACCCTCGTATATATAAACATATAAAAGCAGCCTCTTTATCTCAGGCCATTTGCGGCCATTGACCATTATGTATTCGTCAAACCCCTCAGTTTCACCTGTACGTTCGTCACCCGAAAGCCTGAGATAGGGAGCATTCTTGAAAGACCCGTACATATCGCCAAAAGCTTGTATGGCACCGCGCGTACCATCCTGCAGTTCATATAAACAGCCAAGGTCAAGATCTACTTTTTGCTTTGCTGAATAGCTCAGCAACCCGAATAATTTCTTTTTCTTTACCTTTTGTATGTCCCATGCAGCTGCGATTTTGATCTTATCAAAGCCATTTTCAGAAGGGCTGAGCGATATCTGCTCACCTGAATGTGATACAAAATCATATCTACCCGAGACATCTCCCGGATTGACAAATCCTGCAGCGCCTTTTGCATCACCACGAGCCGAAAATTTGGCGCGGCTTTTTGTGGCACTGGAAAGTGAATCGAGTGAATTTCCTGACATAATTTAATCCTAGTTGGTGTTTACAAGGTTGGGTTCAATCTACAGGAAGTCAAATGGGGAGTAAATTAATTATTAGAAAGGCATTCTGACACCAACCAACGGAACGGCGCCCCCATCAAAATCAGTTTGAACCCCAACATCTAAATGCACGGGATTACCGGAAATTTTCTGGCCGGTATCAAGCTCAACAGAAGCCGCCGCGTATTTTTCAACCTGGCCAAAAATATTTATACCTGCAGCGGTTCTGAATTGCGCTGACATAACGGGTCCTACAATTCCTCCATCTGGGGCATAAGTTGCCGCAACACCCCCTACAGCGGCTCCCTCTTTTATATCCACACATCCCATTGCAGAAATCGTGGTGTCCCCCATCTGTGCAACCGGTTTGAAACCGCACGCCTCTCCACTAATGGGATTTACAGCGACATTTTCCTTATCAGCAATAGGCTCAGACCTTCTCCCCTCAACAATAATAATGTCGCCCTCAATTCCGGTTTCGGCAGCGACCGTCTGCTCAGGCAGTTCGTACTCAATGTCCTCAACAGGAGGTGTCGTATCCGTGTTTGCTTCACTTTGATATTCAGGATTATTTACAGACTCTTCAAATGACATTTTTAAATCCCCCAAAAAAAGTTAATATTATTACGTAAATGTTAAAAATAGTTTAAATTGACCTGACAGGCTTATTTGCCTATATAGGGGCGAAAGTTTCACAAGAAAAAAAGAGGTATAAAATGGCATCTTATCAATACACATATGTAATGAATGGCCTGACAAAGGTTTATCCGGGTCAAAAGCCTGTTTTAAATGGAGTTACTTTAAGCTTTTTCCCCGGTGCAAAAATCGGAGTTCTTGGGCCAAACGGTGCAGGTAAATCCACTCTCCTTAAAATCATGGCGGGTGTTGATAAGGAATATTCAGGCGAGGCCTGGGCCGCAGAAGGAGCGAAAGTCGGCTACTTACCCCAAGAACCACAGCTTGATCCTGATAAAACCGTCCAGGAAAATGTAACTGATGGCCTTGGTGACATGAAAGCTATGCTTGACCGCTATAATGAAGTCTCCCAGCTTATGACTGAACCGGATGCCGATTTTGACGCACTTATGGCAGAAATGGGTGATTTGCAGGAAAAAATTGATGCCGTTGATGGATGGCAGCTTGACCGATTTATTGAAGTTGCTATGGATGCTTTGCGCTGCCCTCCAGGTGATTCTGCTGTAACGCATTTATCTGGTGGTGAAAAACGCCGTGTGGCGCTTGCCAAACTTCTTTTACAAAAACCTGATCTACTGCTTCTTGATGAACCGACCAACCATTTGGACGCAGAAAGTAACGCTTGGCTGCAGAGACATTTGGCCAATTATCCGGGAACCGTAGTCATGGTTACTCACGACCGTTATTTTCTTGATAATGTTACTGGCTGGATCCTGGAAATCGACCGCGGTAACGGCATCCCTTATGAGGGGAATTATTCCGATTATCTCTCAGCCAAGGCTAAGCGTATGAAACAAGAGGCACGCGAAGACGAGGCCCGTCAGAAAACTATTGCACGTGAGGCAGAATGGATGGGGCAATCTCCGCAAGCACGCCGTGCCAAGTCAAAGGCTCGTATTGCATCTTACGAACAGATGCTTATGGCAGCAGAGGATAATGCGGTGGCCAATGCACAGATTATCATCCCCACCCCTCCACGCCTTGGAAATACTGTTATTGAAGCCAAGAACGTAACCAAAGCATTTGGCGATAAAGTCTTGTTCGAAGACCTGTCCTTCCGCTTGCCACCCGGCGGTATCGTTGGCGTCATCGGGCCGAACGGTGCAGGTAAAACAACTTTGTTCAAAATGATTACCGGACAGGAGGAGCCCGATAGCGGTGAGTTCAATGTCGGAGAAACTGTTAAACTCGGTTATGTTGACCAGTCACGCGATGCACTGACGAGCACCAATAATGTTTGGGAAGAAATATCGGGCGGTCACGATATTCTTAAACTTGGTAAAATTGAAAAGGCTTCACGCGCTTATGTTGGTGCCTTTAATTTTAAAGGTCCTGACCAACAAAAGAAAGTCGGCGACCTGTCCGGTGGACAGCGTAACCGTGTTCATTTGGCAAAAATGCTGAAAGAAGAGGCTAACGTACTTCTTCTGGATGAACCGACCAACGACCTTGATACCGAAACCCTTGCCGCATTGGAAGAAGCTTTAGAGCGCTTCCCGGGTTGCGCGGTGGTTATATCTCACGATCGCGCCTTCCTTGACCGTATTGCCACGCATATACTTGCATATGAAGGCGATTCACAAGTTGTCTGGTTCGAAGGTAACTATGAAGATTATGAGGCTGACCGTAAGCGCCGCTTAGGGCAAGACGCCGATACGCCGACACGCATTAAATACCGCAAACTGCACGCGGCCTAATTCAAACACAAAAAAAGCGCCCATTGAGGCGCTTTTTTTAACTTCTGAATTAGTTGTTTGTTTATCTGGCTGGGCTAGCAAGTCCCTTGAAAGGTTTGCACTTAGGCGCAACTGTTTCATCAGGGTTTGCGCGAAGCGCGGCCAGCTGTGGAGCGCAAGCATTTAAGGCTTCAAGCACAGTTCCAAAATTGGAAGACACATCTTCTTCAAAAATTTCTGTTTGAAACCCGCGTAGTTCTTCGTTCATGGCCATATCTGTAATTTCACCGGCGATATTTTTTGGATCACTTGCGTTAAGAGATAAAGCGTCAACCGGAAAATAATATGTTCTTGAAGAATATCTTGGATTGCCGTAATCCAACTCCATCACCAGAGCATGAGTTGGGCTAAAGTCAAATTGCTGGTCTTCTGAAGTTACTGCAGCAATGGAATTCTCTCCGTCAGATACAAGCAAAATACGTGTTGGGTCAGCCAGATAGGCCGTACGTGCGTCAAGCTCTTCTAGGGGTGTGGGAGTTTCTGCTTGTGCTGCACTTGTATATTTACGGGCAAGTTCCGATAAGTCTGATCCTATTTCCGGAACAAAAACCTGTGCAGCTTCTTGTTCAGGTTGGTCATTCTCTACAACCATTTCCACTTGCTCAGGTTCTTTAGGTTCTTGAGCTTCTTTATTGCAACCGCCAAGAGTTGCGACCCCGACCAAGGCAGCTGATGCGGCTAGTATCTCGGATAATTTTTTATTCATCCCTAATCTTCACTTTCATAATTCTTTTATATGTAAACGTATATAGCTTTGGTTGTGCTATATCAACAAAAAAATGGAATAAAAGTTCAAAAACAGGGCGTTTTAGACGAACAGCCTTTGATAGGACATGTAATCACCAACTTGGTCAGGAGACACATCTACCTCTTTCATAATGCTTAGCAGTGTCTTTACATTTTCCTCGACTCGCTGCTCTGTTATTAGCTTGGCTTCTGACACTTTTTTACCGGTTTCAGCGTTTTCCTCATCGCTTACAGAGCTGGTCATTTCCACATAGGCCGCAATGATCCCACCCGGATTGGCCAGAATATCGGGCACGACCAGTATATTCTTACCGTACAGAATTCTGTGCGCCTCTTCTGTAGTAGGGTTATTTGCGCCTTCTGCAATGAAGCGCGCCTCAATAAAATTTACGTTCTCTTCTGTAATCGAATCTTCCAGCGCACAAGGGAAAAGAATATCGACATCACTGTAAAGTGCCTGACTGGCATCTTCTGATATAAATCTGCCCTCTTTGTGAAGACGTTTTTTTACAGATTGCAAATCCTGAACAATTAATGCATTCAATAACTCGTCTGACACGCCGTTTTCAAAATGCCATGTTCCACCATATTTCGGGTCGGAAAGCGTTTTTAAGACAGCTCCGTATCCGGAAAAATAGCGCAACACAGCTGCTCCCATAGCGCCCAAGCCCTGTATGGCAAAGCTTGCCCCTTCAACTTTTTCACCATTTTCTTTTAGAAGCGTACGGCCTGCAACGGCCACACCTAAACCCGCAATGCCTTCACGGTCATAATCAGTACCCCCCATTTCGACAGGTTTTCCGGTAAAAGATTTACCTGAGCCCAGCTGTTCAACGGCCCAATGCGCGTTTTTTGGGGGCAAACAACCAACATCATATCCGAAACCACCAAAAACACCGCCATTTTCCCGCAGGAAAGGTTTGCATAGCTCAACAAACCGTTTGTACTTTTTTTCATAGTCCGGATCTTTGCTGTCACATTTCAATCCGGATTTTGCGCCACCCAGCGGAAGTCCGGCCGCTGCATTTTTCTCAGCCATTGCACGTGCCAGACGCTTTATATCCTTTATTTCCAAGTCAGGCAAAACGCGTGTGCCGCCTTTACCACATGCTCCCAAAGGGCCGTCTTCTGCAATGCCTGTATTCCAGACCACAACATAGCCTTCAACCTCCATTGAGGGGTCACGTACAGTTACTTCCAGCTCTGGCTCCATTTCCGAGAAACGGTGGCGGTATTTTGTTAACTGATTGTAAAAGTTTTCCTGTGACAAAGGAGGGGTAGGTTTTTGTTTTAGCGGCATAAATATCCCTGTTTTTTGTTTTTTATCGTTCCTAAAAAGCATTATAATTCATTTGCCAAGCCAGCGTAACCCCATGACAAGGCATTTATAAAGCGTTCAAATTGGTATTTATTCTCATTAACGTGCTAAAATAAGGGAAAATTAAATAAAATTTTATCTATTTTTGGGTAAGATGGTTTTAGAGGTAAAAATTATTTCGTGAGTAATGCGTATTTAAAACCTAAAAAAGTGGCAAATATATTTGTCTTTCCCGGCCTTTTTGGCCGGCTCAAACGCCTGTTTGGTGGATTCGATTATATTCCTTTTTTACTCGCGCAAGTCTACGGAACATTTGGCCTCTTGCCACGCTCGCACCCTTATCTTAGTGATAAAAATATAGGCCGTTATGGTATTGTAAAACTGATATCTGCAGCCGCAAACCATACACCTTTTGACCGGGATCATATTGATAAGGTTATACTTTTTGGCGCATCCATTGCCAGTATTGTAATTATTTTCCTCTTTGTCGTAGCTACACTCATATATACGGTGGCAACGCCTGTGTGGGCATCGAATATCTTTATCACGCCAAATCCGACAACGGATATGGCCTTTGACCTGTTGGATCAGGTTATCGGCGTTCCGGGTCTCTACGATCCGACATATACAACAGTTACTCCCTTCCAATCAGGCATACACGCAATGCTCAGGCTATACAGCTCAGCACTGTTTGTATTTGCGATGATATATTTCCTTTATTACATTTTTTCACTTGTCGCAGAAACAGCCATCACAGGCACACCTTTTGGAAAGCGCTTTCATAAAATCTGGGCCCCTATCAGGTTTGTTCTGGCTATTGGCCTACTTGTTCCTTTTGGTGCACACGGCCTGAATAGCGCTCAATACATCATACTCTACACTGCCAAACTTGGTTCGGGCATGGCGACGAATACCTGGATAGCCTTTAATTCGACCCTGTCACAGCCCTTTGGCACAGGGGCAGCCTATACGGGTGAATTTTCAAGGCAATATTACACTACTCAGGATGGCGATATTCAGGCATGGGACCCCGGGCCTTTCCAGTCACAAGGACTTGTGGCAATCCCCGAAATGCCCGATATAAAAAGGCTTGCAGCAGCCATCAACCTTATTCATACCTGCATCCTTGGTTATGAGGTTTATCACGGTAAAGAGATTGAACCCTATCTGGTAAAATCCGATCCAAATATGATGCTGGATCTCAGCTCAGGTAACATTCCTTATACCGATGCTCTCGATTTCACCGAAGGCAATGACATGGTTATAAAGTTTGGTGAATATAATGAGCAAGAGCATCAGGAAGAACCGGGCTATGTCTTCCCCTATTGCGGCAGCATCACCGTGCCCGCATTACAATCGGATTTCATGAATATTTCTGAAATCAGGGAGTTATTTTACGACCTGATTGCACGCGGTGCTTTTTCTCCGTCAAGCCCGGACATTTACTTGCCAGCCAGATTTTACGCTGAGCGTATGATCGGCCTTTATGCCCAGGGTACAGAAACACCTATTGATGATTGCCGTTCCGATACAAACGGTAATGATTTTCCTGATGCAGGATATACAGGAGAATATACGGCCATAGGCGTGTGCGATTACAAACCCAATTTGATGCACAAATCTTTTTATGCCTCCGAGCTTCAAAGGCATTTCGACATGCGCGCCTATCCTGAAATGAGGGCTTTACTACGCGCTGACAGACTTTTTGAGATGCCAGTGGAGATTGAAGAGCTGGGATGGGCGGGAGCTGGAATCTGGTATAACCGTATTACTGAGATGAATGGTGATGTCTTTCAGGCATTGCAGGCCGTGCCTTTTAGTGGTGAGCCACCGGTTTTAATGGCAGATGTCATAAAAGACAGAACAATGCTGAACCAGATAACCCCTGCCGGGGAATTTGCATTACGTGTGCAGGGGCGAGGTGTAGTAAACTTTAATAACGCAAAAGACCGTGAATTTGCCAGCGTAATGACACGGGCTTATCAGGATTGGCAAACAGAGCGTGATGCACAAGAATCCCAAGTTGATGCAGGTCACCATCCTTTCGTACGTGCCATTGCCTTCGTTTTTGGTGCCACGCCCATATTGACCATCCGTGAGAATTCAGGCGTCCATCCATTTGCTAAACTTGCTGCAATTGGCAAAGGGTTGATCGAAAATTCTATTAAGGCATTGATGTATGCTATGGCCCTGTCTGCAGGTGCCGGATTTTTTGAAGTTGGCGGCGCGGGCGTGGGCGCACTTTTTCAAGGTGGATCAGGCTTTTTTATTGCCATTGCAACTGCGGCTATGACCTCCGGCTTTTTGTTGCATTATATTGTTCCTTTCATGCCTTTCCTTTACTTCTTCTTTGCAGTGGGGGGCTGGATAAAAACAATGTTTGAAGCACTTGTCGGTGCGCCTTTATGGGCACTGGCTCATATGCAGCTTGAAGGGGACTCCCTTGTACCGAAACAGGCACAGAGCGGGTATTTTCTAGCCTTGGAGGTTTTCGTTCGTCCAATGTTGATTTTGTTCGGATTACTGGCCTCATCCACCATTTTTGCAGCACAGGCAGCAGTGTTAAATTCTATCTTTGACTTGGTAACAGCCAATCTTTCAGGATTTGGACCAAGTACCGGACGGACCGGAATGATGGATATTGAATATTATCGCAGAATAGTTGATCAGGCTTTCTTTACGGTCATGTATGTGATTATTATTTATCTGATGGCAACTTCATCTTTCAAGCTGGTGGATTCCATTCCTAATAACCTTTTACGTTGGATAAGCGGTGGTGTGAAATCATTTGGTGATATGGCAAAAGACCCGGCTGAACAATTGACAACCTATGCCACGATCGGTGCCGGTAAATTCGGTCGCCCGATTGCGCAAGGTGTTGGTAGTGCAGGAAGCGTTGTAGGAGGAATGGCCGGAGAAGCGGTAGGCCAGAAAAACGTTCTTGGTATGGCCTCGGCAATGAATTCCAACATGGGTAAAATCATTGCTGGTACAGGACTTACTGCCATGGTTGCCGACATGATACCATCTGAAGTATCTGCGGCAGAAGACATCGAAGGTGTTGAAATAATTGACCCTAATGAGGGCGAAGTTCCAGCCGAGGATGGAGCATCCTCTCCTGACACAGAAACAGATGGCGATACAGTCGGCCTTGTACCTGGCACCGAAGATACTGTTACTGATGCACAAAGCGGCGATATTACAGCTGGCGATGAAGAAACAGGACAGGGCAATATTACAGATGACAGCACCTCGGCATCATCTGATACTCCTCCAAAATCACCATCTGAGGGGGATGAATAATGGATATTAAGGCAAAACAGGTCTTCAAATATATGCTGCTGCCGCAGCTGGGATCCCGTTTTCGTAATCTGGGCCTTGATTTTACCTATCTGGCCTTTCTTATCGCTCAGGTTTTCAGGCAGACACGTCTTTTACCCGCTGGTCACCCCTACACGCTAAGCGGAAATGTAAACCGCTTTGGAATGCGCTCGGTTCTTGCAGCAGCAGCAAATCACATCAGTTTTAAATGGAAAAATGCGGATCAGCTGGCCTTGTTCGGACTGATAATGGTTTGTCTTATCCTTCTTTTCCTGCAATTTGCAGCGATTATTTTCTTCCTGTTTACCAGTACAGCTGAAGCCGCCAGCTTTTTTACAGGTTTCTTCTCTGTTAATGAACCGCGCGAAGACATTTCCTTTATGTTGCTGGACAAGGTTTTTGGCATACCGGACATCTTTATGTCGAGATTTTCTCCCAATGAAGTCGGCTATATAAGCCCGTTCCATGGCGGGCTCCACGCCTTGTTTGCGTTTTACAGCCGTGCGATGCTGATTGTAGGAATTTTAATCCTGTTTTATTATCTCTTTGCTGCCGTCATTGAATCTGCTCAGACTGGGAGGCCTTTCGGAGAGCGTTTTTCCTCCGTTTATGCACCACTTCGTCTTGTCATTGCCATTATGTTGCTTGTGCCACTGGCACACGGCCTAAACCTTGGCCAATATGCAACATTGCATATTTCCAAATGGGGATCGTCATTTGCGACTAATGCATGGAAAACCTACAACCTCACCCTGCGCAATGCATTAAACGCCGACCCCTCACAGCTCATTGCAAAGCCAAGCACGCCGGATATCCGAAACCTTGCACGTTTCTTTAATATCACAACCACGTGCCGCGCAGCCTATGAAATGATTTACAATAATGCACATAACGGTGCTGGCATGGATATTAATGCCTATCTGGTCAAAAGCGGCGGTAGCGGCTCTGACTTCATCGACCTTGATGCCAATCCCGGCCTTTCTTTCCAGCAAGCACGTAGTTTTTACGACAACGGAGATATCAGGGTTATTTATGGGGAACGTCGGGACGAATATAATGAATATCCTGGTAATGTCCGGCCTTATTGCGGTGTTATAACAATGCCGACTGAAATTGACGGGCAGGCTTTTGCTGATGAAATCTACTCCAGCTACTTTGAGCTTGTAAAATACCTTTGGGAGTCAGAAGTCGGGCGCGTTTTCGGGCCTAAAATGGTGGCGACGAGAACAAGGATAGACGGGCAAAGCTGCTCAAGCTACCCTGATAGCGTCCTTGGATATTCATGGGGTGCGGAATGCCCTAACCCTCCTGGGCTTACATATTATGACGAGCTGATTTCAGGACAGCAGGCTCTTTTTGATGCATTAATGAAGTCACGTCTCACACCAAGTAATGTCGATGATTTCTTTAATTATGACCTTTCTCCCGAAGACCTGGAACGTGGCTGGGCCGGTGCGGGTATCTGGATGAACAAAATTGCAGAATTAAACGGTGCGGTTGTCACTGCTACTTTTGCACTCCCTCAACAAACTGTCATGCCGGAAGTTATGGAGTTTGTAAGATCAGAACGTGTTCAGAAAATGCCAAGCGTCACGGCTGAAAACCAGTATAACCCCAATATTGAGGAAACAACCTCAGGGGATCGAGAGGAATTTGCCTGGCGCAGCGGGGATATGCATTCCCATGACCGCGTTATCGCAGGCGTTCTTAATGACGTATATATGTTCTTTCAGGAAGACGATGCCCTTAATGATGACCCTCTTAAAAAACCGGGGGCGATCGGTACAATGCTAAGTATGATGTTCGGAGCAGAAGGGCTTTTCGAATTGCGCGAAAATAACGATGTAAATCCTCTGGCGCAAATGTCGGCAATGGGACGCTCAATCATGGAAAGCTCCATAAAAAACATGACAATTGGTCTTGGAATAAATCTGGGTGCAGGTGTTGTTGGTGGGGCTTATAATCCAGGCGTCGGGCAAGGTATACAGGAAATAGCGGGCGTCTTCCTCACATTCGGAACGATGGCACTTACTATCGGCTTTTTGCTTTATTACATTATTCCTCTTTTGCCATTCATGTATTTCTTTTTCGGCGTTGCCAAATGGATACAGACAATTTTTGAGGCGATGGTGGCGGTTCCTTTATGGGCGCTTGCTCATCTGAAGATAGATGGTGACGGCCTTGCCGGGCCGGCGGCTGCTAACGGATATTATCTTCTTCTTGAAATCTTTATACGCCCTTTCCTTGTTATTATGGGCATGATTGCCTCTATTTCTATCTTTACAGCCATGGCATTTATTATGAATGACTTATGGGATCTGGTGACAGTAAACATTACAGGCTATGATCGTTATACCGGCAGCGATGACGGTGCCATGAAGTTTCTGGATATAGAGTATTACCGTTCTGGTGTGGACGTTTTCTTCTACACTCTGATTTACACAGTTGTGCTTTACATGATGGCAATGGCAACATTCAAACTTATTGACCAGGTTCCCAACAATATTCTGCGTTGGATAGGATCAGGAGCGGAAAGTTTTGCAGACAAGATTGAAGATAATACCGAACAGCTTATTCGCTACTCTGCTATTGGTGGGGGAACGCTTGGCGGACAAATGTCTGATGTCTTAAAAGAATCCACTTATGGTATAGGAAGCAGCGCGGGCGGCGCAGCAAAGGGCATGGCAAACAAGATGGCAGGTAGATGATTTTAAACGAAAAAATGGGATATCGTTCGTTTCATGAATAATCTTGTGTTAAAATTGGTATTAAGCAAAACTTTACTAAAATTTTATATAATTAGTGAAAAGGTAAATAAAACAGCATTATGAGCGAAAACGCTTTAACAACAAAATCATTCCTAAAGTATACCTTCATGCCGGGTTTGCTACCGCGCATGCATGGGCTTTTTGGGTCAGGTTTTGCGTATTTTGCCTTTCTCATGGCACAGATTTTTAACATCCCGCAACTTCTGCCCAACGGTCACCCTTATCTCAATGCTGCAAATATTGGCCGTTACGGTATTCATCACGTTGTTGCCGAGGCAATCAAACATCTTGAGTTTAAGCGGGACAAGTCAGATCAGGTCATAATGTTTTTCGTTATGATGGGTGGGCTTGCCCTTATTTTTCTACAACTCATAGCTCTTGCCATCGCAATTATTTCGCCTGAAGCCCTTGCCGGGCCTTTAAGCACTTATTTCGGAACAAACCCGGCGTCAGATCCATCTCAGGATATTGCCTTTATTATGATGGACAGGGTTTTTGGTGTACCCGGAATTTTCAATTCCTGTGTTACAACTGCAACAGATTGTTATAGTTTAACGCCGGATTTAACTTATGACACTACAAATCCGATGGAAATGCCTCAGGCACCGTGGCCTTTTCATGTCGCCCTGCATCAGGTTTTCAGGTTTTACAGCTCCGGCCTTCTGGTGCTCGCAATGTTTATCCTGCTTTACTACGTCATTGTGGTCGCGGCAGAAACAGCACAAACAGGGACACCTTTTGGAAAAAGATTTAATTCGGTTTGGGCGCCTATACGGCTTGTTGTAGCTATTGGATTACTGGTACCGCTGAGTAGCGGTTTAAACTCTGCACAGTATATTGTGCTTTATGCCGCTAAGCTTGGATCAAACATGGCCACGAATGCATGGGTTACCTTTAATGTGGCCATCGCCGACTCAACGGCAAAACTTCTTGCTGACGGCGAAATGGTGGGCGTTCCTAATACACCCCAAGTTGGTGAATTTCTAACATTTATGACCCTGGCGAAGGCCTGTCAGACCTTAGAAGACAAATATTATGTTGCGGCAGATAGCCAACAAGTTATTGACGATAACGGATCACGCCCTGCTTGTGAGGATAACCGGGGTAAAAGACCTATAAAGAGATATCTTGTTGGTTCACCCACAGCGGATGTCGATCACGCCCTTGCTTTTGGCGGAGGCAACGCATATAGCGAGGCACTTGATTTTTATAATAACGGCGACATTCTCGTTCGCTTCGGACAAAGAAATGAATGCGAGTGGCCCACCTTCCGTGGGCATGTCAGCGGATTTTGTGGCGATCTAGTATTGCCAGTAAGCGCCCTTTCCGAACCCGGTGCGCGCACTATTCAAAGTGCATATTACAACCTTATAGACACGATGTGGAATGATCCTGATATCAAAGCCATTTCAGATCACTATGTGAATAAATACGTAGCCTTTTTACCCGACGCGCCTGCAGAACCCACTAGGGAAGATTACAACCGCCTGACGAATAAATATAAATTTGGTGACCCGGACAGTAATTTCTATGACGGGACTATTGACGGAGATTTGGACAACATTGCCGAAATTATACATCAGGGTGTGATAGACGCACAAAACCCAGCCAACTGGGACATTCCGGCACAGCTTCTGCAGAGAGGCTGGGGTGGTGCAGGTATCTGGTATAACCGTATAGCCGAAATCAACGGAGCCGTCGTCGGCGCGTCACGCGCGCTACCACAAGTCAGGCATTTGCCGGTTGTTATGGAAGACGTTGCAAACATAAACCAGCAAAGCACATTAGGCGAACTGCCGATCAATGAAATGTTTAAACTGGATAAGGCTTTTATAAAAGGCCAACCCCGTAATGGTGATGCACAAGCCGCACAAGTTTATAAAGATATACATGATTTCCTCAGTACACCGGCCGCACCGGATGCAAATGTACAAACAGGAAATGCTCTTGCCGATGCCATTAACTTTTTACTTGGTACCGAGGGGTTATGGAATATTCGCAGTGAAGAAAATGAAAACGTACATCCTCTTGCCCAATTGGCGGGTGTGGGAAAAAGTCTCGTTGAAAGCTCCGTCCTGATGCTTGGACTGGGTACCGCATCAGGTGTCGGTTGCGCCATGGGAAGTAGCGGCCTGTGTACAGGTATGGGTGCGGCCTATGGTATTGCTACACTTGGGCTGACTGTTGGATTTATCCTGTTTTACGTCATTCCCTTCTTGCCTTTCGTGTATTTCTTCTTTGCCGTTGGTAACTGGGTGAAAGGTATATTTGAAGCAATGGTCGGCGCGCCCCTTTGGGCTCTGGCTCACCTTCGTATCGACGGAAACGGACTACCGGGAGAAAGTGCCCTTAACGGGTATTACCTTGTTTTTGAAGTCTTTATACGTCCAATATTGATTATCTTTGGCTTTTTGGCGGGTATCCTGATTTTTGGTGCAATGGCCAGCGTTCTCAACTCTATATGGGATCTGGTCGTGATGAATATAAGTGGAGCTGACAGCAGCACCACGAGCACCGAAGGCATAGACAAACTTGTAACCATGGCACGCGGTGCAATTGATAAGATTTTCTATCTGGTTCTTTACACCATCATCATGTACATGCTTGCCCTGTCATCCTTCAAATTAATCGATATGATACCCAATAGTATCCTGCGTTGGATGGGGTCATCCGTATCCAGCTTTGGTGACTTCTCACAAGATGCCGCCCAGAGCCTGACCCAATATGCGGCCATCGGTGGTGGTATGATATTCCAACAGGGTCTTGGTGGAGTCCAGGGTGGTTTCCGTGGCGCTAATCAGGCTAAATCAGCCGCAGATAATGCCAAGGCACAACAGCAATTACAGGAAACTGTTCAAAATCTAGCCAGAAATCAGGGAGGCGGCTAAGCCCCCTCTTTTCGCCGCGCCCTATAATTTACTTGACGTAATGTAATAATCCTGCGTAATTTGATCCTTGTATGTAAAAAACGAGACATAACAGGGATGAGAATATTTTCATGAAAAAATATATGGCCATAGCGCTGGCGGTGACAGCTTCGCCTGCCTTTCTCGTCTCTTCGAGTAGTGACCATGAAGATGCGGTCGAGGAAATATCTAATCAGCATCTTCTAAGAAATGAAAATGGAAAAATAGCCCTCGCCCGTGATGAATTTTATACTGCTGCCAGCTCCTACCGTGATTCATATACAGCTTTCATAGAGACCACATTGTCAGAAAAGTATGAAGGACAAGCATTGACACCTTCTGATACATGTATGCTGACTGAATTTTCAGGGCTTCTTTCAGATTGGGCCGTTGCAAGGGACAGCATCAAGTTTGCAGAGTCATTCAGTGGGAAGCATTTGCTATCTAACTCCTCTATTGAGCAGGGATTCACCTATAAAATGTCTGCAATACGTCCATATTGCGAAAGCCTCACAGGGGAAGCCACAACGCTGAGAAACATCACCCTCGATAAACCAATGCTGAGTGTTTTAGCTGCATATGAAAGTAAACAAAGATCGGAATATATTTCTTCTATAGCAAACTACAGTTCCAGCCTGATTATGCATAAAAAGTCGAAAGTTGATATTCTCATCTCTGGCGGGCCGGCTGTTACAGAATCGGATACTTGTATCGCTTCGGTATTGACACAAGAGCTTGCCACATCACAATTGACACGCGACCTTATCTTTACCTATGTCACTCTACTACCGGCGAATACCATTACATATGACGGTCTTAAAGAAGCACAGGATTTTGAACTTTCGAAGAAATTACGTCTTACAATAGCAGAATGTGAAGCGGGCTCAATGACGCGCGCAAATGCATTTCATGCTTTGACGATCAGGACGAACCTACCTGATTTTGACGAAGGGCTAAGAAGTATCAGCCCGAAAGCGCCTTTCGCCCGGACTTATCCCGATCCGAATTACAAACCCGACTATATTTAAAAAAAAGCAGCTTCTAAGCCGCTTTTTTCTTATATTCTTTAGATTGCTGGTTAAATTTGCGCCAGGCAAGTGCCGAGGCAATTTTATAACCAATCGTATGAGGTTTGAACCCGCAGGCTTTGAATATCATTGCAACCGCGCGATCAACAACCGGTTTTTGATAAAAGCTATAAGCCTTGCTTAAATAAAGCTGGCTGTATTTTTCGCGGTCATATTCTTCATCCCTATCGGCATTTGCAGCATAATACGCATAGGCCAACTCATCATCTTCGGATTCAGCAATCCGGCCAACGGCCACTTTCAAACGCCCGAATTTACCAAGCTTTTCCTTTTCAAGATATTTTTGCATGGTGTCATAGAAAAGTTTGTAATGGCGGAATTCATCACCTGCAATTTTTTTGCAGATTTCCTGTAATACAGGCTCATCCACGGTGTTTCCGATTGCCGTGTAATAAGAGCTTGTACCTGTTTCGACCATACATCTTGCAACCATTTCTCCAGCGCGTGATCCGCGTGCGGAAACATCACTATCATCCAAAAAATGTTCAGGTGTATATCCGTCGCGGAATCTCTGCATTGACTCTTCAAAGCTCCAGCTCGGATCAATTGCCATGGCCCAATCGGCCAAAGCCTGACCATGCTGAATCTCTTCAACGGCCCAATTACGGATAGCAGCTTCAACCGCCTCATCGCCTTTGAAAACCTTGCACAAATAATCGGCATAAGTGTCGGAGTTAAACTCAACAAGGGCAGCTGCTTTTATAATAGCAAGAAGACTTGCGTCCACCTGATCAGGTTTAAGTTCGCTCCAAGGCAGATCTTTTATTTTCCAGTGTTTATAGGCCATCAATTACTCCTCTTTTCTTTTACTCATGCCTGACATGGTTACAGAAATCAAGTTTATATAAAATAAAAAAATGCCCGCCCCTTTTGTACAGAAAAGGATGCGGGCAGTCAGGATTAAACTTTTAAAGCAGTCTATTCTGCGGCACCTGTTGTGGTTGTCTCTTCTTTTTTACCGTAGTCACCTGCAAAGACATCATCAGAGAAAACATCTTCCCATGACCCTTGTGTAGATGCCTTTGAGTATTCCGTTGCACGATTTTCAAAGAAGTTAGTGTGTTCGGCACCGTTTAGCATCTCATCCATCCATGGGAGAGGATTTTTCTCAATGCCGTAAACCGGCTCAAGGTCAAGCTGTTGCAGGCGGCGGTCGGCAATATAGCGGATATAGTCTTTAACTTCCTGTGCTTCCAGTCCTTCAACACCACCCATCTCAAATGCAAGATCAATAAAGGCGTCTTCGTGGCTAACAATTGTCGTACAGCTTTCGGTGATTTCCCGCTTCAGATCATCGTCCCAAATGTCGCGGTTTTCAGCAACAAAGGCTTTAAAGAGTTTGATCATGGATAGGCAGTGCAATGTTTCATCACGCACAGACCATGTCACAATCTGCCCCATCCCCTTCATTTTGTTGAAACGTGGGAAGTTCATCAAAATTGCAAAAGACGCGAAAAGCTGTAAGCCCTCGGTAAACGCACCGAACATCGCCATTGTCTTGGCTATATCACGGCGTGAGTCCATGCTCACATCCTGCATATAATCATATTTATCCTTCATTTCCTTGTATTTCATGAAGGCCTGATATTCAGTTTCAGGCATACCGATTGTATCAAGGAGGTGTGAATAAGCAGCAATATGGACTGTTTCGATGTTTGAGAATGCTGAAAGCATCATCTGCACTTCAACCGGGCCAAACACTTGAGAGTAATGCTTCATATAACAGTTATTCACTTCCACGTCGGCTTGGGTGAAAAAACGGAAGATTTGAGTCATCAGGTTCTTTTCAGAAGGCGACAAAGTACGTTTCCAATCACGTACATCTTCTGCCAAAGGCACTTCCTCAGGCAACCAGTGAATGCGTTGCTGCGTCAACCATGCCTCATAGCACCAAGGGTAAAGAAACGGCTTGTAAACATGGCGCTCCTGAAGCAGAGGTGATTTTTTAGCCTGTGTGTCACCCTCCAGTTTTTCACTGGCAACTTCTGCAATTTCCGGTGCGGGGACAGCTGTCGTATTCGCGGCATTAGCCATAAGTTTTCTCCTTAAAATCTTTTATGTGTGAGTCGGTTAGCGACCTCTCGGGAGTCATCCTGCCCCGATTCTATGAGTCATTCAGAGTCATTTTTTCAAAAAAATCCACAGAATCGGTTGATAGATATTTTCCAACAGGCCGGAAGGCATATATTGTGCCCATAAATTATAAAACCACAATATATAGGGTCTGTCCAGCACTAAATGAGAACGATTCTCAAGAAAGTCAAATGTCTCTTCTAAAGCCTTGCGCAACGACAAAACTTTCTGACGAATCCTGACGGCTGGCAGGCGGCTTTATATGCTTGACCGTTTTAAAGTCCTTCTTCATCTGAGCGACAAGATCGTTTTGTGCTCCGCCTTGCCAGACCTTTGCCAGAAACGTACCGCCCGGCTTTAAAACCTGTATGGCAAAATCGTAAGCCAACTCCACCAGAGCCATGATACGCAAGTGATCTGTTTGCCTGTGCCCAACAGTATTAGGTGCCATATCCGACATCACGATATCAACGCCTTCACCTGTGAGCTGTATAAGAGCCTCTGGCGCCTCGTCTTCAGTAAAATCCATTTCCAGGATGGTAACGCCATCCATTGGATCCATAGGTAAAATATCAAGGGCAATCACCTTACCCGCTTTTTTCTCAACAGCAAATTGCGACCATCCACCAGGTGCTGCCCCTAAATCAAGAACATCCATGCCCGGCTTGATAAGATTCATCTTCTCGTCAATTTCCTTAATTTTATAAGCGGCGCGCGAACGGTATCCTTCACGATTGGCTTTTTGAACATAAGGATCATTTAATTGGCGTTGCAACCAAAGTGTAGAAGAAAGCTTNCGCCCCTTGGCAGTTTTAACGCGTTTGGTTGGCTCTCGGCCTGATGGTGTTTTCTTGCTCATATCGCCATAATAACGGTTGAAGATATAAATGCCATAAAAAACCATGATAATGCCGCAGCCATATAAATTACANCACGCGAACCCGGTGAATAATAAGACAGCGCAAGAAACACCAGAATGAACAAAGCATAAACGCCCATCCCTCGGTAAAATACATCACTGTCTAAAAGATTTGTAAATCCGTTTCTGTGCCCCGTGCTGTAAATAACATCCCGTTGCAAACGCAAGGCCAGAACGCATGCCAGTATAAAAACCGCCGCTTTAATTTTTTGTCTTTTCCTTGTGACAGCTATTGCAATCGGGAACCATGCCAGATCAGCCCAAGGCCAGTAAGGTGCCAGAAAATCAGTCATAAATATTCAGCTTTATTTTGAAAGGATTTACTCTATCTCACAACTATAACATTATAATGTTTATGAAATGTAATATTATGACTTTAATACGGTTTTTCTTCTTATTTGCTGCTTGCGTAAGCCTTACAGTTACTGCGCTTACCCCGCGCACTGCCAAGGCACAAACTGTTATTCGCNACACCGAACTGGAAGAAAATATGAAGGTCTGGTCATCTGACCTGATCCGGGCCGCCGGACTTTCCCCGGAAAGTGTCAATTTTGTATTTGTCCAGGACAGCCAGATCAATGCCTTTGTTGCAGGTGGTCAAAATATATTCATTTATACAGGGCTGATCAATGAGACGGATAATTTATCCGAATTGCTGGGCGTCATTGCTCACGAACTTGGCCATATCAGCGGAGGTCACCTTATACGCACAAAAGATGCCATGGAAAATGCGTCCTATGAATCAATTCTGGGAATGGTACTCGGGCTGGGTGCTGCCGTATTGTCGGGTAATGGTGGCGCGGCAAATGCGATCGGCATGGCCAGCCAGTCGACAGCTATGTCCGGCTTCCTATCACACAGCCGCGTACAGGAATCAACAGCCGATCAGGCGGGGATTTCTTATATGCGTACAGCAGGCATTGATGCGAAAGGGATGGAAACATTTCTGGAGAAGATGATTGATCAGGAGCTTCTGCCCCAAACAAACCAATTAGAATATGTGCGCACCCACCCCTTATCCCGCAACCGCCTGAGTGCAATAGAAAACAAAATTCGGGACAACCCTGCCTATGGAAAGTGTGTACCTGAAAGCTGGCAAAGGGAATATGCCATGACGAAGGCAAAGCTGACCGGCTTCATATCGCCTGAACGGGTAATCTGGGAGTACTCCGACCGTGACCAGTCAATGCCGGCAAAATATGCGCGCGCCATTGCGCAATATAGGAAAAACCAGCTGAGTGAAGCCCTTTCATCAATTGACGGGCTTATTGCTGCTGACCCTGATAATCCTTATTATTATGAATTGAAAGGTCAGGCCCTCTCAGAGTCAGGTCGGGTTGAGGCATCCCTTGCACCGTATAAAAAGTCTGTTGAGCTTGATCCCGATGCAGGTCTTATTCGTATGGCTTATGCCCATGCTTTGATCGAAAGCGCGCGGGGTAACGACAACCACTACAGGCAAGCCATAGATCAGTTGAAAAAAGCACAATTGCACGAAAAACGCTCCTCACGCCTACATCGTTTGATGGCAACAGCCTATGGCAGGTTAGGCGACCAGCCACGGGCCAGTCTCCATCTGGCAGAAGAAGCCATGCTTTTAAATCAGAAGGATTATGCCCGCTCCCG
>NZNU01000058.1 GCA_002695035.1 Micavibrio sp. | reverse complement strand
TATTATGCTTCCCCCATGTTCCTATGGCCTTTTTGCTATCTTTTGATTGCCCAAATTGTAGATGGGGAATGGGAATCTATTTTTTTCTATTTGTACAATGTCTTATTGTTTATCTAGTCCCTATAAAAAGAGAGCTTAAAGCTATCCTCGTCATGGCTTTAATAGCATTTTTTACATTAGCAATTTTAATAGCGTGTTCATTTGGCGACTGTATGTAATTCTTACAAGACAGTTTTACTTTCGCATATCTTTTGCTAAAAGATAATCATGTCCATTCCTCCGCGGTTTTTAGATGATTTGCGCACGCGCCTGACCTTGTCCGATGTAGTCGGCAAAAAGGTGAAGCTAACGCGCGCTGGTCGTGAATATAAAGGATGCTGCCCGTTTCACCGCGAAAAAACGCCTAGTTTTTACGTGAATGATGACAAGCAGTTCTATCACTGTTTCGGATGCGGTGCGCATGGCGATGTGATCGGCTTTACGATGGCGGAGGGAAATCTGTCATTCATTGAGGCGATTGAGCAATTGGCAGCCCAAGCAGGTATGCAAGTGCCGGAAAGCCGTCCGGAAGACATAGAACGTGCCAAGGTACAAAAAGACCTGCACGCCGCCATGGAAGAGGCCTGCCGTTGGATGGAGGCGCAGCTTTATGAGACAGAAAACGCCGACGTTTTGGAGTATATGGTGAAACGCGGTTTTTCAGAAGAAACATTAAACAATTTCCGCATTGGTTATGCACCTGATAATGACAAAGCGTTTAAGGCCCATATGTTAGAGTCCGGTTTCAGCATTCAACAACTATTGGACTGCGCGCTTCTAAAGCCCTCGACGCGTGGCGGTGAGCCTTATGGTTTTTTCCGTGACCGCGTCATGTTTCCGGTTTCTGACAGGCGCGGACGCATCGTGGCCTTTGGTGGGCGTATTTTGCCTGAACATATCAGACCGCAAACCAACCCCAACTTTACCCCGCCAAAATATTTAAACTCGTCCGACACACCGCTCTTCCACAAAGGGCGAATGCTGTATGGTGATTCTCATGCACGTGAGGCTGCTAGGGAAGGGCACACACCGATTGTTGTTGAAGGGTATCTGGATGTTATGGCCTGTCACCAGGCAGGGCTCAAAGGCGCTGTGGCACCGCTGGGGACTGCCCTGACTGAGGAGCAGATTCTTCTTCTTTGGAAAATGTGTCCCGAAGACGAAAAAAGGCCGGTTCTTTCCTTTGATGGTGACAATGCAGGGCTTCGCGCCGCATCCCGGGCGTGTGAGCGTGTTTTGCCATTGCTCAGACCTGGCCACACTGTAGCACTTGCTTTTTTACCTGAGGGTGAGGATCCGGACACTTACATCAAGGCTCGTGGCAAAGGTGCAATGGTTGAAATCCTTCAAAATGCACAGAGTCTGGATGAGTTTTTATGGAATGGAGCAACAGAAAACAGAGATTTTGATACGCCTGATAAGCAAGCGGCACTGGCGGACTATTTTGATAAACTCGTTACGCGCATAACGGACAAAACGGTTCAGACATACTATGCTAAATCCTTTAAAGACCGCATGTGGCGTGAATTTCGTCAAAAGAATAGTTTTAAAAAATGGGATGGAGGGCGTGAGAAAACAACAGCCATATCTCTTATCCGTCCCAGGTCGGACAAAAGAAAATCTCAGATCATGGACATTTTTTTTGTGTGCCTTATAAATCACCCTTGGGCGATACTGGAAATGGAAGACCATCTTCACAATTTTTACAGCGGGCAAGATGACAGGGACGGTGCGATAGACGATATGTTGCACTGGGCACACGAGAGAGAGCCATCAGTGCCTGCCGAAGATGAGAATAACCTTGACAGGGACGTTTTAAAATCGCATTTACTCTCCCTTGGTCATCAGGCACTTGTTGACTTGTGTGCGCAAAAAATTATTTATACTCATGCAGGTTATGCAAAAATCGGGACGCAAAGCGACAAGGTTCGCGCGGGACTAAAAGATTTGCTGAAGGTGATGGAGCAAGACAATTTAACCAGTGAGTTGAATTCTGCGCGACGTCAACTAAATGAAAATTTTAGTGAAGATGCTGAAAACAGGCTTTTTGAAATGCGCAAACTGCTTGGTGCGGGAAATAATGATAGCGAGTAGAAAATAAAAAACAAAAAGCGGGTTTTAGAAGAGGCGCGAACAGGGTAGACTTTATGGCTGTTATACTGATTCGTACCGCAAAAATTCAGTAACATTAGAAATTGAAGATGTAAGTATTTAAGTTTAATAAACGCCTATAACACAGACAAAAAATATCATATGGCCAAAGATAAAAAACCGACAGAAACCCAGGATAATCAGTCCGAAACAACCAAAACAAAAACCCCGAAAGGTGGTTTTAAAGCGGTTATCAAGAAACTGGTAACAAACGGTAAGAAACGCGGTTTCATCACGTATGATGAAATTAATAATGCTTTACCGACCGAGGAGTTTTCTTCCGAGCAAATCGAAGATGCCATGTCAGCAATTTCCGAAATGGGTATTCAAATGGTCGAAAAAGAAGACGACTATGATGAAGAGTCTGGCGAAGAATATAAAAGCAGCGGAAATATAAAATCTGACGATACTGGTCGGACAGATGACCCTGTTCGCATGTACTTACGCGAAATGGGGACCGTTGAACTTCTGTCGCGTGAAGGCGAAATTGCCATTGCCAAACGTATTGAAGCCGGACGTGAGATGATGATTGGCGGGATTTGTGAAAGTCCGTTGGCTATTGAATCTATGATTGCCTGGCATCAGGCAATGGAAGAGGGGGATATCCTTCTACGTGACGTAATCGATCTTGATGCGACCTACGGGGATACTTCGGGAGGTTCTGATGATGATTCTGACTCTGAAAAGGATCCAGACGGGGAAGACAGCGAAAACGAAGATGGTGATGATGGCGAAGATGAAGACGAAGGTCAGCTTTCTTTGACCGCCATGGAAGCCGAGCTTCTGCCGCAGGTCCTGGACGTTTTTGCCGAAATTGGCAAAACATATAAGAAGATGCAAAAGGCACAGCAAAAGCGTCTTGATGCTCTTTTGAAAGGCGATGATCCTGATGCCAAGACGAATGAAAAATATCTTGAGTTGAAAAAGGAAATGGTCAATCACATGAATTCTGTGCATCTTAATAATGCACGGATCGAGCAGTTGATTGAGCGCCTTTACACTATGAACCGTGACCTTGTTGGTATAGAAGGCCGCATCATGCGCCTTGCTGTTAACAGTGGTGTAAGCCGTAAGGCATTTCTTGAGAATTATTATGGTTCTGAACTTGACCCGAATTGGATGACAGAAATGGCCGATACCAAGGGCAAGGGTTGGGACAAATTTGCTGAACAGCATACTGAGGATGTAAATACCCTGAAAGAGCAGATTGCGGCAATTTCCGATGAGGCAATGCTGCCTATTAAAGAATTCCGTCGTATTGTTGGCACGGTACAAAAAGGTGAGCGTGAGGCGGCCCGTGCCAAAAAAGAAATGGTGGAGGCAAACCTTAGGCTTGTTATTTCTATTGCTAAAAAATACACTAATCGCGGTTTACAGTTCCTTGATCTGATTCAGGAAGGGAACATTGGCTTGATGAAGGCGGTTGATAAGTTTGAGTATCGCCGCGGTTATAAATTCTCAACCTATGCCACTTGGTGGATACGCCAGGCTATCACACGTTCAATCGCTGATCAGGCCAGAACTATCCGTATCCCTGTCCATATGATTGAGACGATCAATAAGATTGTTCGCACATCACGCCAGATGATCCATGAAATTGGCCGTGAGCCAACACCGGAAGAACTGGCCGAGCGCTTGCACATGCCTGTTGATAAGGTTCGTAAGGTCCTCAAAATCGCAAAAGAGCCTGTTTCTTTGGAAACACCTGTTGGTGATGAGGAGGATTCATCTCTTGGTGATTTCATTGAAGACAAGAACGCCATTTTACCAGTGGAATCGGCTGTTCACTCTAATTTGCGTGAGACAACCACACGCGTATTGTCGTCACTTACGCCACGTGAGGAGCGCGTGCTTCGTATGCGATTTGGTATTGGTATGAACACCGACCACACTTTGGAAGAGGTCGGTCAGCAGTTCAATGTAACGCGCGAACGTATCCGTCAGATTGAGGCGAAGGCCTTGCGTAAGCTAAAACATCCAAGTCGAAGCCGTAAACTTCGCAGCTTCCTCGACAATTAAAAAAAGGCCTCAAATTTGAGGCCTTTTCAATGTATTGAACTTAATATTATTTCCCATCAACGGCAATCTCTCCTAAAGGTTCTACTGTGCGTGTCGCACCGGGAATGTCATAGGTCGTCTTTTCCATAGGCTGGTTAGGATCTAAAACTTCCTCTGGGGTTACATCTTCCACCATTTCACCGGGGCGTACTCCAGGTACGATCTCGCCATCTCGTGCTATTTCGGCTTCTTTTACCGGGGCGTTGGTCAGGCTTTCTGTCTGTGTGTCCACAGCGACAGGATCTGTCGGTTCAACCCTCATGCTCTCAGGCGCAGTGTTTTCTTCCGGCAAAACAACTACAGTGCCGCTACTTCTTGTGGCAGTATTTGATTGTGCCGTAACCGTATTTGCGTCATTCCCAATGACGTCAGTTGTTGCAGGAACTCCGTTTTGCCCTGTATAACCCGGATCTCCGGCAGAGGGTCTTAGCTCAGAAGCAATAACTTTTGATACTTTTTTCATATCTGTCGTATTTGTGGTGGTTGTGGAAGTTGTTACATTCGTCATAGAATCTGTTGTGACATTATTTGTAACTACTGGCATCTTGTTATCCATTGCCATGGCAGATGAGCCGGAAGCCATAATGGCAAGGGTTGTTGCTAGGGCTAGTTTTTTCATTTTTAAAGTCTCCTCTTTATTAAATTATCTACTTACTATCTGACAGGTGCCCGAAATACATGAGGCTTGCGAAGGTTGTGAACAAAGCACGGCATCTTTTGATGATGACTGATCCGGAGTTGATGATCCACAAACTTTTTGTTGTGCGTCTCGATATTGTCCGTAATAGGTTTTATTGAGTGCCATGCGGTCGCAAGTGTCGTTACAGGTTTTTGCAATCGATGTGCATTCGGCGCTGCTTTTGCATGTTGTGGTAATTTCGCGTGCCTCGGCTAGGTCCATAGCATTGGCTGAAGAGAGTGTTAGGCTAGCTAACAAAATCAACGCAAAAGCTAAAATATATATGTGAAGTGAGTGTATCATGTGCAGCTAACGCACTTACCGGAAAAAAGTTTCATCCTGGAAGCGTTTAGATATTGCAAAACTAGGTTCAACCTTGTTATATCAGGGGGCTTCATAATTAAAGAAGCAGGTTGGACCAGTAGCTCAGTTGGTTAGAGCAATCCGCTCATAACGGATTGGTCGGGGGTTCAAATCCCTCCTGGTCCACCATATTCTCTTTCTCTCACAATCATCATTATCCGTTTATAACCGCATAACGCAACCTCAGCAAGGGTTTTGTTTTCGCTAGTTTTCGCTATGAGCCGTGAATAAATGTTTACAACCGTTTATATTGGGGGTACATTTTAGGGGTATAAATAATTGTGATAAGGTTTGATACCCCCAAATGAGTCTAACAGACTTCAAATGTAAGAACGCAAAACCTAAGGATAAGCCTTATAAGCTTGCTGACGGGCAGGGGATGTATTTGGATGTAAGACCTAACGGCAGTAAGTATTGGCGTTTAAAATACCGATTCCACGGAAAAGAAAAGCTTTTGGCACTGGGGGTATATCCAGAGGTGTCAATCAGTGAGGCGCGGGATAAGAAAGCCAGCGCGCGAAAACAAATAAGTGAGGGTATCGACCCGTCACTCCTTAAACAGAAAGAAAAGATCCTCTCCCAGCAAAGCCAAGAAAACACATTTAAGGTTATCGCGCTGGAACTTCTGGATAAGAAAAAAGGTGTTTTGACTGAGGCGCATATCAACACAACCACAAATCGCCTTGAAAAGGATGTTTTCCCTTTCCTGGGTGCGTATCCGGTCACAGAGATAACCCCTCCCATTCTTTTGCAGGTTATTCGCAAAATAGAAAAACGCGGTGCGTATGATGTTGCAAAACGTAATTTGCAGGTATGTAGCCAAGTTTTTAGATACGCAATCCAGACAGGCAGGGCAGAGCGTGACCCGGCGGCTGATTTAAGGGGTGCGCTTACACAATACAAGAAAGGACACTTTGCCGCGCTGGATGTAAAAGAGCTTCCAGATTTATTGACCGCATTAAACGAAAATAAAGCCCGTCTATACCCCCAAACGATTTATGCAACCCAATTACTACTATTGACCTTTGTCCGCACCAGCGAGCTTATACAGGCCAAGTGGAGCGAGATTGACCTGGAGGGTAAGCAGTGGGTAATACCAGCGCACCGCATGAAAATGAGAAAAGAACATATAGTGCCATTATCAAGTCAGTCGGTCGAGCTGTTTACAAAGCTAAAAGAGATGAATGGTCACCGTGACTGGGTATTTCCTAATCAGGTCAGACCTGCAAAGCCTATGAGCAATAATACAATTCTCAGCACCTTTAAGCGCCTTGGCTATGCCGGACGCATGACAGGGCATGGATGCAGGGCGCTGGCAATGTCAGCAATCAAGGAAAAGCTGGGTTACCGGCATGAGGTGATAGACAGGCAGTTGGCACACGGTCACAAGAACAGTATCAACGCGGCCTATGACAGAGCGCAATTCTTGGATGAAAGAACCAAGATGATGCAGGAATGGGCTGATTATATGGAGGGGCTGAATGACCGATGAGCAATTAGACGCAAAGGTTGCCCCAACATTGGAGTTTTGCTCTCCTTATCGTGCTGTGCGCTTTCTAGCTTTCAAGGAGCGTCCAATTGAAGAAAGGTATGCAATGCTCGCATACAAAGCCCAGAATAATTACAACTCTTTATGTCCGTGGGCAAACTCAGATAGCGAGTTAACTTGGGAAAGTAGTGAACTTCAATCCAAATATTATGAAGCTTGTAATTTATTAAAGCTGCAATTGATGTTGGGAGCTATTCAAAGCAGAGGGTGTCCTGTTCCTGATACAGCTCGGATAAAAAACTTTTGGGAAAAATGGGATAAGCCTAACGCTCCTTCAATTTCAGATTATTACACTGACTATGAATTTACCAAAGAGGAATTAGTCGATATTTCTTTCTTCAATAGAGGGCCGGAATTTAATATGGAGGTATGCGACGCATGGATGGAATGTACTGGTTTTTGGAACGATCATGAAGCTTGTGCTTACTTTGACGTCGAAATTGTAGTTGAATCCTTATATAGGTATTTAGAAAGCGACACTTCAAACTCTGATAACTTAAAATCAAATAAACGTGGCAGACCCCCAGGAACTGGATATAACGATGATATAGCGTTAGGTTTCATGCACGCCTTAGTCACCGAAGAACGCTTGACGCCCCATAAAGCTGCATATAAGGCGATTGAAGCTTTTAAACGTAAGGGTGCTAGCGTGGGAGCAGATGTAAAACGACTGACTGGGAAATACTCCACAAGATTTAAAGTTGGAGAATAAATCAAATTTAATTATTCTCCATTAAACTCCAAAGACATTTCTAAAATCCTTAGCTAACCTTTTAAGCACAACATACCAATCATGTGCAAGAAAGGACGCACCCATGACCCAATATTCATTTTCAATACCAGAAGTCTGCCAAGCCACCGGACTAGGCAAAACAAAGCTGTATGAGCTGATAAAATCAGGTGAGCTGAAAGCTAAGAAAATAGGTAAGAGGACTATTATCCTGAAAGCCGACTTGGATACTTTTCTTGAAAGCCTTGAGCCTTATCGCGTAGCTGAATAACCAGCGCGCAAAAAAGCCCTTAAAGCGCTGGAACGCCAAAAAGGGCTGACACTCCCATTCAATCGCTAAATATTTATGAAAGGAATGCTGTTTATGAGCATAGCCAAAAGACCCCTTATTGCCAATATAAAAGGTAAAGAGAACTCACCCCTAGTGGAAGTTGAAGACAATCAAGCCACTGGAAAAAACCCTCTATTATCTGACGTTTCTGAAATTAAACGCGCTGGTCACCAGAATATACCTCTGGCAAAGGTTATTCGTAAAAAGTGCCTAGAATGTTGCTGTTTTCAACCCGGTGAGGTGAGAAAATGCCATATCACTGACTGCGCTCTCTGGCCTTACCGCATGGGCAAAAACCCGTTTCACTCAGCCAAGATGAAAGGGAAGTAAACCGATGCACACCCATTTTGCAATTATATCTAAGACAGCATATCAGGGAAGTTTATCCGAATGTATCAATTGGGCAGAGGAAAGAATTGAGGCCAAAAAAGCCAAAATAGTTAAAATTGTTATAGCCAGACCAGAAGATATCAAGTGCCAGATAATTTATGAGGTTGACCGCGCTGGTGTCAGGGCTTGTCATTCCGGCAGGGTAATTGACCTGTGCTTACTCAAGAAAGCAGTTAAGAATGGCGCAACGTAAAAAGACCCTGCATAAGAGCTTTAAACACCCTGGGGGCTTTATAGGCCTCCCTCAGATGGTTTTTTGGAGTGATCCTTACCGTGACCTCACCCTTGTAGCCAGATGTTTGCTAGATGAATTTCAGGCAATTTATCGCAAGGGAAGAAACGGTAGGATTGTTCTGTCAGTAGCAACCGCCTCCCAGCGCCTCAATACCTCATATAAACCTGTAAGCCGAGCTTTTGCTGAGCTTGCGGAGCATGGGTTTATTGAATGCACTAAGGGGAGTAACTGGAAAGATGGAAAAACTAGGGAGTGGAGATTAACCTATGAGCCTTGTGAAGGGCGAGAGCCAACCCATGATTGGAAGCTTTGGGAAAAACAAAAGTGACCTGTCAAATCGACAGGGGAGGGTGGTATAATTGACAGGGGTTACGCTGTTTTTAGGACTTCATTCCTTTTTCGTCACCAGCGCGGCTTATATAATATCAATGACTTAGCTTGTTTTAGAAACATTAGACCCCTGTCAAATTGACCTATCTTATATATATACCATAGGGATGCAGGTAAACAGTTTATACAAGATACCTGATAAGCAGAGCCTGAAAGCAAAAAAAGGAAAACTGCGGGTTAAGTAACATCATTCAATTGAAGTTTTTCCCCACGATAAAAAAAGGGATTTTCTGACACTATAAAAAACAAGGTTTTGTCAGGTCTATAAAAGACGGATGAAAGACAAAGGGTTGCCCTGAAAGACGCTTCAAGACGCATCCCCTGTTTTATTACTGTTGGAGCGCTGGTGGATTTTCCGCGCAATACGCGCGCGAGCGTTTTGTCGGGTATATAAAAAGGAAAATAAAAGACAAAAGGGGCTTATCTATCTGTTTGCTAAACAACGTCAAACTTGAAAAACAATCAAAACAGTGATATTTTTAAACTTAATCACTCATCTCATAATCTTAATCGCAACAAGATTACAACAAGATATAACCACAAGATTACCCCAAGTTTTTGCCCGGGGTAATACTACTGCTGACAAAGGTTTATTTAAGATAAATGGTTAAGCAAAGCAGTGTCTTTTTTCAGAATAAACATAGCCTTATCATCAAAGTATTCTGAATTTTCAATGTCTTCATAACCGGCTGATAGCTCATTTAGTATAAACTCTGTTTTTACTTTATATTCTTCAAGGTTTTTAGGTGTGTAGTTCAAAATATCGTTTTCTAGTTCACGCTGCTTATGATCGGCAGCATCTCTCTTATGTTCTAACTGGTTTAAACCAAGATCTTCTCTTTGTTTGTTATGTTCTGCCATATTATTTCTATACCATCGTAGTCTTTGGTCATTATGTTTTGCTATTTCCTCGAATTTTAAGCGCTTGAGTTCACGCTCTTTGGCAGCATCAATAGACATCTCTACTTCAAAGTCGCGTTTTTCTTCCCTTTCACCCATTGAGCGCAGTGTTTGACAAAAAGCCTCATGCTTTTCCGGTGAACCTGATTGCGCTATTTCAGATACACGTTTATTAAATAGTATAATTTTACACTCAGTGAGTTCACCTTTGTTATATTCGGTACAGAGGTTATTCCAAATGTGGCATTCAGGATAAAAGAAATCTAATGCAGGAGGGAGGTCCGGCTGATAGCTCTTTTTAGCTGTGCGGGGTGCGTCACGCTCGGCAGCTTCACAGTCATTTATTGCCACAATCCAGGCATCACTAGCTGTTTTATAATCAGTTATCATCTGTTGTATAGGTGAGGGAGCATTGTTTTGGTTTGTCATGGTTTTTCTCCTTTGTTTAAGTTAATATCCCTGATGATAGAGAAAAGAGATTTACCCTGAAAAAGAATAAATTGGTGGTACAATTGGGGGTATAACCAGCGCTCCACGGTTTATAAATCTAATTTTATCAGACCCTTGGTGCTTAAAAGTGAAGTCCTCCTGGCCACCATTTACCATCTTAAAGTCAATCTTGTGCACTAACCTTTTTCTTACAACCCCAATAGGTTGTGTGAACTTTTACAGTTGAAACTGCTAAAACATATTTTTTCCTGTTATAAAATGGGTGTAATGCTGACCAGAAAGAATGAAAAAGGGAATGTTTTATTTCTAATCCTGATCGCGGTCGTCTTGTTTGCGGCTCTTTCTTATGCCGTAACGCAGTCCACACGAGGTGGTAATAATACGAACCGTGAACAGATAGAATTGGAAGTATCTGAGCTGCTTCAATACTTCACTTCCTTAAATACGGCTATTCTTCGAATGAAGACTACTAATGGTGTTGATGATACAGAGCTAAGTTTTGCTAATGCCGTGTGGGTATTGGAAGATGGAACAACGCTTGCAAATCCTCCAGGCCATAATCCAAATTGTATCAATACAGAATGTGAAGTTTTCCATCCAGATGGTGGAGGTATGTACCCTAAAATTTTGAGTGGCAATAGTGATGCCTGGTTCGATACTGGTTCAACTGCGCAAAATGCTCCTGGCCATGCTAAGATACAATTAATTACACATACTGGTGTCGGAACATCTACTCCAAACCTAATAATTACTTATGCATATTTAAATCCTGATTATTGTGGTTTGATCAATAAAAAACTAGGAGTTACTGAAACTGATATTCTGGACACGAAAAGAATGAACCCGACAGTTCAAAATTTTTCGGGAGAATATACCGGGACCTTTACAGAGGATGTAGGTGTTGAGGAACCTGAGTTTGCAGGTAAACCCACTTTTGGAGTTCGATTCACAAACAGAAATGTTTGTAAACTCTTTCATACTTTAGTTGTAAAATAAAATTAATGATTTAGGCTCATTTATTATAAGATCTTTAACCAAAAATTTACTGGATTAGCTTAACATAATTTTAGAAGTCTTTTTGAAGGGAAATTTATGAGTGATTTTAAACCAACAGATATCAAAATCTCATATGATTTTGACAATGCTGACGATAAGTCTGGTTCAATTTTTGATGAAAAAAATGTACACACATTAGTCCATATATTTGGGGTCGAAGAATCTCATAGGCTCATAAGTGAGCAAAATGAAGATGAGGTCAAAGAAACTTTAGGGCCTGAGTTAACTAAACAGTATTTTCCTGGTTGTACTTAGAGTTCATTATTATCTAATTTCTTAACAAGACTATAAGCGTTCTCGTTCCTTTAGGTGTCTAAGACTCTTCTGTTTATTGACTTAAAAGAATATTTGGCTAAAACCGCCGAAAAAGGCCTATATTTGCAAACCAGCGGAATGTATTGTTTCTTGGACATGAGCCAAATCAGCCAATAAGCTTTTCCGCGAAAACCCCTTAAGGTCCGCCATTCAATTTATTTAGCCTCAAGAATCCTTATGTGATATAATTGTTTTTATGGAGTATGATAAAGTATCAGAAAGAGGAAATGTTTTATTTCTCATTCTTATCGCGGTTGTGTTATTCGCAGCTCTTTCTTATGCCGTGACACGCTCGACGCAAAGTAGTGGCAACATTAATGAAGAGGAGGCCTCACTCGCCGCATCGCAGATTACCCAATATGCAACTTTGATCAATCAGTCCGTAATAAGATTGAAAGCAATATCAGGATGCTCTGACACTGATATCAGCTTTCACTATGATAGTAATGGAAATGGCACGTTGGAAACTGATGGCAGTGACAATTACTATAACAACACAGTCACCAATAATGACTGCTATGTTTTTCATCCTGATGGTGCAGGACTTGCCTATATTCCTCCTAAGCTTGAATGGCTAGATGGTGTAAATTCAGCCCAAAACCACTATGGTGAAATTTATTTCACAAGCCGTGCATGTATTCCTTACGTAGGTACTGGAGAGGGGCCTTGCAATTCGTCAGGTGATGATGAAGAGCTGATGATGTATATCCCCTACATTAATCAAACCTTATGCCAAAAGCTGGCGGAGAAGTTTGAAGTGGTGCAGCCTGGTGGTGCTGTCCCGATAGATGACACCAGCGCTTGGTACGATAATAACTATTTTGTTGGTACGTATTCAAATGGTGCCAAGCTCTCTAACAACGTTGGTTCAGACACATCCGAAACCATAAATGGAAGTTTTAGTGGATGTTTTGAAGGTGGTGGAGGTGTTCCTGCGTCTGGCACCTACCATTTTTATAATGTTGTTATCGCAAGATGATATAGATCTTCTGATTCTATTATAGATTCCTTTATATATTTCTCTCTTCCCCTTAGGTGTCTAAGACTCTTTTATTTATTGGCTTAAACGAATATTTGGCAAGAACCGCCCAAAAAGGCCTACATTTGCAAACCAGCGGAATGTATTGTTTCCTGGACATGAGCAAAATCAGCCAATAAGCTTTTCCGCGAAAACCCCTTAAGGTCCACCATTTACCATCTTAAAGTCAATATTGTGCACTAACCTTTTTCTTACAACCCCAATAGATTGTGTGAACTTTTATGGTTGAAACTGTTAAAACATATTTTTTCCTGTTATAAAATGGAAGTGATGCTGACCAGAAAGAATGAAAAAGGGAATGTTTTATTTCTAATCCTGATCGCGGTCGTCTTGTTTGCGGCACTTTCTTATGCGGTAAGTCAGTCTAATCAGACAAGTGGTGATATTAGCAGTGAGGAAGCCGAACTGGCTGCTGCGGAAATCATAAATTATTTCGCAGCTATTCAAGGCGAAGCCCAAAGACTAAATCTTGTTCACGGCGTTCCCTATTATAACATTAATCTCGGCAACAATAACTCTCATGGCTCCTTAACGGGTGGCTCTGAGGGTGTTGTTGGTAACATATGGGCGGATAATCCAAACTGCGTTGATCTGGATAAATGTTCTGTATTTATAGAACGAGGTGGTAATATACCGTCACGGGACTTCTACGAGCTGGCCGGCATACCTATTGGAAATTGGAATGGTCACATCGTGCCAGGAGAATTCAGAGGTTTTAATAATTTTATCGAAGGGGTTGGAACGGAAACAGAGCCAGAGATTTTGTTAACCGTAGGTGGTTTAAAAGATGAGGTCTGTGATGCTTTAAATGATAGGTTTGGCCTGCCTCCTCATGACAGCCAGCCACTTATGAGCGCGGAAACCAGAGGACAAAGAAATTACTGGAATCAGGCGTCGGATTATTCAAACAGGCTGCCAGGTGCGGCTACTGCTTATATCGGGGCAGAAGCATTCTGCGCGGAGAATGCTTCAAACAGATATGGTAATATTTTTTACTACGTACTCCACGCTGGATGATTAATAATGAGGCGGCTTATCGCGCGCAGCTTGTTCTGTTGGCGTTAAGCTTTTTTCACCTGCTGACTCTCGAGCCTCTTCTATGTAATTTTCTATTTCCTCGTGCGTTTTTTGAAGACGGCGTTTTAGGATCTCGATTTCCTTCCATTGTGCGGTGGTCAACTCGCTTAATTCTTCAATCAGGTGCTCCTGATAGCTTATTTTGCTCTCAAGCACTTCTATTCTTTTTTCAATTTTTTCAGTCATATATGGGAACCAATAGCTGATTACGGCGTTAATATCAAAATTTTATTTATTTAGGAGTATTAAGACCATGAAAGCCATTTTACCAGTATTACTTTTAACTGCAGCTATTTCACTAAGTGCCTGCGGCAATACGCAAGGTGAGCGTGCCTTGTCTGGTGCGGGAATAGGTGCGGCAACGGGTGCGGTGGGAACAGCACTTGTTGGTGGACATGTTATTGCGGGAACAGCCATTGGTGCAGGCGTCGGTGCAATCGCCGGAGCCGTAACAGATGAAAGCGAAATTGATCTGGATTAAACCGCTTTAAGACTTCACGGCCCAAGGGATAAAGTGTAGGATTTAATTATGTTGCCATTTACCACTACACTTATTCTTTGGGCCATGTTCTTACAGGTCTTCCTCACAATCTTTGTGCTGTTTCGCCTTGGCATGGTGCGTAAAAAAGCGTTGGACGAAAAGGCCGTAACCTGGGGTGAGATCGCAACCAATCATTCGGCATGGCCGGAATATGTCCTTAAAGTCTATAACAATTTTGTAAACCAGTTTGAGTTGCCTGTCCTGTTTTATGCAAGCGTATTGACCGCTTTATTCTTGAACCAAAACAGCTGGATTGTTGTTATTCTGTGCTGGGTCTTTGTGCTCAGCCGCTGGATCCATATGTTTGTGCATACGGGAAGTAATTATATCCCGCATCGTTATAAAATCTTTCTTATTGGATTTGTCGCGCTCGTTCTCTTGTGGGTTTATCTGGCTGTGAAAGTCACCTTTTCTTTTTAAAGGCGGGAACGGGAAATCATGCTGTAAGTTTGTATGGTGTGACCAACTTTATTAAAGGAGATATGTCATGCAAAACAAACCCTCAAAACCAGAAATCGATAAATCAAATGTTAAAAAAGAGACTTTGAAAAAAAAGTCGAAGACCTCAGGCTCTTCATCCAAAAGTTCAAAAGGCGGATGCGGCTGTTAAAAGCAGTTTATTTTGCGAAAAAGAGGCCGGGTCATAATGCCCGGCTTTTTTCGTATATCGAAAAACACCTATATTTCAACTTCTTACCAAAATATTTTTAAATTTTCAACCTATGCATGTTAATATTACATAATAATTCAAACGGTTGTGTTTTATGGAGAGTGTGTAATGAAAACCAGACCTGACCAATTAATGCCAGAAGGTGTTGAGGCAGTTAAAGCCGTTCAGTCATTTCTGGATACAATGGGCTTTAATCCCGGTGGTGTCGATGGTGATTTTGGCGAAAATACTATGGCGGCTTATAATGCGGCCAGAGAGCAATACACATTCCTTCCTGATCTGGGTGACAGCTTTGAATCATCAGAAGCAGAAGCTATCTTCAATTCAATTGATGAAAACCTGCAAAGAAATCTTTCATTCCAAAGAGACTATGTCAGCGCCGTTGAATCTGAGACAAATGTAACTGCACTTCAGGGATCATTGGTGGCAGGTGGGGCTTGGGCCAACCGTCATTTAGGTGACCGCATTTCAGAGGCCGAAGCTATCGAAATGGATGGTGAAAGAGGCATCCTTACAGATCGTGGGCTTCGCAATGTGACCAGCATGACAGGTATTGCGACCATGCAATCCAGTCTTAACCTTCTAAATGGGGCTGGACTTGAGGCTGATGGTAAGTTTGGGCCTCTTACAGAAGCCGCAATGAATGGCTATGCAACAAAGAGAAATATACCTATTACCGGAGATGCCCAAGAGGATTTTAACTCTGTCTTTACTTATATGCAGACAAATGAGCTTGATAATCTTCGGGAAGCCGCAGTTGGTGTTCTAAACGGCGATACTGATTATTCTGCGGTTGATGCAAGTACACTCGATGCACAGATTGTGATGAACTCACTGGCACGCCAACAGGGTCTTGATATACGTACAGCGCCTGATGGTCTTCAAACTGATAGCCGCATCACTGTTGAAAACTCTCATACCCGTAATGTTATTGCACCTGCAACTGGTGTGCAACTTAACGCAGCACCACCTGCGGCGGCACCTGTAGTAGCTGAGGTTGATGAAAACCCTTACGGACTTGCCAATGAATTTATAGTGACAAGAGCCAAAATTGTTAATGAAGTTTCTGATATCGCGGCAAGGCAAGCCGCAAGTGAACAGGCACCTCAAAATATTCTGGCCTATTCTGATGAGGCCAATGCGTATGTTCTTGTTTCAAGATCAGAGGTTACAGGCGAGTCCACAGTCTTTCAGATAACCGACACGAATGTTAGCCAGATAATGAGCGGGCTTGATGATGGCTCAATCGTATTTCATCCATCTGCGGATGATCGGATAGAAAGAACGTTAAACCGCGATAATTATCGCCCTCAGGATTACTCGCCTGCTCAGACAAGAGCGGCTTTTACAGGTGACCCGGATAGTTTTACCACTGATACCAAAGAACAGTACATGACAACAACCGTTAGACTGCCTGACGGAACAGTAAACCGTTTCCAATTAGATGATCTGCACGATGGTCTTGACATGATGGATAGCAAACATGACTGGGAGGGGAGTTCTGACCCTCATGCTATTCGTGACTATGTGAACGAATTGAAACATGCAGTCAGAGACGTGCGTGAAGAGCGTGGTGGCTTTGAGGCGCCACAATGGAAAGGTGGCCCGTTAGATAATACGAACAGCGTTGTCATCACTCTTGAAGGTCAGGAAGTCAGAATGCCACTTGAAGTTTGGAATGGTGTTGAAGGTAAAATGCAGCAATGGGAAAGAGGTTACTCTGAAGGCGGAAATAACTCTGCAATAAAACAGGAGGAGGGGCCGAGCTTAAGAGATAACTTCACACCACAGGCCGATCCGGCAGCAACACCGCAAATGCCTGCGCCGGATACACAACCAGCGTACGCAGGTGTAGACCCGTCTTTAAGGGAACGCCAGCCACAACCAGCATTGGAGCTTAACGCCTAGGGATAAAATCTCAACTTATTCCATTCGCCAGCCGTGACTGATAATCACGGACTGACCTGTCAGGGCGTTTGTTTTAAATCCAGCAAGAAAGACGGCGAGATCTGCAACATCCTGCATCGTGGTGAATTCCTTATCAACTGTGCCACCAAGCATGATGTTTTCAACGACTTCCTTTTCGGAAATGCCAAGGTCTCGTGCCTGTTCAGGGATCTGTTTTTCAACTAAAGGCGTTTTCACAAAACCAGGGCAAATCACATTTGAGCGCACGCCGTGTTTAGCACCCTCCTTGGCCATAACCTTAGACAGGCCNATAAGACCGTGTTTTGCGGTTACATAGGCTGTCTTTAAAGGGGAGGCTTCGTGCGAGTGAACGGATCCCATATAGATCAGGCAGCCTGATTCTTGCGGATACATATATTTCACAGCCGCTTTGGTACATAAGAATGCGCCGTCCAAATGTATGGCCAGCATTTTCTTCCACTCCTCAAATGGGAAATCCTCTATGGGATGAATAATCTGGATACCTGCATTGCTTATCATTGTGTCAATACGCCCCCATTCTTTATGGATTTTCTCAAAACCTTTGTTCACAGCCTTTTCATTCGTTACATCCATATCAATCGCAATAGCTTCACCGCCGGCTTTCGTGATTTGGTCCGCAGCTTCTTCAGCGGCGTCTTTTCTAAGGTCGCAAACCGCAACTTTTGCGCCATTTTTTATAAAATTATCGGATATAGTTTTGCCTATACCGCCTGCGGCTCCGGTTATAACTGTGACTGATCCTTCTAATTTCATATCTACCCCCCTATAGGTGGAATTGTTTTTCTTTAAAAAAACACCATATTATTATTAACACTCCAATACCAGTTCACAATTAAAGTAAGGAAAGTTTTTATGCGCCTCTATCTTTTAACAGCCCTCATGCTATCCGCTGTTCTTATCTCTACCCCTTCATTCGCGCAAAGTGCGGAAAAGACGGCCATATTTGCGGGAGGCTGTTTCTGGTGTATGGAGGCTGAATTTGAAGATATAGAGGGTGTAAGCGATGTTGTATCAGGCTATACGGGTGGTGAGATCGATGACCCTACATATAAACAAGTATCAGGCGGTGATACGGGCCATTACGAGGCAATAGAGGTGACATATAACTCAGACGTCGTGGACTATTCACAACTNTTGGACATTTTCTGGAGTAATGTAAATCCTCTCGATATAGAGGGGCAGTTTTGTGATAAGGGCCAGCAATATCAGGCTGTTATATTTTACGGTGACGAGGCCGAGAAAACGTTGGCAGAGCGTTCCTTTGAAGCCGTCCAAGGGAAGTTTGACGAAAAAGTCGTAACGAAATTACTACCAAAATCAGAATTTTTCGAAGCCGAAGAATACCATCAGGATTACTACAAGAAAAACGCAATGCAGTACAAACTCTACAAATGGAATTGCGGACGCGATCAGGAGCTGGAAGGAATCTGGCAGGAATAGCCTTATTTCCTGTCATTTTTGGTTGACAACCAAGCTAAAATCCTTATAAATCGCTTCATTCCCATGAAAGAGGGGGGCGATGGTCGTCTCTCCGTTGATATAGGGGCAGTCTTTATATCAAACCTGTAAGTGGTCTAATGGGACAATATTTATAAGAAAAGGAAATACTCATGAGTGGAAAGCGCGCAAGTGCCAAACATAAAATTGACCGTCGTTTAGGTGTTAACCTTTGGGGCCGTCAGAAATCTCCCTATAATTTAAGACAAACTGGTCCTGGTATGCACGGCGGACGTCGTAGCAAGCCAACCGATTACGGAACACAGCTGGCTGCAAAGCAGAAGCTTAAAGGATATTACGGCAGCATCGGTGAGAAGCAGTTCCGCCGTTACTTCAAAGAAGCTACACGCCTGAGAGGCGACACAGGTCAAAACCTGATTGGATTGCTTGAGCGCCGTTTGGATGCCGTTATATACCGTGCGAAATTCGTACCAACAGTATTTGCTGCACGTCAATTTGTAAATCATGGGCACATACTTGTTAATGGTAACCGTGTCGATATCCCTTCTTATCAGGTTAAAGAAGGAGATGTTATCGAAGTCAAAGAAAAATCAAAGCAATTGCCGTTGGTTCTTACTGCTGTTGAGCTGGCAGAACGCGATGTGCCTGAATATATTGATGCCGACCACAAGAAAATGAAGGCAACATTCCTTCGTACACCAGCCCTTGAAGATGTGCCTTATCCGGTACATATGGAACCAAATCTGGTTATCGAATTTTACTCACGATAAAAGTAAAAATCTTTATATAACAAATGGAAAGGCCGCATTACATAAAATGCGGTCTTTTTTTAACATAAGTTTAGTCTTCTTCGCCTACCTTTGATGAAAGGAAAGGGCGGTTTCATGGAGCAATTGATTGAGAGTTTTCAAACATATTACGGGCTGGACTTGGCGGTTTTAGGTTTAGGCCTATACGCTAATATGCTGATTGCTAACAAAAAGAAGATTGGTTTTCTGATCAATATCATTGCTTGTATGTGCGGTTTCAGTGTCGCTGTTATTTCAGGCCAATTCGGATTTGTTGTTTTTAACTGCATTATGATCGCGATTATGGGTAAGGGGTTCCTGAATTGGAATGCGGAAAAAACATCCACGTCGCAAGCCCGCCAAACGGACAACCGGGGTGTAATTGCAGAAATCTAGTTTGGCTTGGATTTCTTGCCGATCAGGGCAGATAAAATACCTTGTAAAGTCTTAATCTCCTGTTCAGTAAGTTGAGCCCTTGTAAACATGGCCCTTATATTTTTAATGAGGGTAGGTTTAATATCCGGGTTTCTAAAAAAATGTGCAGCGTCCAGCTCTTCTTCCAAACGGGTGAAAAAATTATTAATCATGCCTTTGGTGGCAAAATCACTCTTTCCTGTCGGAAGGATAATATCTTGGCAGATATCTTTTGCTTGTGCCCATTCATAAGAGACAAGTAATACTGCCTGCGCAAGATTCAGAGAGGAAAAGTCGGGGTTAAGCGGTATCGTTATAAAGCTATCGGCAAGCGAGAGCTGTTCATTGGTCAAACCTGCACGCTCACCCCCAAACAAAATAGAAATCTTCTCGCCTGAGTTTTGTCTTTTAACC
>NZNU01000079.1 GCA_002695035.1 Micavibrio sp. | reverse complement strand
ATAAGATACCCTAATTATGAAGTAGTGGTGGTAAATGATGGCTCAAGAGACCGAACTTTGGTACAACTTATCGACGAATATGAACTCGCAACAGTAAATTTTGCAGTCAAGGATGACCTGGAAACAAAACCAGTAAAAGGGGTTTACAAGTCTAAAAATCCTACTCATCAAAATCTTATAGTTGTTGATAAAGAAAATGGTGGTAAGTCAGATGCGTTAAACGTAGCACTAAACGTGTCTTCTAAGCAATATTCTTTAAACATTGATGTAGACTGTATTCTTGAAGAGGATTGCCTGCTTAAATTGATGAAGCCTTTTTTAGAGGAAACTGATAAAGAGGTTATTGCGACAGGCGGTGTAGTACGAATTGCCAATAGCTGCAAAGTATCTAAAGGGCGCCTTACAGAAGTTAATATTCCCGATAAACTCATTGCACAGTTTCAGGCGCTGGAATATTTACGTGCCTTTCTTTTAGGCCGTGTGGCATGGGGCTTTTTAGATGGTCTTTTACTTATAAGTGGTGCTATTGGTGTTTTTAAGAAAGAGCTAGTGATTGCCTGTGGCGGCTATGACACTGATACCATTGGTGAAGATATGGAATTGGTGGTTCGTTTAAGACGCTATGCCCGTGAGAAAAATATAGAGTATCGTGTATCTTTTGTACCTGACCCTCTTTGCTGGACAGAAGTACCTGAGGCCTGGAGTACACTCCGAAAACAACGTAACCGCTGGACGCGCGGCACTATCGAAACCCTGCTGGCTCACAAAAAGGTTATGCTTAACCCCTATTATGGTAAGATAGGCATGATTAGCTACCCCTACTGGATGTTCTTTGAATGGATGGCTCCTATAATTGAGTTTTTCGGACTTATGCTACTTATAGTTTTTGCTCTTGTAGGAATTGTAGATGCTAACTTTTTCTTCCTGATGATCTCTCTGGTTTACGGATTCAGCATTTCCTTTACTATTGCCACCATTTATATTGAAGAAGTTACATTTTTCCAGTATCGTAAAAAACGACAAATCCTAAAACTGGTATTTGCCGGATTGCTGGAGCCTTTTATTTACCATCCTTATACTGTAATATGTGCTGTTGGTGGCAATTGGGATTATTTTTTTGAAGGTAAAAAGAGCTGGGGTGGTATGAAACGTGTTGGTTTCAACAGGCCGAAAGGAAAAGACGGTCAACTTTCTGAAAGACAGAAAGAAGAAAAACGAGCCGCAAAATCTGTATAATCCAAACTAAGGGTTTAACGGAGCGCGCTCTAATCCTACTTTCTTCATTCCATTAGAGTTTCCAAAAACATTTATTCTTTATTTGCCCAAGCCTCTGGAAATCTAGCTCTTATCCCTATTAGTTCATTTTGCACCTCTTTCAAGGAAGAATAGCTCTGTTCGAGGGCAACCCGGTAAGAATTTACTTTAGAACTGTAAATCAATCGCAGCTTCATTTCAGGATGAGCTGTCACCCAAGCCTCAGCCTCGGCCTTGCTTTTAATGCTTGCTACCACAATATACCATCCTTCTGTCTGACCAGAAGTTTCCACTTCCACTTTAGCAGGAGCCGCAGAAGCAACGGGAACCCTTTCGACCTCTGAATCAACAGGTTTCCGCACCTCAGGAGTACTCTCTGAATTAGTTGTCTCAACAGATTCTTCTAATTCTTTTTGTCCGGGTTCCTGTTGTTTTTCTGATTCAGGCTCCTCGACTGCATTTCGGGCTGCATTTAGCTTTCGTTGTTTCATGGCCAGGTACTTAAAATACGGCATTCTACCCCCCACCAAATAACGTGGGTTTATGGCTTCATCCACCGCACTTGTCGTATCCATTCCTATAGCATTTCCCAGTACATTCTTCACCGCCCTTCCAGCCTCTATGACTTTAGCCTGCCCTTTACGGCTTACCTGACTGCTCAACTCAAGGATTTCATCCTCCACCTCATCTTCATGTCTTTTTACACGACCATAGTCCTGCAAAGAATCATCAACAACCTCATCACCAATAAACGTTTCCTCCTGGTTCGCCCTTCTAATACTATCCCGAACAGCACGATCTCTATATTGGCTACCCAAAAGCTCGGAAGGATCATACGCCCTGTTATTCGCAATCGCATCAATATCCGGCAATGGCAACCTATAGCGTGAATAATAACTAATATACCCATTATCCCAGGTGGGCAAAGGCCGTAATCCTTCTGCTATAGCAGAGTCTTTCTGGCGTTCACGATAGCTTGTCACGATATGATCTATAAGAGGACGATAATAATCCCAAAAGAACTTTTTCCTGTCAAGAAAGTCACGATTGTTGTAAAAAAGCTCTTTAAAAATTTCCACTCCCTTAAAATAAGCCAATCCAAAAGGTATGGGATTATCAGAAAAATCTCCACAGAAATAATAATGCAAGTTTTCTTCATGGTCTCCAATTACAGCAGGAAACTCATTGGGAATTCCATGCCTGCGCAGGATAGAGTCTCCCCGTTCAGAGGCATGAATTTTATAAGTGGCATAAATGTCTTTTTCATCCTGAGCTAAAGTGATATCAAACCAAAAGGGATACCTCAAGTACTCAGGTAAATCAAAGCTTNGCTGGGTTTCAAGAGGCGTATGAATAATGGGCACCTGATGTTCCAGATCCTTTTTATCTTCCAGTACAACGATCCGGTTAGTTTCATGTATTAAANCAATACCCGGCACATCATCATAGTCAAAAGGACGACCATAAAAGCGTTCATGCAACCTGCGCATCCACTTTGGTATATCAGGATTTCTAAGTGTATCCAGTGAGTGATAGTAACGCCCCGTCCAACCGGTAAAGTCAATTCCTAATAAACGCTCTGTTTTTCTTCTAACATCAAGAGATGTAGGTGAGGCTATAATATTGTACTCGCTCAAAATCAACTTGCGGTTCTGATACATATTCTGCATCAATGTATAATCCTCGTTCACCAAACCTCCATAAACTATACGGGAGCGCTCGTTAATATCACGATCATACACCCACTCATTCTGATAAATGCCATAAGCATCTGTATAATAAATGGCATCTAACTGACTAGCCATACTATCCAGCTCACCAACCTTAAACACAGTTAAATCTTTCACTACATACTCCGGACGGCTAACAGGAAAGAATCCGTAATAATCCTCAGAAATTTCATAATTGCTACCATCTGGTTTAAACCACTTCTCATGAGTTAAAACCCAGTTAAGCGAACGATGCTCGTCTGCTCTTGTGGTTAAAACTGTTTTATCTAAAATTAAAAGCTTAAAAGGCTCTTTAGCCGAAAAATACCACCAAAGGAAGCTCCAGAAAGGGATTAAAATGATGATAAAAAAGATGATCTTACGTACTGCGTACTTCAAGGTAAAAGGCATATTACTTACAAGTTGCAAATTAATAAGTTATTTCCAGCTTATGCGGATATTCTTTAAGTGGTTTAAAAAAATCGTTTATCAAAACCTTTTGGCTTTAACTTGCCTTTAACCCTCTGCGGTGTGCATTTTTGCTATTTTAGCCCCGGCTAATTAAAGTTACACTGTGAGCGAACACGTTGATGCTTTTACAAAACGAAGATTAAGGTCTTCTTACATTTCAGTGATAGTAAGCATATCACTGGTACTCTTTGTTTTAGGTGTTTTTGGAAATTTACTGATCAATGCTGAGGCTATTGCCCGTCAGGTGAAAGAGAATTTTGCAGTTACCGTTTTGCTTTCTGAAGACGCACCGGAAATTGAAGTGAAGCAATTCCAGAAAAGTCTGGATTTAGCTCCTTATGTAAAATCTACTGAATTTATAAGTAAAGAAGAAGCCGCATCCGAACTGAAGGAAGAACTGGATGAAGATTTTGTGGACTTTCTTGGCTATAATCCTCTCAGTAACGCCATTGATATTCGCCTTAAAGCTGAATATGTAACCCCTGAGCAGCTCACTTTTATGGAGAGTGAATTTACCAAAAAAAGCTTTGTACAGGAAGTGGTTTATGACAAGCCTCTTATCCAGTTAATGAATGAAAACATCAGAAAAATAAGCCTGATTCTTATAGGAGGAACCTTATTATTACTTCTTGTTGCTGTTGGGTTAATAAACAGCAGTATACGCCTGAGTATATACAGCCGTAGATTTTTAATTAAAACCATGCAGCTTGTTGGTGCTACTAAAAGCTTTATCCGCAAGCCTTTTATGCTTAAAAGTCTTCGTCACGGATTCATTGGTGCTGTATTGGCATCAGCTCTATTAATGGTACTTATTTATTATGTTGGGCAGGAAATACCTGACTTTGCAGAGCTGCAGAGTCCCTTAAAATTAGGAGCAATAATTTTAGGTTTAATACTTACAGGGCTTGTGCTTTCATTTTTAAGCACTTATTTTGCCCTCCGCAAATATTTAAAGTTAAAAACCGACCAACTATATTTTTAAACTTCGAAATGAAAGAGCAAACCTTTGTTTTTACCAAAACCAACTATCTGCTAATGGCAGCAGGTGTTATTCTGATGATTTTTGGATACATATTAATGCAAGGCGGTGGCAGTGACAATCCGGAAGTTTTTAATCCCGAGATTTTTTCTGCCCGCAGAATTACCTGGGCTCCTATGGTATTACTATCCGGGCTTCTGGTAGAAGTTGTTGCTATTATGTATCGTCCAAAGAATGGGTAGATTAGAATCGCTCTTTTTAGGAATAATACAGGGGCTTACCGAGTTTTTACCGGTTAGCAGCAGTGGCCATTTAGAGCTGGCTAAAGCCATTTTTGGCGGAGATTCACTGCCTGAAGAAAGTATGTTGTTTACTGTGGTAGTTCACTTTGCCACAGCTTTGGCTACTATTTTGGTATTCAGAAGAGAGGTGGTTCAGATTATTAGCGGCCTTTTTAAGTTCAAAAACAATCAGGAATTTCGCTTCAGCATCAACATTATTATTTCAATGGTACCCGCAGCACTTGTAGGAGTGTTTTTTGATGAAGCCATTGAGCAACTATTTGGTGGGCAAGTACTGCTTGTTGGTTTTATGCTGCTTATTACCGGTATACTATTGGTTTTTGCCAATAATGCCAAAAGCGGAACAAAATCCGTTGGCCCTTTTCAGGCCATAATTATAGGTGTGGCACAAGCCATTGCAATACTTCCTGGTATTAGCCGTAGTGGTGCTACTATTGCGTCTTCTATACTTTTAGGAGTAGAAAGAGAGAAAGCCGCACGATTTTCATTTCTTATGGTGGTTCCTTTAATTTTTGGTAAAATAGCTAAAGATCTTATGGATGGTGGCTTTGCAGCTTCAGATGGCCACCAGCAGATGAATATTCTGATTGGTTTTGCAGCTGCCTTTTTTACGGGTTTATGGGCCTGTAACTGGATGATAGAAATTGTAAAACGAAGCAATCTTAATTACTTTGCCATTTACTGCTTTATAGTTGGTATTATTGCTATTACTACTACCTTTTTTATTTAGAACCTCTTGCCTGCCTTTACAACAGATGAAATAAAAGCCGGACAGGTATTTCTTATAGATAAACCTCTGACGTGGACATCTTTTGCAGTGGTTAACAAACTGCGCTATGCCTTAAAAAAAACGTATGGCTTTAAAAAGCTAAAAGTGGGTCATGCCGGTACTTTAGATCCATTAGCTACGGGCCTTCTGATTATTTGTGCTGGCAATGCCACCAAGAGTATTAATCAATATATGGGGCAGCATAAAATTTATACCGGCCAATTAAAACTTGGTGCCACCACACCAAGCTACGATCTTGAAACAGAAGAAGACAATATTTACCCTACGGATCATATTACCCCTGAACTGCTGGAAGAAAAACTTCGTCAGTTTCAGGGTGATATTCAACAAATACCCCCTGTTTTTTCAGCTATTAAAAAGGATGGTGTAAAATCTTATGAGGCGGCACGCCTGGGCATAGATATAGAAATGGAAGCCCGACCTGTTCATATTCATTATTTTAAAATAACTGCTGTAAAAATGCCCTTTGTAAACTTTGAGGTGAAATGCAGCAAAGGAACTTATATTAGGAGTTTAGCGCATGACTTTGGTCAGGCATTAAACAGTGGTTCTCATCTAACCGCTTTACGAAGAATTGCTATTGGGGATTTTTCTGTTGAAAATGCTTCAGGTCCCCTCGAATTTACTGATTCTCTACAAATCAAGGCTTAAATACATTCAGCTCATTAATACGAGTTCCAGGTAACTATAAAGCTCTGACTCTGCTTGTGTGTCTGCTTATTTCTATTCTTTGATAAAATTTCCCTGGATGGTTACTCACCCTTTTTTATTTTTCCGTATATTAATGGTTTTCAGTGACGTTTCTATTGGTTTGGCAGATACATTGATGTTGGATAAAGGTGCATTAAGGGTGCGTCAAGAGTGCGTCAACCCTGCGTCAACTTATGGAGTATCTACGGGTATGGTAAGGAGCATGTGCAGCTTATCTATGGTTATGACCTTCCTTTGACATATCCTAAAGATTAACGATTGGGTTATACAAACGTAATTATTCCTTCAAGGTGTTTTTTGTTGAAAGAACAAGTTCCAGATAACACATGCACACAATAGGTGTTTTGACCACTTTATGACCTATCTCATATCCGGGCTCATTGCTACCTTTTTCTATTCCTACAATTCTTATATCTATATTCTTCAATCTCACAGAAATATCGAATTCGCGTTAATTATTAAGAGTTGTTGCACAACACGGGAACAAAAACTATAGAACAGAGGTTATCAATTTTATCTAATCAATAAATTATAACACTTATGTTACGTTTAATTCTTTTATTTCTGGTTGTAGCTCTTATTGCTGCAATTTTTGGATTCGGAGGCATTGCAGCAGGAGCAGCAGGCATTGCAAAGATTATTTTCTACATCTTTATTGTACTTTTAGTGATCAGTTTACTGTTCAGACTAATACGAGGGTAGACATACTTTATGCAAATAACATTTTATATTCTTTCTTCTGCGGTTTTTGTAATGTGTATTTTACCTCTCATTCGCAAAGATCACTGGACGTTTAGAATATTTGAATTTCCAAGGGCCCAGAAATGGGTCCTTTCTTTATTTCTTCTG
>NZNU01000078.1 GCA_002695035.1 Micavibrio sp. | reverse complement strand
ATTGAGCAACGTTTTTCGTTCGTTTGTATGCTTAACCGTCAGCTGCCATAGAAGCTTTTTTTGATGCTCTTTGACTTGGGCTAGCTTGCGAGCCTCAGCCTGCCTAAGCTTCTCGACACCAGGCAACACTGCCTTTGCCAAAGCCTCCCTCGCTTGCGAAGCTGACGGTAGCGTCTCGGAACGACCCAGCCGTTCCCGAACATCTTTGGCCTTGACGCCGCAAAAGCGCGCAATGGCATAAACTTCACCGTTGAGGTCAGTCGCGACAAATCCGCGCCGATCACCTTTGGCAAGCGCAAGGCCATGCTCCTTAAGTGTGCGAGTGAAAGACCGCTGATCGTCTGATTGTTTCCAGCAGGCCTGGAAGATCGCCTTGAGTTCACGAGCATCCTGCCCGACGCGTTTTGCCTGTTGCCATTCGGCTAGCGTCAGATTTTTGGGGTCGCGCAGGGAGGGCTGGACGAAGCCATCAGGCATTTCCCAGCTATTCTCCAGATAGATTTCCTTGGACAGCTCCATCAGCTTTCGCTTCGTGAATGACAGAGGAATAGCTTTCATTTCCTCGCTATCGATTCGGCTCCAAACGACATGGCAGTGCCTGCGATCACCTTTTTCGTGAAAGACGATAGCGCGCGGCTGTCCCTGTAAACCTAACCTTTCTTCCGCCTGTGAGATGGTCTGCAAAAAGGTTTCGGTTCCGACCTTTTGCGCAGCCGGAGGATTGAGGCTGAGCGAGAACAGGTATTTCTGGCAACGCGTCCCGCGTGCCGTAGCTTCCGCTTCTTTGAATGCACTGGACAGGTCATCACCAGTAAATCCCGAGATTTCCTGGACGGTGACGTGCTCATTCTCACGGCTCATCAAGTGGCGGGCCAGATTTTGCCCGTTGGCTCGCGAGTTGCCAACGAAAATCATGGTGTCGAATCTCGAAGGCCGAGCGCTTCAATCAGTGCTTCACGGATGAAGGCGATGTCGTTTGAAGCATCTTCAATCGCTGCTTGCGTTTCATGCGGCAAGCCCAATGTCCCGGCATGCGCAGCACGAGCGAGTTGGTTCAGATTGTTTGAAAGCTGGGAACGGCCAAGAGCGCCCAAAACCCGCGCGAGCGCCTCATGGTCCTTAACGGGACGCTTCCCCCGAGTCCGATGAGTTGGGGTGGCATCACCTATACAGCGATAGCGGATGTATGCACTGAGTGTCAGATCGCCCGCTTTACGTTCAAGCTCAGCACGTTCCTCTTCAGTGAAACGCACTGAGACCGGCTTCCCATAGTCAGGGGTGCTCGGCTGTCCGACAGCCGCGCTGTTGAAGGGATCGCGAGACGTCCCCCTCACGGTTTTGGCTCAGGCTGCCTTTTCAAGTCAGAGGGTTTGAGATGGTCGTTCCACTCTGCCAGAGTGTCGAATAACGCGTTCGAAGTCTCTCCTTCTAGGCGCGCCATTTTATCTTTTCCGACCAGCTTATATTAGAATTAACTCAATAAAAAAAATTGCAAAGAATCCAGCGCTTTAGCTTTATGGAAAATAAGTTTTCCTTAATATTTTCACTGTATTCTATATCTTGAGCCTATGTAATTTGGCTCTATCTTGATATACTGAATTCTTAAACTTTGCCTTAAATACAAATAACCTGAGAAAACCTTCTGATTGCCAAAAGATAACGATATGACCATTGAAGAACATGAATATAGATCAGATATTAAGGTGGATAAGCCTGAGCGGGAAGATATTGTGCAGGTGCCTGACAGGTCAGGCAGTAAAGGGGTGAAGCCTGCGGATGATGCTGACGAAATAGATTTCAATTTCGTTGATATGACTGTGGACGAAGAAAACAGTAACACATCTTCGGGCGAAGCCTTAAAAACTCAAAACCCTCAGAATTTTTCAAAATCTAATACGAAATCTCAGCAAACAACTTCATCTGATACATCTGAAGCTGCCGAGGGAGTGCCGTCGGGCAGAGCGTTGCAGACACAAAATACAGCTGTTTCTAAGAGTGGCGGTGAAGCTGGCGAAACAGTCCGTTTGGGAGATCGTCTAATTGAAATGGGGCTGATTACAGAAGGGCAACTTAAAGTCGCACTTCAGGAGCAGCGCATGAGCGGAGTAATGCTTGGCCAGGCGCTGATTGATGTTGGTTTTCTAACTGAAGAGCAGCTGACATTAGCGCTGGCTGATTCAGCCGGGTTTGAAGTTTTCGATCCAAAAAGTTTTATTATGGATGGCGCGGCCTTAGAAATATTAACAAAAGCAGAGGCATTGAAGCTTAATATACTTCCTCTTTCTTTTAGTGATGATATGTTGCAAATCGCAGTTGTGGATCCTTATGACATCGTGTCCATGGACACATTTAAAAGGAAAGCGCCTAAGGGGATCACTATAAAGCCGATGGTGACAACGCCTCTCGTGATTAATGAGGCGATAGATGCCGCTTACGGATACTCAAGCAGTATAGAGGGAATTCTTAAAGCTCTTGAAGCTGATGATTTAAGCGATACGGATATCAGCGATCTTTCGGAAGACGAGGCTTTTACACACCCTATAGTTAGACTTGTGAATGCGCTTCTGCTGGAGGCCGTAAAGATGGGGGTTTCAGACCTTCACTTTGAACCGGAAGAAAACTTCATCAGGGTGCGTTACCGTTTAGATGGTATCTTGTTTTCCTCCCATATACTCCACAAAAAATATTGGAACGGTATTTCCCAGAGGATAAAAATCGCCTCGGAAATGAATATCGCCGATAAATTAAGTCCGCAAGACGGGCGCTTTTCTCTGAATGTCGGTGGTAAGGAGGCTGATTTCAGGGTATCTTCACTTCCGACTGTCCATGGCGAAAATATCGTTATGAGGGTTTTGGATAAATCGACAAGTATTATGCCGCTGGGCGATCTTGGTTTCAGTGATGAAAATTTAGAGAAAATCCGTAAATCCCAGTCGAAGCCTGAGGGTATTGTTATTGTTACCGGACCTACAGGGAGTGGTAAGAGTACATCTCTTTATGCAATGTTAAACCATATTAATAGTGTGGAAATAAATATTCAGACTTTGGAAGACCCGGTTGAGTATTCACTGCCGATGATCAGGCAGACAAGCGTCCGGGAAGGCGTTCTTGGTTTTGGAGATGGTATTAAAGCGTTGCTAAGACAAGATCCCGATATCATCTTTATTGGTGAGGTGCGTGACAAGGTGACGGCCGAAATGGCCTTAAAGGCGGCGATGACCGGTCACCAGGTCTATACGACCCTTCACACGAATGACTCATTTGGAGCGATCCCCAGATTGTTGGATCTTGGACTAAAACCGGGGATGGTGGCTGGTGCTATTGTCTCTATATTTGCGCAAAGACTTGGGCGGCGTTTATGTTCAAATTGCAAACAGTCAAGCAGGCCCACAGAAGATGAATGCGTTTTGCTGGGGGTTGACCCACAGGACCCACCAGAGATTTTCAGGGCAAATGAAGATGGCTGTGTGAATTGCGGTGGAAACGGATATAAAGGGCGTACGGCAATTGTTGAGATTCTGATGTGTGATGATGGCATGAACGACATCATTGCTAGTGGAGGATCCAAGGCGGATCTAAAAAAATATGCGCGTTCCAAAGGCTTTAAAGACTTAAGGGATGATGCTATTTTAAAAGTATTGGAAGGTGTGACAAGTATTGAGGCAGTTTCCAAAGTTGTCAGTCTTTCCCCCGACTAAGCTTTATAATATAGTAATACGCGATTCTATTTCAGGCCGATTAACGGAGCAGTAAAATTAAACAGTTTAAATATAGAGCATTGAACACAAGCGGACGCCCTGTGAAGGGGGTTGTCGGTGCTGTTAGCGAGGCGGATCTTTATAAACAGCTACAGGCCTCGGGTCTTGAGCTTTTGCAATGTAGTGAAATTAAAGATAAAAAAACGCTAGGGCTGGGACGCTCAAAAGTTAAAAACCGCGACTTGGTTCAGCTGTTTCTACATCTTGAACAACTTCAATCTGCCGGTGTTCCTTTGCTGGACTCTCTTTCGGACATTCGTGATACGACTGAAAATGACAAGTTGCGTGATATCATGTCTGAAATCTATAGGGGGGTGGCCGAGGGAGCTTCTCTTTCGGAGGCCATGGGGCAACACCCCAAGGTCTTTTCTCCTTTAACAATATCTCTCGTAAAGGCTGGAGAGCACACAGGGGATTTGAGTTTTGCTTATGGCCAATTGATTATCTTCCTGAAATGGATAGGGGAGTTGCAATCCAGAATTAAAAAAGCAACACGCTATCCGATGATTCTGGGCGGCGTTGTTATTCTGACAATTACAGTTATGATGGGGTATGTTGTGCCTCAGGTTGTGGGCTTTATTAATAATCTTGATCAAGAATTACCCATATACACAGTGGCGTTAATTAACACATCAGAGTTTTTCCAGAACTACTGGATGTATGTTTTCATTGTGCCTGTTTTATTATTTGTACTTTATAAATTTTTACGGCGAGGGTCTGAGAACTTTTGTTATAAGATGGATGTTTTGTTCTTAAGAATGCCAGTTGCTGGGAATTTGATCCGTAAAATTTCAATCGCAAGATACGCCCAAACATTCGGTGCTTTATATGCCAGTGGTATAACAATACTTGGGTGTTTAAAATCAGCAAGAAATACAGTTACGAATAGAGCGCTACTTGAAGCCCTTACTAAAGTTGAGGAAAGCGTGAAAGCCGGTAGCCCGCTTTCAGAAGCTTTTAACGACTCGGGAGAGTTTCCGAGCATGGTTATTAGAATGCTTAAGATAGGTGAGGAGTCTGGTAACCTTACTCCCGTATTGCAGCAGGTTTCCGAGTTCTATACGAAAGATGTTGATGAAGCTGTTGAAGGTATGGTCCAGATGATTGAGCCTACCTTGACGGGAGTGCTCGGAGGAATGATACTCTGGATTGCTGCTGGTGTGTTTGGCCCAATTTACGGCAGCTTCTCTAATATGGAGATGTAACAATCACATGTTGTGCCTAAAAAGAAATAGAGAGCTACGGAGTGCGGAATGGTAGGGATTTTTGGTTCTAAAACCGTTCTTCATATTACCGATGAGAGCCTTTACGTCTACAAAACGATTGGTAAGGTTGTGCGGCTTATTGGCGTTATGCCGTGGTCAGAAGATCTTTTTGTACCAAAACTGACCGATATTCTTGAAAAAGACGCAGGTGGGGCACCTGTCACAATGCTTTACGATGCTGTCGACCAGCATTATCGCAAAGAACGAGTTCCGCAGGTCAGTTTTTTTGACTCAGGAAAGGTTGTTCAGAGGAAGCTTAATCTGGCTTTTCCTAGCTATCCTTATAAAGCTTATTTGAAGCTTTCAAAGGATGGAAATAAAACGCAAAAAAAACAGGAAGAGGGCGGTTTAAAAGCAAACCCTTATCTATTTGCAGCTTGCCCGGACTCTCAGTATTTACAGCTAATTTTGGCGGCTCTTTCTCAGTCAGGGGTTTCGATCGACGGCTTTGGTCTTTTGCCGGTGGAATCAGCCGGTATGTTGCCAGCACTTGCTGAAAAGTTGTCGTCAGGCTCTAGTAATACAGGATCAGGAAAGCTTAAAAAACCACGTAAGAAGAAAAACCAAGCTATGGCCGCTGGTAACCAGTGGTGTGTCTTTATAGGTCAGAATAAAAGCGGGGGGTTGCGACAGATTGTTGTCAAAAACGGCGATTTGGCCCTTACACGTATAAGTCCGATTGTTGAAACTGATGCGGACCCAGACTTGTGGGTTAATGAAATCAACAGGGAATTTCGGGCGACGATGACATATCTTAGCCGTTTCGGATATTCCCCGGCAGATGAGCTTTCAATAGCCGTGATAGCCTCTTCGCAGCAAGATGATGCCTTACAACAAGCCTTGGGGCGTGAAAATGTGAAGGTTCATGTGCTAGAGACTTCCCATGCGGCGCATCTTTTAGGGCTGCGCATTGAAAAAGATGTGGAAGCACGTATTGCGGACCCACTTCATGTCGCCTGGACAGCTAAAAAAACGTCTCTAAACATGCCCGTTCACGGTAAGGCTCTGGATGAAATTCTAGTGCCACGGAAAAATGCCTTTTTGGCCGGCATAGTAGGTGTTGCATTGCTGGCGGGAGCAAGTTATTACGCCTCAACATCCTATATAGAATATTACAAGACTTCCGAAAACCTCGAGCAGGCAAATCGTGAACTCACTCAGGTTGAGTCAATTTATCAAAGCGAACTGGATAGGAAAGAAGCTTTAGGAATCAATATACAGCTTATACAAAACTCTCTTTTCATTGAGCAGCAATTAAAAGCAGCTAATATTGACCTGTTTGATATGGTCAGAAAGATCCGACAGGCGCAGCAAGGCGTTATAAAATTAGAGGCGTTAAAAATTGAGCGTTTAGGAGAGGACGTTACGAGTACCGATACTAATACACAGCCTGAGCTTGACACTGAAACCGGCCTGCCGATTGTTCCTCCAATAGCAAAACTTACATTGGGAATGAGTTTTTCCGGTGATACGGATATTGTTCGTGGAAATGCAGCCGTTAGGTCTTTTGGAACGCGTATTGATCAGAATTTGCCGGATAATTATGAGGTTTCTGTGACCAAGATACTTAAAGATGTGTCTTACAGGGGAGAGATAACCAGAGAGGTTGGTCTTTCAGATGGGCAGGCGCAGGCCCAAATTGGTAAGCTGACAGCAGAAATTGAAGTTACGATATTTCCTCCGGCACAGGAAGAGGAGAGTGCCTTATGATTGATATAATTGGTATGAAGCGGATCCTCACTATTGGTATAATTATAGCAATGGCATTTGTTCTGTCTGCTTCGGCTTATTTTTTCATGACACCCAACATACAAACTATTAATAACGAGTACTCGTCTGTTTCGTCTCAGGCATCGACCAAAAGGGGGGAGGTGTTGAGCCTAAGGCAGGAGTTCACAGAACTTCAGGGTACAATTCGTGATTTCCGTCTTCTTGAAGAAGAAGGGTTTTTTATTAATCAAAACAGACTTGAAGCGTCAGAAATTGTTGAAAATTTTCGTGATATTGTAGGGCTGAATAAGGCGCGCCTGGAGATCGACCCTGGTGAAATTCTCGAAAATCAGAAAGCACAGGAAGCAGGTCATGTATTTCTGCAAAGTAAGTTAAATTTAAGTCTGGAGGCTCAGGACGATCTAGAAATTTTTGCCTTTCTAAAATTGATGCAAGACAGATTTCCTGGGCAGTTGCTCATTGAAGAAATGAATATAATGAAAACCAGAGACATTGATGAGGTTGTGTTAAGGCAAATCGGAACAGGAACCCCTGTAACACTGATGCAGGCAGATCTGGTCTATAACTGGATCACCATTCCGGCTGAAGAGGATTTGGAATAAAATGGGCAGAGGATTATTGAAAAAATTAGCACTTTACGGGGGTATGCTTTTTGCCTTTTCTTCTTATAATGCAATGGCACAGGATTCCGCACCAGCTGCAAACCCACCCACAGAAGTCAACAGCCAGACCATTATTTTTGGTGCCCAAAATGAGGGGGAAGACATTGCTCCGGAGTTGCTTGTATTGAAACTCGTTGATTCAGAATTACAGGAAATATATAAACGCGATTCTTTTGTGCCGCCAAATTTCCCCTCGCTATTCTTTTTACCCGGCGAGCACAGGGCACTAAAGACTGCTCTGGCCAGTTTTGTAGCGCGCCCACCAACTGAGGAAGAGATTGCTGAAAGTGAGGCTTCGAGTCAGGGACTGGGCGGAGATGATCTTCAGGGCGAGGGGGCACAAAAAACCTACCCGCGCGAAGTCAAATTGGGGGGGATTCTTTATAACGGGGTTGAGGATTGGATTATCTGGATTAATCAAACTCGTATAACACCAGGAGCAATACCTTCCGAGATTTTGGATATTAGTGTTTATGATAATTACGTGGAGTTGAAATGGTTTGACGGTGAAACGAACAAGATTTATCCAATACGCCTTCGCCCCAATCAGCGCTTTAATATAGATGCTAGAATGTTTCTACCAGGATAGTTCCATGCAACAAAAAACAGAAGACAGATCAGACTTACCACTCGAAATTGAAAAGCTGAGCATAGGTTATAAAAACCTGCTTGTCGCAAAGGACATTTCTCTGAGTGTAAATACAGGCGAAATCTTTGGTCTTATAGGGTTAAATGGAGTAGGCAAAACGACTTTAATAAAAACTATTCTTGATCTAAGAGGTAGTCCCCAGCAAACAATCCTTATTTACGGACAAAACAACCATAACACGGAAACACGTAAGCAAATTTCTTATTTGCCCGAACGTTTTGACGCACCGCCATTTCTGTCAGGAATAGAGTTTATAAAATTAACGGGTGATTTTTATAATCATAAAATTAAAGATGAAGACATAGAAAGACTTGCGGATATGCTGGCTCTGAAGAAGGAGTTTCTTGCCAAAAAGGTCGATTCCTATTCCAAAGGTATGCGCCAGAAGCTGGGGCTGATAGCTACCGTCTTAGCACCGTGCCAGTTTTTAATACTTGATGAACCTATGAGTGGCCTTGATCCGATGGCACGTGTAAGGGTGAAGACGCTTTTAAAGGAAATAAAATCCTGGGGGAAGACTGTTTTTCTATCGAGTCACATACTGGCAGATCTGGACGAGCTGTGCGACAGCGTAGCTGTTTTGGATAGCGGGAGTATAGTTTACAGGGGAACACCTGAGAACCTCAAAAAGGAAACGTCCCAAAAAACACTTGAGCATGCCTTTCTCAAGCTCATTTCTCCCAACATGGACTTAAAAAATACAGCTTAACTTTTAAAAATGTTTTTTTTAGATTACACTTACAAAACCTCAGGGGCTAACAAAACATTTTCAACGTATTTGGACGGGTATATTTATGGATAATCAGGATGATAACAGCCAGGACGGGAAAGGTCTTGATTTTGAAACCGGCCCTAAAGACAAGACCGTTGAGGGATCTTTACAAAACCCTTCCAAACAAAGACAACCTGATGCCGGGTCGGAAAACCGTATAGAACCTGAAGAGAGATTTAACCCTTTCGAAGATGAAGAGACTGGTAGTGCTGAGAAATCATCCATGCCGATGGATGAGCAAGAGTACAGAGTTGATGCCGGTTCTGCCGCAGGTGCCCCAGAGGGCAGTGCAGGTGAGAACGAAGATGGCAGTGTGCCTCGCGATAATGAATATGAGCAGGGGGCAGCTCAGGTCACCGACGTAGATTATGAAGATTACGACGATTACGGCTCTTTGGATTCAGACGAAGATCTGGAGGCTTATGACGCTTATTTGGATAGCGAAGAAGATATAGAAGACGATTTCCTTGCCCCTCCAAGTGCTTCCCGGGGTAAGAAACTGAATGCCGGTGGTAATAAAAGCCGCTTGATAGTTTACGGTGCCTTAGGCGTATTGATTTTGGGCGCAGGCGGTTATTTTTTATTGGGAGGGTCTGAGCCTTCAAGCGCACCTGTTGCAAATGTGGCCACCCCGCCACCGTCTGCAGATACAGCAAATCTTGAAACTGAATCGCAGCAAAACATGGGGCAGCAGGGATTTCAGCAGCCAGAAGAAAGTTTTGTCGACCCTATGGCTGTTCCTGAGGATATGACTTCGGCAGAAAACACCAATATCACAGGCACTGAAAATCAGGACTTCGCAGGCGCAGAGAGCGGTGTAGACGAATTTGGCCAACCGCTGGAGCCCCCACAATTTGATGAGGTGGCTGGAAACGGTGACGAGTTTGCGATGGACACTAACTTTGCCGATCCTGTCGACACTGCTAATGAATTTCAGGACAACGACCAGGTTTTCGACACCTCTGCGGTTGAAAATAATGCTGATGCTGCGCCTGTTGTAATACCAGACGACGTTTTTCAGGAAAATAATGATATTACTGAGGTTGGTGCCGTTGAGGAAGTGGATGGCGGGCAAAGCGATACCTCTGGACTTGATGCAGTGCAGGCAGATATGGTTGATACATCACAGCAAACATCAAATATTGATGATGCGTCAGATGTGGAAATTGTTATGCCTGAGGAGACTGCAGAAAACGCTGCCGCTACACCACCGCAAAGTGACTTGCCTGCCCCTGCCGCGAGCGCTCCTGATATGCAGGGAGAAGCCATGTCTGCAGAAAGAAATGTTATAGTGGTTAATAATCCTCAAGACGGGAGCATTCCAGAAGACGTTTTCTTTGATGCAACTATTGAGGCTTTAGAGTCTGATCAGGCCATTCAAAACGCTGGACCTTCAATGGTTGACCCGAGGCTGGAGCCGGGTAGCCGTTTTGTTGTTGTTGAAAATATTATTAGTGCGAACAGCCTAGAGTCGGAGTTGATCGCGGCTGAAAGAGCCTCAACCCTAGGCCGATATGAGGCAGCATTGGGCTTTTATAATAAGCTCTATACAATGAATAAAAGGGACCCGCGTATTCTGATGGGACGCGCAATTGCAATGCAAAAAACTGGTCGCGCGGCTGAGGCTATTCAGGCATATGAAGAACTGATTGCTTTGCACCCCAACAATGCAGATGCTGTTGTGAACCTTATGGGGCTTTTGAGACAGGAAAACCCTGCTTTTGCGTTGGAAAGGCTAATGTCACTAAGGCAACAATACCCCGGTAACGTGAATATTGCGGCCCAAATAGGTCTCACCTACGCAGATATGCGCAATTTTGATGAGGCTTTAAGATATTTGGGGATAGCATCTTCGCTACAACCTGAAAACGCCATGCATCATTATAATATGGCTATTGTTTCAGAGAGACGAGGGAATATCGCTTCTGCTATTTCATATTATGAGAAGGCTCTTGAAGTTGACGCAATACACGGGAATAGTCTTTCAGTTCCACGAGAAAGAATATATGACAGGCTCTCTGTTATCAGGCGTTGATAGAAGAGATCCTTAGGGCATGGAAGATATGTTCTTTATATTTGCCGGTATTGTATTGGGCTTAATCCTGGGTAGTTTCACCACAGCGCTTATATACAGACATATGAACGGGCAGTCGGTTCTTTATGCTTTAACGGATAAAGGTAAGTCAGCGGCACGCTCTCAATGTCCCAAATGTGGACATAAACTGGAAGTGTTAGATTTAATTCCTGTGCTCTCTTGGCTTTGGTTAAGAGGAAAATGTCGACATTGCAAGGCAACTATTCCGATCGATTACCCTTTGACGGAAATTGCTGTTATGTTTTTTACGGCCTTTATCGTATATCACTATCAGATATCTGTAACAGGTTTAGGGCTGCTTCTGATTTTACCAATAAGCATGACTTTATGCATTGTCGCGTGGAAAGGAGATTCGCATTCACAATCCGCTTTGATAAAAACTTTTCTGGCTTTGAGCCTTTTGAGCTGGGCTGGAATGTTATATAGTTCAGAGAGCCCCTTACTGCTTTTTAAAATTATGGCTTTTTCTGCAATAGCAGGTGCGGCCGCTATATCGATTTATGCTTGGGTCATGACTCTTTTGTTTTCCAAAAGTCTGAGCCTCGCGACATTAATATGTTTTGCAGTATATTCCGTATGGGTGGGATGGACGAATTTGCCTCTCTACGCAACTCTGATTATTCTTCTGGTGGTAATATTCTACCGCAGCAAGGGTTTCCAATCAGTAAGCCGTTTTAATGGCTTCTTCGCGATGGCTTTTCTGCTTTATATTCTGCTCCAACCTTATGGTGTTCTGTAAACTCTATACAAAGCTTTTGTTAACACTCTGCCGCTATCATGGTAGAATAAAACCAAGACCCTCTAATTCTTAGGAGATTTTCCGTGGACATTACCCAATTACTTGCTTTTGTTATGCAGAATAAGGCATCCGACCTACATTTAAGTGCGGGTAACCAGCCTATTGTCAGGGTTAACGGACAAATGAAGCGTGTAAAAACACAAGATCTATCATCTGAAGATATACGCTCAATGCTATACTCGGTAATGACTGAGGATCAAAGGGCTGCTTACGAAAAAGAAATGGATCTCGATTTTGCGATTTCTTTTGGAGAGAAAGCGCGTTTTCGCGTAAACGCATTTAACACAAGATTAGGAACGGCGGCAGTTTTTCGGACTATTCCTTCCGATATCCCTACAATGGAAGATCTTAATTTGCCAAAAGTTGTAAGGCGGATGGCGACATTGGAAAAAGGAATTGTGCTTATTACCGGAGGAACGGGGAGTGGTAAGTCAACGACTTTGGCGGCTATGATAAATTATATCAATATGCACGAGCAAAAACACGTACTGACTATCGAGGATCCGGTTGAATTCTTTCACACATCTCAGAAAAGTCTTATCAACCATAGAGAAGTTGGTGAGGACACCAAAGACTTTAAAACAGCCTTGAAAAGTGCGCTTCGTGAAGACCCCGATGTTATTCTGGTTGGGGAGATGAGGGACCACGAGACAATTTCACTTGCACTTACGGCGGCGGAAACAGGTCACCTGGTTTTTGGAACATTACACGCTAATTCCGCTCATAAGACAATNGACAGNTTGATTGATGTNTTCCCNGGAAGTGAGAAAGATATGATCCGNGCNATGCTTGCCAGNTCACTTCAAGGTGTGATCGCGCAAACACTTGTCAGGCGTGCGGANGGGCAGGGAAGAGCCGGTGTTTTTGAAATCCTCGTNGGTACTGGTGCTGTCCGAAACCTTATCAGGGAGAACCAGATTCCCCAGTTGTTTTCTATGATGCAAACCGGCTCAAGATACGGAATGCAGACCATGGAAGATGCGATTGAAGGGCTTTTGAATTCTGGAATTATTGACAAAACAGAAGCACGACGGGTTCTGGCCATTGCTAATGACGCTGATGATACCCAGGAAGAAGGTGAAGTTTCAGCCTCTTTGGGGGGCGGGCGTATCGAGCAGGCACAGCAACAGCAGCAAGCCGCCTCCAGCAGCTCGCAGGGGATGAGCGGAGGAGCACAGCAGAGACAAAGTTCCGCTGATGAAGATGGGGAGTATTCATTTTGACACCAGTAATTTTAAAATATCTTGAACAGATGATTACACATAATGCGTCTGACCTCTATTTAACGACAGGTGCAAAGGCACTGCTGCGGATTGATGATGAATTACATGCAATTTCTGAAAAAGCACTAACGGAAGACGATATACAAGAGGCTTTAGGGAATACGTTGACGACAAGGCAGATGCGTGACTTTGAGTCTCATATGGAATTAAATACTTCGCTTGATATAGGGAGGTATGGCCGTTTCCGTCTTAACGCTTTGAAGCAAAGGCAGCACCCTGCGCTTGTAATCCGTCGCATTGTATCGGATATTCCTGATTTTGAGACACTTCGATTGCCCTCACTTCTAGGGCAGCTTTCCTTGATGAAGAGAGGGATTATCTTTATTACCGGTATGACAGGTGCGGGTAAGTCGACGACCCTTGCTTCAATGGTTGATTATCGAAATCAGAATAGCGAAGGTCATATTATCACCATTGAAGACCCTATAGAATTTCACCACGAACACAAAAGGTCCCTCATTACCCAAAGAGAGGTCGGGGTAGATACGGAAAGTTACGCAATTGCTCTTAAAAACTCACTGCGACAAAGACCTGATGTTATCCTGATTGGGGAGGTCAGGGATCGCGAGGTTATGGAGCAAACTATGATGGCCGCTGAAACCGGGCATCTCTGCCTTGCAACTATTCACGCCACGAATAGTTATCAGACTATTGAGCGTATAATAAACCTTTTTCCGGATGATATGCACGACCAGATCAGGCTTAGCCTTTCTATGAATTTAAAAGCTATACTCTCTCAGCGGCTTGTTCCCTGTCTTCAGGGCGGTATGACGCTAGCTTTGGAGTTAATGCTGAATCAAGGGTTTATAAAAGAGCTGATTTATGAGGGTAAAATTGGCAAAATCCGTGAAGTTATACAGCAAAACTCTAATTCTGGGATGCAGACCTTCGACCAAGCTTTGATTAAGCTTTATATGGAGGGAAGTATCAGCGAGGACGTGGCTGTTGCTCAAGCGGATATACCTGCTGAAATGCAAATGAAAATCAAGCAGGTTAATCTGGAAAAAGAAAAGGATGAATTTGAGGTCGGATCAGGCCTGTCATCGTTAGACACATCTTTACTTAGTATTTCCGATTAAGACCTTGCCATATGGTTTATAGCAAGTCATTATAGTTTCGTATGATTCTATACGGTAACTAATTCGCCATATTTAAGAGGTTTATTCATGTTTTCGTCCTCGTCTTTTGACTTAAAATCACTGCCGGCCCTGTTATTAGCGCTTGCCGTTATGAGTATAGTTTTTCTGTCCGGTTGTGATTTGGGTGAAAACTATCTGGCCGAGGATCGCGCGACAAATATGGACGTCCAGGATTTCCGTGATGCAATGTCGCCACGTCAGGCGGAGTTCGAAAGCTTTGCCTCCAATGAGGACATACCACCATTGGAATCATATGTGTCACCGGTTTCTGAGAGCTTAAGACCAATTCCGCTTGTGTCCGTTTCAGTTAACCAGACAATCCCACTACGTGATGTACTTTTTGAGCTGGCAACCCAAGCCGGGTATGACCTGGAGCTTGATCCGCGTATATCAGGGTCAATTATTTTCACAGCCAAGAACAGGCCGTTTGATATTGTTATTGAACGCATATCTCAAATAGCGGGTCTTCGTTATGAATTTGAAGATGACCGCCTGCGTGTTGAGTTGGATACCCCATATACGAAAACTTATAAAATTGATTATCTTGCGCTTGTGAGAAGCTCCTCAAGTAATATTTCAAACAGCCTGTCTGTTGTTTCAGGTGAAGAGGCGGAGGCTGGATCATCGTTCTCAATAGCAAGTGAGGCCGAGGCTGATTTTTGGGGTGAACTGGAAACCAACCTCGAGCAGATCCTTACTTCTAATGCCGGTTTGGGGTATTTACGCACACAAAATGATCCAACGATATCAGTTGCCGAGGCGAATCCTCAGGCGCCTGTAGTCGCAGTTGATGGAATAGATGAGGTTGAGCTTGAGGGGGAGGGGCCAGTACCTACTCCTGGACAAGACCAGGCACAACCCCCTGTTGTTCAGGCGCCAAACACAGTTTTACAAGTCCAAACCCTACCACAGACGACTGAAACAGGAAGCGGAACAGAAAATCCAAATGAGGTTAGCTTCACTCCGGCGTTTTCAATAAACCGACAAGCAGGCCTTATCTCTGTTTATGCTAATAAGCGCATCCATGAGCAGGTCAATGAGTATCTTACAGAGGTGCGCAGAAATGCAACCGCCCAAGTACTTATTGAGGCCAAAGTACTGGAAGTTAACCTAACCGATGAGTTTTCAGCAGGGATAAACTGGAATCTTTTAAACAGCTTCTTTGATTCAGACCTGTCGATTGGTTTTGCTGGCGGTACAACTGGTGGGCTTGGTCTCATACCTGAATCAGTAAATACATTCTCTCTGACATATAGCGGTGATAACATCACAAGCGTTGTGGATGCGATTGCACGCTTTGGTACAGTTCATGCCTTGGCAAGTCCAAGGCTGACGGTGCTGAATAACCAGCCGGCTGTCTTGAACGTTGCACAAAACATTGTCTACTTCACGCTTGATATCGAGAGAACAGATGGTACGGATGATAACCCACCGACAACGACAATTGATTCTGAAGTGAACAGTGTTCCAGAAGGGGTGCTTATTAATGTTATACCTTCTGTGAACCCAGACACTCAAACGATAACACTTCAAATCCGTCCTACTGTTACCCGAGTTGTTGATCGTGCCTTTGACCCAGCAACAAGCGTAACTTTGGCAGACTCCGGTCTTCCAACGACTTTGGATGAAGGTATACCTGAACTGAACGTGCAGGAAATTGACTCTATTTTGAATATGAAGTCAGGCCAGATCGCAATCCTTGGCGGGCTTTTACAGGATCGCTCCGATAATACAAGTGAAAGCGTACCTGTTCTTGGTGAAGTGCCGATTGTAGGCAATCTGTTCAAGGCCAGGACGAGTGCTATTAGTAAGACAGAGTTGGTCATTTTTATTAAGGCCACAATTATAGATGCGCCGGGGTCAATTCATAATACCGATAAAGAGCTTTACCGGACCTTTGCACAAGACCGTAGACCACTTCGTTTTTAAAACAGATGCAGAAAGCTATTCTTAAATATGTTCTGAAAGCATGTATAAGGGACAGGCTGATTTTATCGTTGCTGGTTGCAACTGTTGTAGCTGTTTCGCTTAGTGTTTTTATAGGCAGCTCCGCCGTGACAGAGCAAGACCAATTTGTAATGGTTTTTATCGCCTCTTCATTGCGCTATCTCTATGTTATAGGGATTACTCTATTTATTGCATTTTACTGTATCCGCATGAAAGATACGCGGGAGCTTGATTTCCTTCTGACAAGGCCAGTAACAAGAGTTCAATACGTTATAAGCCATGGAGCTGTCTTTTTAGTATTAGCATTGTTTTTCAGTGCAATAGTTACAGGACTTTTATCGGGGATTTTTTATAAAAAATTCGAAGTTTCTTTTCTTATATGGGGATTTTCATTTTTTGGTGAACTGCTCATAGTGACCTATCTCGCTTATTTCTTTTCAATGGTTTTAAAATCTGTTGTGACTGCGGCCCTATCTACATTGGCATTTTACACGTTTTCTAAAATCATCGGGCAGATTTTGGGAATAGTGCATGATCCGCTAACAGGAGGGGACAGACCCTTCCTCAGCGGTATGATGGAGGCCATCTCCCTCGTGGTCCCCAGACTTGACCTTTTCACTCAAAACGAATGGCTGCTTTACGGTACGGGTGAAGGTGCAACACAGATATTTCTGATACTTTTTGTACAAACGGCACTTTTTGGTAGCGTACTCATAGCCGCTACCTGCATAGATTTACTTAGACGCGATTTTTAAAGGCATGAAACTCTATACCCAGACATTTAAAGACCATAAAATAGTCTTTATCTTCTTTTTGTTTTTTATTATA
>NZNU01000057.1 GCA_002695035.1 Micavibrio sp. | reverse complement strand
TTGGCGCGCTTTTAATGACTCAGGTGAAACTGTCATATTCAAATTTGATCCTGCGGATAGTTTTAACTTTGAAATCTCTGGCACATCTTCACCCTACAGAGTTGTAACAGTGACAAATGTCGGCTCGGCAAATTCAGCAACCTTATCAACTGACACAAGTACATATCTGGCTGGCCCTTTTGCTTACAAGTTTGAGATCGACTTTGGCAATTCAACCTGTGATGACGGTATCACACTTCAGGCATCTGAGGTCAATAGCTGTACCTTGAGAGTACGAGGAGCATCTGATGTGCCCGGAAGCTGGGGGGCCTATTTGAATGTCAGTGACGGTTCGGCCACTCACAAAGCTTTCCTTCATGCGGAGACAGTAAACGGAAATTGTGTAGCGGGTGATACCGTTGCAGGCGGATATGCTGTTGCGGATTGTACCGGACCGGGTGGGGGACCGGGAGATGGTCAGCTAGTGTATCAAAGAGCCGGATGCGATCCGGATCCTGACAACCCGAGTTGTCACTATAATCCTGCTGGTGATCCATCCTTTGCGTTAAGTAATGTCGACGAATATGTAAGCGAGGCTAGCTCCAACGAAGGGGATATAAATACTTCATTAATAGTGAGTTATCTTGGAAGTGATTCTCCCGCGGCCAGCTACTGCAACGACTTGGTGCTGGATGGTTACGATAATTGGTATCTACCGTCTCAGGCAGAATTGGATCTGGTTAGAAATGTTAATACATCAAGTCTTGATTACGGTAAGGGGGGAGGCTGGTATTGGGCCTCTAATATTAATCCCACTAACACATTTAACCAAGGGCTGCGCTGTGACATAGATTCCTCTGGGACTAATTGTGACACCTCTAATACTTATGATATGACACAAACCGTGGATACCAGATGTATGCGTAAACATAACACAGCAATTCCAATGCCTGTCGCAGATACGAATCCTGAGTATCCAACAGATACTTTGACTTTGACAAAAGTATTGCAGGAAACACCCGATATCCTTGAGTTTTCGGAAAGTTTTACAGTTTACGGCATTAATCAGGCCGTTCCTTTCTCGATCTCAGGTGATGGCGATCCCGCCATACGGATTAATAACGGCCGCCCTGTTACAACAGGCACAATTAAACCGCGCGATGAAATCATTATTCAGGCAACGAGTGGTACTGCTGATCGTTTGATCCAGCTGACAATCGGCACAGATGAAAGCCCTGTAGATTGGCTGATAAGTACCTCTCCTGATGGCTGGGTTGATGTTTCTCTGGCAGATGACCATGCCTGTGGAGTGCAAGGTGATGGAACATTATGGTGCTGGGGGAGTGACCAGTATGAAAGGCTCGGGAATGGATCGGGGCGACTAGACTCAGCGGTGCCGATTTTAATTGATAACGGACCATGGTCTGGTGTGTATGTGGGTGAGGCAACCAGTTGTGCCATTAAAGCTGCCGATCAGTCCGCATGGTGCTGGGGACTCGAAAACGAGGGTCAAACAGCAACTTCTGAAAACCATGGCGGAAGTAATCCGGAAGTACCAAAAGACATAAACAGTACTGATAGCTGGCAGAAACTGTCAGTAGGCCATTATCATGGCTGTGGACTAAACACAGTAGGGGATATTTATTGCTGGGGTAGATCAGATGCGTGGGATGCAACAGGTGTACTTGGTGGCGGACCAACAACACAATATGTGACAGATCCCGAAATCATTGCCGAGCCAGGTCCCTGGATCGATATGGATGCTGGTGCAACAGCAAACTGTGCTATTAAGGAGGAAGACGGATCCGCATGGTGCTGGGGGGCTCAAGGGTATGGAATATTGGGTGATGGAAGCGGCAGTGGTAGCGATGTGCCTGTAAAGGTTGCAGATGATCCAGGACCGTTTAAATCAATCACAGTAGATGATTATCACGCCTGTGCGATCACAACCGGTAATAAGGTATTTTGTTGGGGAGGTGGAAATCTAGGTAAGCTTGGTGATGGTGGGGCAGGCCCGGAAGATACACCTTTCCCTGTAGCTGGTGGCTATGATTGGATAGATGTTGATGTCGGTAATGAACATACCTGTGCCATACGGAATAACAACAAAGCTTATTGCTGGGGAGCGAACAACCGAGGACAGCTTGGGAATAGCGGGGCTGGCTCAAGTCACGATACCCCTCAAGCCGTGACATCAACAGATGACTGGATAAAAATTGCAGCTGGTGAAGAATTTAGTTGCGGTATAAAAAGTGATAATACACTTTGGTGCTGGGGGCGTGACGAACTTGGGAAGTTAGGAAATGGCCCTGTTACGGGCGTTCAGAACACACCACAAGAAGTTGTGGAAGCTGATTAAGCCAATAAAATTCTTATTCACCTTCATACCAAGTTAAAACGGGACCTTCAGGAACGATGCGTATCGGATTTATATTCCCGTGGCTGTAATAATAATGTTCTTTAATATGTTTTAGATTTACTGTTGGCTTTATAGCTTTCAGGTCATAGAGACGTTCCAGATAGCGTTGTAACCATTTATAGTCAGCGATACGATTAACATTACATTTGAAGTGGAGATAATAAGCGGCATCAAAACGTACAAGGGTTGTAAAAAGTCTAACATCAGCTTCGGTAAGCTGATCTCCAACCAAGTATTCACGACCATCACTTAGTATGTGCTCAAGCCAATCGAGTGAATCAAACAATTTTTCAACTTCATCATTATAAACATCTTGCCTAGTGGCAAAACCTGTTTTGTAAACGCCGTTGTTAACGGTGTTGTAAACACGCTCATTAATTTCATCAATTTCTGTTTTCAGGTCTTTTGGATAGTAATTATCAGTGTTCCCGGTGATGTCATTGAAGGCAGTATTAAATATGCGAATAATATCTGCGCTTTCATTATTAACGATCGTTTCCTCTTTTTTATCCCACAAAACAGGCACGGTGACTTTACCGGACATTTCGGGCGCAGCCTTCTGATAAATTTCATATAAGTAATTTTTAGCATAAAGACTATCGCCAGTAGCACCTGCAAAATCACTTTCAAATGTCCAGCCTTTGTCCAACATATGCGGGTGTACGACATTCACACTGATGATATCCTCAAGCCCCTTTAAATGGCGAAATATAAGAGTGCGGTGTGCCCATGGGCATGCAAGAGACACGTAAAGATGGTAACGGTCTTTTTCGGCCTTGAACCCTTTCTGCCCGTCTGGTCCTTTTGACCCATCAGGTGTTATCCAGTTTCTGAAATCCGTATCCGGCCTGTCAAACTTGCCGTCTTCCCCGGCAAAAGATTCGTCATCATAAACCCATTTTCCATCTACTAACTGGCGCATAATATTGTTCCTTTCGCATGTTTAAATCATGTAAAGGGATAGATGCGGTTTTCAAGGTAGTGTTATAATCTATTACCCGCGACCGCGGTAAGGTGCAACGCCTTGTTCAGGAATCCACACTCCCTCTGGATCTGGACCCGTCTGATAGAAAACATCAATGGGAATGCCTCCTCTGGGGAACCAGTAACCGCCTATACGCAGCCATTTCGGTTCCAAAGTCTCTGCAAGTTTCTTTGCAATTGTAACTGTGCAGTCTTCATGAAATGCACCGTGGTTTCTGAAAGATCCCAGATAAAGTTTTAAGGATTTACTTTCAATTAGCCAGTCGCCAGGCAGGTAATCAATAACCAGATGGGCAAAATCGGGCGCGGATGTGATAGGGCACAATGAGGTAAATTCCGGTGCTGTAAAACGAACAATATAATTAGTGTTCTCTTGCGGATTTTTCACGCGTTCAAGAACGGCCTCTTCCGGAGAATCGGGCAATTCGCTTTTCTGGCCGAGTTGAGAAAGGTTTTTATAAATATCTTTTGTCATCATTTTGTCCTTACAAGGTCTGTATAAAAATAATACTCCGTTGAGTAAAGCAAAAATAAATTGATTTTATGAAAACAAATTTCTATGCTTTTATATGTTTTCACATGTCAGAGCGGTGGGTAAAGTTCTTGGTGCAACATTTCTTGCTGTAACTGTTATTCCGGCACAATTATATGTTGCTGGCCCTGTATTCAAAGACAGGGAAACTCTTCCCAACTTTTTCTGGGGCGCTTTGCGCAAGATTTTCGGTATAAAGGTGGACTTTAACAAGGCATCATTGGTGTCGGACAAACCAATGTTATATATGGCCAATCATTTTTCAGTGCTCGATCCCCTAATTCTTGCATCAGTGACTAAGAAAAGCGGCTTTGTTGCAATGAAAGAGATTGAACAATGGCCTTTAATGGGGAAATTCGCCTCTGACATAGGAACCGTATTTGCAAGCAACAACCGCTCAAGAGATGAATTGCCTGAAATTCATGCACAGCTCACAAAGCAGCTTAATGAAGGACGAAGTATAACATTTTGTCCTGAAGGCGTAATTCTGGATGGAAAAAATATTGCGCCTTTTAAAACGGGCGTAATCAGCATTGGCTTCAACAATCTGTCCGAAAACACTCAGCTCGAAACAGATATAGGTTATCAACCGCTTGCTTTGGAGATAACTGAGATAAACGGCAGGAAAACATCAGAAGACGAGAGCTTAAAAAAAATCTTCATATTGGACAAAACACGCCCTGGATTAGCCCAAATATGGAATATGCTGCGTGTATCATCTGTAAAATCAGAAATTACGGCCTTACCACCAATGGAGGCTTGCGAATTTGAGTCGCCCGCGGATCTGGCGGTTGAAGCGAAGCGCAGGGTGTTAGAAAATTTGAAAGAAAAGCAAAATGAAAAAAACGGCCGCTCTTATAATTAAGCGACCGCTTCCTTTTTAACGTATTACGTCCATGCGAATTTTAAGCAGCCTGTTTTTCGTGCTTGCCTTCACAAAGTTCTTCTACTGTCTTCTTGCAGAACGCTTCCAGATCATCAGGCTTGCGACTGGTGGTAAGTCCGTTATCTACATGGACTTCTTCATCAACCCATGTTCCGCCAGCATTAGTGATATCCGTTCTCAGGCTTGGCCATGATGTTAGCTTTCGACCGCGGACAACATCGGCTTCAATAAGTGTCCAAGGCCCATGACAAATGGCAGATACAGGTTTATGCTGCTCAAAGAATTCTTTGACAAATAGCACTGCATCGGGATTTGTTCTTAGCGTATCGGGGTTATGTACACCGCCCGGTAGGACAAGACCATTATAGTCAGAGGCACTAACTTCGTTGACTGTTTTATCGACTGTAAATTTGTCACCTTTTTCATCGTGGTTCATGCCTTGTATCTCACCTTTTTCAAGTGAAACAAGTTCCACTTCCGCGCCGGCGTTTTTAATAGCATCCCAAGGCTGTGTAAGTTCGACCTGTTCAAAGCCATCGGTTGCCAAAAATGCAATTTTTTTACCTTTTAATTTCTGTGACATAAAAATACGTCCTTTCTCTAATATTTTAGTCCATTCTGTGCTACAAACGGCTTTCAAGTTTAATAGTTCAAAGTAGAAGTTTAAAAGCAGGTGCAAAAATGGATTGGATAAAAATAAGTTTAGGGGAAGTCGCGGGCATAAGCATATCAACTGTTTTGATTTATTTTTTGATGCTTATTTTCGTTAAATTGAATGGCTTGAGAAGTTTTTCAAAAATGTCGGCTCATGATTTTGCCGTGACAATTGCAATTGGATCTATTCTGGCCACTGTTGTTGTGCAAAAAGAGCCCACCCTTATGCAGGGTGCGGTTGCTATGGGAGTGTTTTTAATCATTCAATCGTTGTTTTCTGGGTGGAGAATGCTACGCCCCGAAAGTGTTTTGGAAAATAAACCAATATTGCTGATGGATGGCGCCGAAATACTTCATAAAAATTTACTTATTGCCAAAATCACAAAAGAAGATTTAAAGGCCAAATTAAGAGAGGCAAATGTTTTGGACTATAGTGAAGTACAAGCTGTTGTATTTGAAGCAACGGGCGACATATCCGTTCTTCATGGGGATAAAAAAATCCATGATGAATTATTGGAAGGTATCAGGAAATAGACTGAGGTCTTCAATACGGAGCTAAAACAAAATAGAAAATGCGGTCTCCGCCATTATGGGAGGTCGCTCCCTGGATACAGCCCTCTGACTTACCGGCAAAGGCTGTTGCACCGTCTTCACCGATAGTTTCGGCAGCAGAGGGCGAATTTGTATAGCTAAGGCCAGAGGATGAGGAGCGTGCAAAATCCCAGTCTGCAGTTCTTATAGTTCCTCCGGAAAATGTTCCCTCAAGTCGCAGCAAATCATTTATGGCCGTACACAAAGCGATGTCTTGTTCTGACTCACCCTTTACAAAATACATTAATAACTCTGTCCGAGATGTACCAACATCTTCAACAGCTACGTCAGTTGTGAAAGAGATGTCATGCTTGTCCATGAAATACGTTCCTTCAGGGCCAAAGATATCGCAGGACCCATCTGAAGGCGCCGCATCATTCGTTGATCCTCCCCAAAAATCAGGGTGTACCATAAAAGGGTTTTCAAAGTTAAATTCATGAGGCGCGCAACCGTTTATAGCGCTCATCCTCTGGATGGTTGTACGTAAACCTGTTACATATTGCAGGATTTGGGCTGCTTCTGTTTGTGTTCTTTCCTTTGTAACATTTGTCCCGCTTTGATTGCTTTTAGTCGCCGCGTAAGAAAGTGCTGCGAAAAGAGCCACAGCTATCAAAATAAGAAATAAAACATTTCCACTTTCCTTGCGTGTATCTAATTCTTGTCGGGGCATAAGCTTTTATCCTATATATATAATATAATAAAAAGGGTGAATATTTTATTACTCAGAATCTCAAATATTAAAAGGCTTTTAAGAAGAAAAAGCGAAACTCATGCCGTTTTGTCACAGAGTAAGATTATAAGCTGTCTGCTATACATTTACTTTGGCGATATTACCATCTTCGGACACGACCTGTGTCCACATGGACAAAATGATTATCAGGATAATATCCGACACCACCAACGCCAATCTCAAGGGCTTCATCGCGAATTTCTGTTACAGGAACATTCGGTATTGTTAAATCAACGGCCCGACCTTCTAGATGCTGACTTTTCTTTGCGGGCTTATACCCTTGTTGTCTGAGTATCTTGTTACTTTCGGGAGTCCTTAACGCCGACAGAACATGTATGGGCTCTTCGCCGTCGACCTCGTCATATATATTATGCATTAGGGTGTATAGGTCAGGATCCATAGGTGTCACCGTATTTATGCGCCAGTCACGCATAAACCAGTTAAGCTCATCAAGTGCGGAAGGTATATAGCGGCCATCGGCCCAGAATATAATGTTTAATTTTTCCTTGGTATTTACATTATAAAGTTCAAGGTCACGATAGGGAATGATCTCAAAAAAACTGTCTTCTCTGGAAAGTTTTGTAAGAGCTTGAGCCGTGTTATCTTTTTCAAGTGTCGCCATGTCTGCAATATTCTCATTATCAAAGACATTCTTTTCAGTATGATTTAAACCTGTCTCAATAACTTTTTTATTTCTTAAATCAGCTTCTGCGACAGTAGGATTGCTCATAAATAAAATATCTTGATCGCGCGCAGCTTCGTTACTTTGGCTGTATACATAGTATCCCCAGCCTGCAAAAGCCGTCAGTCCGACAATAAAAATCGTCACAAGATGATATTTTGCTCTAACTAACATAGGTAATTCCTTTCAAAACAAACCCTTAAACTTTGCTAAAGTTCCGAAAATATCAAGAAAGGTCCTAATCAGCTGCTAGTTGAGCGTGATGATGAATTTTAGTGGGGGAGGGTGTCAGAAAGCTATAAGTCTCTGGACTCAAAAAAGCTTACACATACAAGAACTGTTAAAACATGTTTTTGAGTCTACGGAATTACAACTTGGATTTTGCTGAAACAATTTAAATATGAAAATAAATGGCTGGGGTGGCAGGATTCGAACCTGCGCATGCCGATACCAAAAACCGGTGCCTTACCGCTTGGCTACACCCCAGTGTGATTTCAGGAAACAGGCTTTAAAATCCATATTTCCAAAAGCGGTAGCAATTATTTACAAAAGCTTATCGGTTATTGCAAGCCCTAATATTAGAGACCCTGTGGACAAAATGTGGTTTTTTTCAGTAATCATTTTACAAAATCACTTATTTATCTTTAATCTTGCCTCTAAAGCTTTATTACAGGGGGAAGATTCGGGCTTTCCACTTCTCTCTACCCAAAAACATATATGTGAAGATATTTTATCATGACCGAGAAAAGACCATCCCGTTTTGCGATTGCAAATACCAACGCATCAGGAACAAATAACCGAAATGCCGGTAAGCCATCGGTCGGCGGTAATACCCCAACATCCACATCCCAGCGTGTCATCAGTCTTCTGTCGGAAGTAAATACCAGATTGAGACGTGATGAAAAGGACCGTGAAAAATTATGGCGGGAAATAGAATCGACACGCAATGCAATTTCCGATCTGGAAGACAAAAGTGAACAGACAGCAAAGGTTTTCCTGAACCTTGAAGCTCGTATTGCCCGCAGCAATTCACAAGTTCCACAGCTGGAGCGCTGGAAACTTCTTATGGAGGACAACCAGAAGGCCCTCCATACCCAGATAGAAAAAGCACAGAACCTGCACAGCTCTTTGATAGAGCGCGTGGAAAGTGCCGAAACGACGGCCGGGTCGGCAATGGTTAAAATGGACGATGTCGTGGCGGAACAACAGAAACTAAGCCGCCGCATAGAGACTTTTTCCGATGAAAAGACACGCCTGTTGAAAAAAATGGAAGGGCTTGAAGAAGCTCTTATTCAGACACAAGATACTTTGCGTGCCAAAGCCCTTGTTCTTCTAACTGATCAGGCGATAGCGCGTAAAACTGACTTGCCAAAAGCTCCTGCCGCTGAAGAAAAAACAACCCCGCTATCAGCATATTCTCCAGCTGAGGAGACAACGACTGCTGAGGATGAAGACGAGTTTGAAAAACTCACTCATCCGGTTCGAAAAGCCAAAAATGATAACCGCAAGCATGGGTGGCTGGTTGCCGCGAGCGTAGCCGTACTTCTCGCGACAGCAGCAGGCGCAGGTATGTGGTATGTGAACAGCATTAATGATGATTTGCCATTTACCATGAGCGGGAACACAACATCAGAAACGACTGCTCCGGATACGCAAACCGCCCGGTTGGAAGATAGAACAGAAAACCCTATCGTTGCAGAAAATGCGAATACACTTGGTTCAATGGACTCCATGCAGACCCGCGATGAAGCCGTTTTGGCAAGTCTTGAAGATAGCCTCTCCGAAGAGGAGGCAATTACAACACCTTCAGTTGACACAGCTGAGGATATGATTACGCAGACAAGTACCGCTGGTGAGTCGATAACTGTAGCGCCTCTAACCGGCAGAGATTTTCAGGCTGAGGAAAAGGCTGCAGTTGATGCATTTTTATCAACGCGACCAACAACAGAGGTTGCTGAGCGCTTTACACGCAACCCGAGCTTGCCTGACGTAGTTAAGCAAATTGAAAATCAGGCTTTTGATGGATCCGGAGCGGCGCAGCACGATCTCGCAGCTATCTATACGGCGGGACATGCCGGAGTTAAAGGCAGTTATGAAACCGCTGCCAAATGGTTTGAGGAAGCATCCTATAATGGTATCGCCAATGCGCGATATAATCTTGGGGTTTTGTACCAGCAAGGTTTGGGTGTCTCCAAAGATGAGGCCAAAGCAGTTCAACTCTATAAGGCCGCGTCTTACCTGCAACACCCCGAGGCACAGTATAATTTGGGCATAGCCTATATTGAAGGCGTTGGTGTTGACCATGATATTCGCCATGCAGCCTATTACTTTGAGCGTGCGGCAGATAATAATGTGACCGAAGCTGCCTATAACCTTGGATTGATTTATGAGAATGGTCTTATGGGAGCGGCTGAGCCGGATGAGGCACTTTTCTGGTATACGACGGCCGCTAATAAGGGCAACCCTGAGGCCATAAAAGCATTGGACGAACTATCCACGAAAATGGGGCTTACCAAAGAAGATGTGAATACGCTTGTGAAGCGCATGTCTGTGTTGAAACCTGCTTCAAATATAAATACAGCTTCGGCTACAACACAGCCAACGCAGCAATCTGCCACTGCCTCAAATAATACTATTCCTGATGAAGTTGAGGCGACAGGGGCGGCAAGCACACAAGAGACTGCCGTGACAACAATGGCAACGGCGCCCGCTGATCCGGTACAAAGCGGGAATATGACACCCGGCTCTAATGCGGTCATTGTTTCCCAGATACAGGAACAATTAATGAGACTCGGTCTTTATTCTGGTCCAGCCGACGGTATTAACGGTCCTCTGACGGAAGATGCCGTGCGGTCTTACCAGAAAGCAGAGAGCTTGACTGTGAACGGGCGTGCCAATGAAGATCTACTCGTGCATATGCTTGCCAAAGAATTTGAATTGGATGCTAACCCCGTTGAATACGGCTCCAGCAATTAATACCTAAAAAGTTTGATGTAGTGAGAGGGCCGCCTTGAGAACAAGGCGGTCTTTTCTTTTAGGTTGGATTTTGAATTGTTGCCGGTGTATCCAGGCCGTTTTTAAGCTTTTCAGAAAGGGCTTCTTTTTCCTCATCTTCTTCGGCCGCATTCAGCGCGCGCTCCCATTGAAAGCGGGCCTCTGATTTACGACCCAATTGCCAATAAAGATCGCCTAGGTGATCGTTGATTATACTGTCATAAGGGAGGAGTTCTACCGCCTGCTCAAGGTAGGGAAGGGCTTTGTCATACAATCCCATCCGAAAATAAACCCATCCCAGAGAATCAGTTATATAGCCATCATTGGGTTCCAAAGCGACAGCTTTTGCGATCATTTCCAAGGCACGGTCAAGCTTTATCCCCTGATCCGCCCAGCTATAGCCAAGATAATTAAGAATGTAAGGATGGTTCGGTTGCCATTCTAATGCTTGAAGGAGATCCTTTTCGGCTTCTTCATACCTTCCGAGCCTCTCAAGCGCCATGCCGCGGGAATAATAAAGAGGCCAGTTTTGTGGGTCATCTTTATCGTCCAACATCGAAAAAGCCTCATTATAAGCATGCAAGGCCAGCTTATATTCTTCCTGATGTCGGTAAACATCACCAATTTGTATCTGTGAGTCGACATCTCCCGTTTCTTCAACCAGATCTTTAAGCACATTCAAGGCATCACGAATCTCATCGTTTTCCTCGTAAAGATGCGCGACCTGTCTTTTAGCACGGATATACTCATTCTGATCAACGCCTTCATTTGCCAAGCCATTAAAATAAGCGATAGCTTCATCCGTTTGTCCTGTCTGGGCTGCTAAATAGGCCAGTAAAAGTTTGGCTTCATTTTGAGAGCTGTTCAACTGAAGTGCCATTTGTGCAAAAAGTCTGGCGCTATCCATACCGCCTTCCTGAAAAAACAATGTGGCCATGTCTGTCATGGCCTTGGCTACACCCTCTTTACTGGTCTCTATACCTTCATAGAGTTTTGTTTTGTCTATTGGGCTATCATTTTCGATGTTTTCAATTTTGCCTAATAATGAACGGTCTTCTACAGTCTCTCCTGAGGCGTGTTCAGTATCCAGAAGGCTTCGATACATTTCCAAAGCCAGATCCTCCAAGCCGTTACGGTATAAGATATCGCCTATTTGGGTGCGAGAGAAGCTGTTAAGCGTCATAAGAGGGGCTGTTTTTGATGCGTATGCTTTCAGGTCCTCTACATTTTTCTCTGCATCTGCGCGTAATATAGCATGATACAGGTTTAACCCGTTATTCGTCACGCTTTGTTCGTTTTCGGGCAGATCAAGGTTCAAAGACAGCCAGTTTTTAAAAACAGGTTTAACAATCTGGGTGATACCGCTGTTGGGCATTGCATTAAGGTAAGCAAAACTTTCTTCATAATTCTTGTTGTTCAGGGCGTCCAGTGAAAGGACGAGATTGGCAAGGGATGAGCTTTCAGCATCATCCTGATTAACATCCGTCCGTGCAATTTTAAGTGCTGTCTCAAAGTCACCTGATCCGATTGCAAGTACAAGCGCGCGCCTTAAAAGCCCTGCGTTGTCATCACTTTCACTTTGATCCAAGAGTTGGTTAAAAGCCTTGCTGGCCATTTGCCAGTCACTTTGCATTTGGGCATGGCGTCCGACAAGGTAGCTCCCGGCGTAAGTTCTTGGTTCAAAGGCCTGAATGTCTGACGTTGCCTGATAGGTGTTTTTGGATGGCAAGCCATCTTGAGAGAAGATGTCCTTTACCTTGTCAATGATGGTGCCATTGGACGATGTGGAACTGTCCGGCTGGCATGACGTCAGTGCAGTGGCGGTCAATAAAATAAGAAGGGTACGTTTCATAAAACTCTTTAATGTTAAAACTGGTGTTACATTCCCGAATAATTGGGCCCGCCGCCACCTTGGGGCGGTGTCCAGATAATATTTTGCGCCGGGTCTTTTATATCGCATGTTTTACAGTGGACACAATTTTGTGCGTTGATAACAAACTTGGGATCTGTATCCACATCGACAAACTCATAAACAGCAGCCGGGCAATATCTTTGCGATGGCCCTGCATAGACCTTCAGGTCTAACATTACAGGTATGTCCTCATCCTTTAATTTCAAGTGAGAGGGCTGGTTTTCCTCGTGGTTTGTGTTGGATAAATAAACTGATGACAGGCGGTCGAAAGTAAGAACACCATCAGGCTTGGGATAATCAATGCGGATATGTTTGCTTGCTTTGCCTGTTTCCTTGTAATCCGCGTGATTTTTCAAGGTGAAAGGGAAAATCCATCCCCCCAGGGTTTGGAAAGCGGCATTCAAAAGTCCAAACCACATGCCCTTCTGGAATCCAGGACGAATATTGCGTACCTTGTAAAGTTCTTTCCAGACCCATGATTTCTTTAATCTTTCGGAGTATTGACGGCATTCTGTGTCATCACCTCCAGATGTAATCAACGTATAAATGCTTTCAGCGGCGAGCATCCCTGTTTTTATAGCTGTGTGATTGCCTTTAATTTTGGGGACATTGATAAAACCTGCGCAGTCTCCTACCAACAGCCCACCCGGAAAGGTTAGCTTTGGTATGGACTGAAAACCACCCTCTACCAAGGCCTTTGCGCCGTAACTTATCCGTTTTCCGCCTTCCAGATATTTTTTAATCTCGGGGTGGGTTTTAAAACGCTGCATTTCCTCAAAAGGCGACAGATAGGGGTTTTCGTAATCAAGCCCTACAACAAAACCTAGAGAGACTTGATTGTTTTCCTGATGGTAAAGCCATGACCCGCCATATGTTTTTGAATCCATAGGCCAACCAACAGTATGAACTATAAGCCCTTCTTTATGTTTTTCAGGGTCAATTTCCCAGATTTCTTTAACACCCAGAGCATAAGTTTGCGGATCAGCGTCTTTCCTAAGGTTGAATTTATGAATTAGTTTTTTTGTAAGGGACCCGTGTACGCCTTCTGCGAAAACGGTTTGTTTAGCATGTAACTCGACACCGGGCTCGAATAAATCTGTTTTTTTACCGTCCTTGCCAATACCCATATCATTAGTTGCAATTCCTTTGACATGACCATTTTCATCATAAAGGACTTCGGTTGCAGAAAATCCTGCAAAAATTTCAACACCAAGATCTTCGGCTTGCTCTGCCATCCAGCGTCCAAGATTTGAAAGACTGATAATATAATTACCGTCATTTTTCATTTGAGGCGGGGTCGGGAGGCGAAGGGCTTTTTTGTCAGTCAGAAGATAGAACCTGTCCTCTTTGGCTTTGCATGTGACAGGTGCACCTTTTTCTTTCCACTCAGGGATAAGCTCGTCCAATGAACGTGTTTCAAAGGCCGCTCCAGAAAGAAGATGTGCCCCGACCTCTGAGCCTTTTTCAATAACGCATACAGATAAATCCTGTCCATTTTCTTGAGAAAGCTGTTTTAACCGTATAGCACAGGATAGGCCGGAGGGCCCGCCGCCGACAATAACGACATCATATTCCATGCTTTCCCTGTCAGTGCGCTGTTGCGTGTCCATAAATCAAAGCTTTCTATCTCAACGAAAAATTTGTCTTTTAAAACTTTAACCTATATAACGAAAACTGACCAGAGAGTGGTCCACATTAATTTTTAAACGTGACCAAACAGTATAATTATTTTGATGAACGATCGAGATGCAGCACTGAAAGCACTGGAATGGTATACCGATAACGGTATAACTGAAGCGCTGGAAAGCGAACCGCAGGATAAAACAAACAAGCTGCCCGGCAGCTTTGAAGACTTGAAAGGTGCCGCACCAGACACAACAATCCGCAACACTAAAACCCAATCAGAGGCCATGCCAAAAAAACAGCCAGCAAAAACTGAATCTGCCCTTATCAGTTCCAAGGATGCCAGAGCCGAGGCCGAAAATATTGTAAAGGACATATCTACACTTGAAGACCTGAGGCAGGCAATTGCCGATTTTGAAGGGCTTTCAGTTAAAAAAACGGCTCTCAACATGGTGTTTTGTGATGGAAACCCAAAAGCCCGGGTTATGGTGGTTGGGGAAGCGCCGGGGGCTGATGAAGATAAGCAAGGAAAGCCATTTGTCGGCGCGAGTGGCCAGTTGCTTGACAAAATACTGGGCAGTATCGGTTTAAGCCGTGATGCAGAAGCTCCTGAAAATGCGCTTTATATATCGAATATATTAAATTGGCGTCCACCAGGTAATAGAACACCGACACCCGCAGAGATGTCGATAGCGCTTCCCTTTATTGAAAAACATATAGCGCTGGTAAGTCCGGATATATTGGTATTGGTTGGAAATACTCCAATGAAGTCGCTTCTGAATACGAAACAAGGCATAGTTAAAATGCGAGGCAATTGGCACGACTATCAGCCTGTATCGGATATTGGCGCAAAATCGGACAAGCCTGTTTTTGCCTTGCCGACCTTCCACCCTGCATATCTCTTGAGAAACCCTAAGCAAAAAAAGACAGTATGGGCGGATATGCTAATGCTTCATAAAAAACGTATCGAGCTTGGTATAGACAAAGCGTAAGACCACATGGGAATAAAGGGTTTTCTTTCATTTCTTTTATTGGCAAGTTCTTTGGCCTCGAGCCCAAGTGTTTTCGCGCAAGCACCAAAACCCGGGGTGAAGCCTGTCATAGAAAAGAACACCGAAGAGACAGCTACTCGAGAAAAGTTGATTTACAAAATCATACCTGCTCTGAAGCCGGATTTGGAAGAAGGGGAAGGGGGCAAGCTGCCGGACACAAGGCTTGAGGTGGCTAAGTGTACGCAATCAAAGTCGAATGAGCAGTTAAACAAGGAAACATCTCTTAAAACAAACGGGTTAATTTACAAAAGCATATTTGACGCACAATCCAGGGGGGAATTTAAGGCTGCTGATAAAGCAATACAAAAATTGACAGATTGCAGAGTGATGGGGCACGTGCTCTTACAGCGTTATCTTTACCCGGACTCACCCAGAATAGGTTTTTCAGATTTGAAAAACTGGATGGAGAAATATAGCGATCATCCTGCGGCTAACAGGATTAAACGGCTGACTGAATTACGGCGCCCTGCAGGCAATAAGGACCATGTCGAAGAGGCGAGGTATAAAACTTATCTAATGGGGGCTCTCGAGCCATCTCTTATGGATGCCCGCACCAATGCGTCTTTCTCGGCAGACAGAACAGATGAGCAAAACAGAGCGGTAGAACGACTGATATCTAAGGTTAACTCAAAACTGTATTCTAAAACTCCCTTGGAGGCACTCGATTCCTTTAATACGAGCGATGCGGCACGTTATATGAATGCGGTTGAGAAAGCGCGCGTTGAGGAAAATATAGCACATGGGTATATGGTTCAGGGGCAGTACAAACAGGCCGTTAAAATGGCAAAGCCTCTGGCTGATAAACATGATAGAGATGTGCCGGTTGCCAATTGGGTGATGGGGCTGACGTCATTTAAATCGAAGCAGTACAAGCAGGCAGCAAAATATTTTACCAGAACAGCACATGCAAGTGGTGTAAATGGCTGGTTAAGTTCAGGAGGGGCTTTTTGGGCAGCACGTAGCCATTTCAGGGCAGGAAATTATGATGAAAGTGATGCATATCTTAAACAGGCGGCTCACTACCCACGCACATTTTATGGCTTAATGGCTCTCGAGTTATTGGGGCAACGTGCGGATTACAACTGGGAAAGCCCTTCTTTTGGTAATAAAGAAAGGGCCCTTTTGCTTTCCAGTGAAAAAGGTCTGCGGGCCTATCTTCTTACACTTGCAGAGCAATACAGCCTTGCTGATGCAGAACTTGCGGGCATAGACCCAACAGCCGGGGAGGGGATGACCGACGCTTTACTCGCCTTCGCGCTGGATAAGGATTTACCATCATTTGCGTTAAGGTATGGAAATGCAAATCTCGGTGAAAATGAGCGCTTTTACGATGCGGCCCTTTATCCGGAGCTTCCTTGGTCACCGCAAAAAGGATATTTAACCAGCAAGGCGTTTCTGCATGCACTTGTCAGACAGGAATCCCGCTTCAATCCCCGGGCAGTTAGTCCGGGCGGAGCTGTTGGTCTAATGCAATTACTGCCCTCAACGGCAGCCTATATCAGGGATGATGAGGGGTTGGCAGGTAAAGATAAATGGCAGTTAAAAAATCCGCGTATAAATCTGGAAATAGGGCAGGAATATATTTTGTCACTTCAGAATTATCCTTCTATAAAAAATAATCTTTTTTACATCCTGATTGCCTATAATGCAGGTTCCGGAAATCTGACGAAATGGAAGAGACAGCTGGAGGACATAGACGACTCTTTATTATTTATCGAGCTGATGCCGTCTGCTGAAACACGCAGTTACCTTGAAAAGGTTATGCGTAATTACTGGATATACCAGACCAGATTTGGTGAAGAATTGGATAGTCTCTCTGCACTGGCGAAGGCTGAGTGGCCTTTGCTGACCTCCTCTGAAACAGGCAAAAATTAAGTAAACAAAACTTGGAATCTTGGCAAAGCCTGTGTAGATTACGGTGAAAATTATAAAGGATTTAAAGATGAAAACGGTAAAAGACATTCGTAATGAATTTTTAGGGTACTTTGAAGACCACGGGCACGAAATTGTTCCGTCATCACCATTGGTGCCCCAAAATGATCCGACATTGATGTTTGTAAATGCGGGTATGGTACAATTTAAAAATGTATTTACCGGCGTTGAGAACAGACCATATACACGTGCTACATCTTCTCAGAAATGTGTTCGCGCAGGCGGGAAACACAACGATCTTGAGAATGTTGGGTATACTGCCCGTCACCTGACTTTTTTTGAAATGCTGGGTAATTTTTCTTTTGGTGATTACTTTAAGGAAGATGCCATTGCCATGGCCTGGGAACTCGTTACGAAAAACTTTGAACTGCCTGCGGAAAAGCTTCTAGTCACAGTTCACTCCAGTGATGAAGAGGCTGCGTCTATCTGGAAAAAAGTTACTGGATTTTCAGACGACAAAATTATTCGCATACCGACATCTGATAATTTCTGGAGTATGGGGGATACAGGCCCGTGCGGACCTTGCACTGAAATTTTTTATGATCACGGAGAAGAAATACCAGGAGGGCCTCCGGGCTCACCTGATGAAGACGGCGACCGGTTTATAGAAATCTGGAATAATGTCTTCATGCAGTTTGAACAACTGGAAGATGGCTCACGAATAGACTTGCCTAAACCATCTATTGATACAGGGATGGGGCTGGAAAGAATATCCTCTATTCTACAAGGTGTTCATAGTGTTTATGAGACCGATCTTTTTCAATCTATTATAAAAACAATCGAAGATAGCGTTTCTGTTAAAGAAAATGCGTCACACCGGGTTATTGCCGATCATTTACGGTCAAGTGCTTTTCTAATGGCTGATGGTGTCTTGCCCTCAAATGAAGGGCGGGGTTATGTCCTTCGCCGCATTATGAGGCGAGGAATGCGCCATGCACATTTATTGGGTGCCAGCGAGCCATTAATGCACAAACTCTTCCCAACTCTGCAATCTCTTATGGGCGAGGCTTACCCTGAACTTAACCGCGCTGGCAGCCTGATTACCGAAACTTTGAAAACCGAAGAAGAAAAATTTAAGACAACTCTTGAACGCGGCCTTAAAATCCTTGATGAGGAAACTGAAAAGCTAGGGAGCGGGAAAAAGTTTCCTGGAGATGTTGCTTTTAAATTATACGATACGTTCGGTTTCCCATTAGATCTTACTCAGGATGCCCTTAAATCCAGAAATATTGAGGTTGACCTAGATACTTTTAAAGAGAATATGGAGGCGCAAAAAGCTGCAGCCAGACAGGCTTGGAGCGGGTCAGGTGATGCCGCCACAGAAAAAGTCTGGTTTGAGATTCTTGATAATAACGCCGCGACTGAATTTTTGGGGTATGAAACTGACAAAGCAGAGGCGCAGGTTTTGGCCTGGATCCGTGACGGCGAGATCGTAGATAAGGTTGAAAAAGGCCAGCAGGTTATGTGTGTGACTAATCAAACGCCTTTTTATGCTGAGTCCGGCGGGCAGGTTGGCGACCATGGAAAAATCTCCAAGCAAGGTGCTGTCATGTCTGTCACAGATACGAAGAAACAGCTTGGTAAACTTTTCGTCCATATCGGTAAAATTGATAATGGCAGTTTTGAAAAAGGGGATGTTATTGAAATGACGGCAGATGGTCGACGCCGTAATGCAATACGTGCCAACCACTCTGCAACCCATTTGTTGCATGCCGCGCTGCGCGAGTATCTGGGTGATCACATTTCTCAAAAAGGATCTCTTGTTGCAAAGGATCGTTTGAGATTCGATATTTCACATCCGAAACAAGTTTCTCGTGATGAGATGACGAAAGTTGAGGAGCGCGTTAATGCAGAAATTCGTGCCAATACTGATGTTGTGACCCGTTTGATGGACCGCGACGCTGCTATTAAAGCAGGTGCCATGGCGCTTTTTGGTGAAAAATATGATGACGAGGTTCGTGTACTGACCATGGGGCGCGAGAACCCGGAAACAAAGATACCTTTCTCGGTTGAGTTATGCGGGGGAACCCATGTAAAGAGAACCGGAGATATAGGCTTATTCAAAATCATATCAGAGGGTGCAGTATCATCAGGGGTCCGGAGAATTGAGGCTGTGACGGGGGAAGGGGCACTCGCTTATTTCACCGAACAGGAAGAGCGTCTGGGTGAGGCCGCCCAATTGCTGAAAACCACCCCATCTGATGTAACAGGGCGCATAGAAGCCTTGATCGAAGAGCGTAAAAAGCTTGAAAATGAAGTAAGCGCACTTCGTAAGAAAATTGCAACAGGCGGCACAGGCGGAAGTGAAGGAAACTCAACTAAAAAAATAGGGGACATCACTTTTGCCCCGCGTGTTTTGGAAGATTTCCCTGCCAAGGATTTAAAGCCAATGGCTGATGATTTAAAAAAACAAATCGGCTCAGGCGTGGTTGCACTCGTTGCTACTAACGAAGGTAAGGCTTCGCTCGTTGTCGCTGTTACTGATGATCTCACTGGCAATATAAATGCAGTTGATCTCGTCCGAATTGGCGCGGAAGCACTTGGAGGTAAAGGTGGGGGTGGCAGACCCGACATGGCACAAGCCGGAGGGCCGGAAGGCGCGGCCGCTAATGATGCAATCGCTGCAATAGAAGGCAAGCTGGCTCAATAGTAAAAGACGTTTAACAAAAACATTAAAAAAGTGTTAACAACCCACTGGATTTTTCAGAATCAGTGGGTTACACTTAAACCAACTTTGACCTATCTTAAGTCCTATGCGGCTCAAATCTTTTTATGCAAAAAATATGACTGAAGCGATGCAGATGATACGCGATACTCTGGGGGAGGACGCCATCATCGTTGCCACGCGCGAAGAGCGTGGGGAACGAGGAACATCCGTGCGTGTAACTGCGGCCATAGATGAAAAAGAACCCGCTTTTGAGCTGGGTAAGGGTGGCGAGACAGCAGACGCTAGCGGTTGGCTGCAATATGATGATGAGGAAGAGGATTCCGCGGTTGTTGAACAGTTGACCGATGTTATGATCCGTCATGGTGTACCTGAAGAGGTGACCGATCAAATTTTATCTTATGCCACTGTAATGGGCTATAATGAACCTTTAAAAGCCTTGATTGCCGCTCTTGAGACGCTGTTTACATTTCGCCCTTTGCATGAAATCTCAACAAAAAACAGATTTCTGTTTATAGGCCCCCCAGGTGCGGGGAAAACAATCACGACTGCTAAATTTGCGGCCCAGGCGGTTATACAGGACAAATCAGTTGCTGTAATAACTACAGATTTGGAACGGGCAGGCGCTACTCATCAATTAAAGGCTCTGACCGATTTGATGGACATTCAGCTCGAACAAGCCAGAACAGCGGCTGAGCTGAAGGATGCTTTGCTAAAATATGATGACGTTGATCTTGTATATATTGACTCACCTGGTGTTAACCCATTTGATCCGAAAAGCTTCAAACAGCTTGCGAAATTACTATCTGCAGGAAACATAGAGCCTGTGCTCGTGCTACCTGCGGGGACAGACCCTTATGAATCAGAAGATCTGGCACGTATTTATGCCACGATCGGCACTGAAATACTGATCCCGACTAGACTGGATATGGCACGCCGTTATGGCGGTTTGCTGTCAGCGGCCCATAGCGGTAATCTGTGCTTTGCCGAATCCGGCATATCTCAATCCGTGGCCGATGGACTGGAAAGAATGACACCGAAAGGTTTTGCGACCTATCTTTTGCCTCCGGGAAAAAAGATTACAGGGCAGCCAAAGGATAACCTGAAAAAAAGTTCAAAAAAATTCAGGACTGGGTGATATACTATAAAGCGAATGTATAAAAAGGTAATATTATGAGCGATACACAAACCACTTCTGCAAAGACAACGTCTCCTGTTTCGACCGGGGGAGCACCCTCTGCACCAAATATGATTGCCGTTGCCTCAGGAAAGGGAGGGGTTGGAAAGACATTCTTCTCTGTTACCCTGACCCACGCTCTTGCGAAAGCTGGTAAAAAAGTTCTTTTGTTCGATGGTGATCTTGGGCTGGCTAACGTGGATGTGCAGCTTGGCCTGATGCCAAAGCGTGACCTTAACGATGTTATACGTGGTCGCCTGAGTCTTGAAAAAGTTGTACAGCATTATGAAGACGGTGGATTTGATATTATTGCGGGGCGTTCCGGTCAGGCCTCTTTGTCCGCTCTTCCGTCACAAAGGCTTGCTTTTTTACGTGATCAGTTGGTTGAGCTTGCGTCCAGATATGATGCGGTTGTGATTGATCTTGGTGCCGGTGTTGACCGCACAGTACGTATGTTGTCAGCTGCAGCCGCAAGGACACTGCTTGTAACAACCGATGAACCGACCTCTCTTACTGATGCCTACGCATTTATAAAACTTGGAAATGCGGCAGGTATGTCTAAAAAAGTCAGTGTTGTAGTCAATATGGCAGGCTCTGCCGCCGAAGGTGAGAAGACTTACAAAACCCTTCTTAAGGCCTGTGAGAATTTCTTGCGACTAAGCCCGCCATTGGCCGGAATGATAAGACATGATCCGCGCGTAAAAGATACCATTCGCCACCAGACACCTTTACTAACACGTTCACCTAATACAGATGCGGCTGAGGATGCCGAAAAGGTTGCCGCTTATGCTCTTAAGGTTATAGCCGCAGCCAAGAAACGCGCCGGTTAAAGCGGCATCTATTTAAACTCAGGTTTTTGGGGAAGTGTATCAGGGCAAATGTGACTGATGTCTTCTATCGGGTTTTCACTGACCTCTTTTGCAGTCGTTCCATCATAAATTTTAGTCACAGACCAATTCTTGGAACCTCCCTCAATGGCGATAACATCGCCGTTTGAAGGAAGTTTGAGTTCATCCCAGCTATTCATCGGTAAATGAAACCAGTTCATCAAAAAGGCTTTTATCACTGCGCCATGACAGACTATCAGGAGATCCTCGCTTCCTTCATCAAAATCCCTTTTTAATGTGCCATCAATAAAGTTTTTTGTGTGCAGGATTATATCTTTTGGGGACTCACCAAAAGGTAGTCTTGCAGATAAAGGGGCGGCCTTTTTCGCCTGCTTAGAAAATTCGGTCAGAAGCTCGGCAATATGCTTGGTCTCTTCATCATCATGATAGGTCAAATGTGCCAAGGCACCGAAGCATTGCTCGGTCAGTCTGACATCTTCATATATTTTTGGCTTACCTTCAAAGAGATTTTGTGGGATTTGTGAATGTATACCGCCAAGCGTTTGAAGGGCGCGGGGGTAAGAACTGCAAAATATGCGAGGCCATTCTTTTGTACCCGTATCTTTATAAAGTTTTTTGAGAAATATCCCTGTTCCCTCGGCTTGCTCCCAGCCTTTTTCAGTCAGGCCGATTCTGCTGTCACCGATCGTGATATAGGCTTGTTCATCTACGTTGCCTTCGGATTCGCCATGTCTGACAAGTAAAATTCGCATAGGTCTTTTATAAGGAGTTTTATGAAAACAGTAAATAATTTTATCAGTTTAAAATATCCTTTTAATATTCATGCTCTATAATTAAATTAGAAAGGAGTATAAATGTCCTCATCTGGATTTTCAGGTATGATGCCATTTTTGCGAGGCATTATATCGCAAAGCATAAAGGCTGACATACAGCAACAGGCTGTACGGCTTATAAATTTGCCGGATGACCTGCAATCAGTCAAAAGCCCGACGCGTATTGAAGGAGAAATTGTCTCCAAAAACGCGGATAATACAGTGACTTTAAAAACAGACCGCGGAGAAATGAGAGTATCTTCACAAGGTCTGGACCGCTATAAGGAAGGGCAGAGGTTACAACTTGACATACCAGCCGGAAAACCTCCGCGCGAAGCATTGGCGCGTCCATCACTTGCAAAAACAGCCTCAGCGGATTTAGCTCAAAACCCTCTGACCGCCTCTGCCAGCAAGCAAATTAAGCCAGATATGGCGCAAGCAACGCAAGCAAAAGACATCCCGATTACGCGTTCAACCAAAGTAGCGTCATCTGCTGTGACAGATGCGGCCATAAAAAGTGCGGAAAGTTTACCTAAAATTCCTGAAGCAAAACTGATATTGGCTGAGGGATCTTTGATACGTTTAACAAGTTTGGGTAGGGCTGTTCTGTCCGATTTTTCGGATGCCTCTATTTATTCTATTAAAAAGATCGTAACCGGTCTGCCTCCCAATGTTATCAAGTCGGTTTTGATAAACTCCGGCTCGCTTATTCAGCAGGGGCAGACTTCCACAGTACAATCTACGCAGTCGGCTTTTTCGTTTCCAGGAAACCAAATCACCGCACAGCCACAATCACAGTTAATTTATAATCTTTTTGCAAATTCAGCCAGCCAGCCAACGGCTTTGGCGCAAGCCAACTCTTCCATAAGTACGGGCGTTAATATCCAGAATGGTGGCATGGTTGCCCCGGGCGCACACAGCACGATGCTGACAACATCAGGTGGTGGACAAAATACAGCAGTACAACCCCCAAGGCTTAATAACGGAAGTCTAATAGCAAATGTGGCTTCGAAGAGTGGGCAAGGTATGACTTTTTCTGCAGGGGAAGTGTTCAATTATTGGCCTTCCTTACCGTTTGGATCATCTAGTGCTGAGGGTGGATACGGAACAAATACGCCTCAGCAGATGGCATCTTACCCGGTAAACAAGCCGCTTCGCAATTTATCAATACTTGATNGGCGTGTAGTAAATATGTCTCCCGGGGCATCCTTTCCTGCAAGGCAAACGCCCCAAGCCTTATCGTTCAGCAACCAGATGNTTTTAAATGGAAGACCAGGTGCTATACCATTTCAAGTGATAGGGTTTACTAAAGAGGGTTTTCCTTCCCTGATCCCTATGGGCGTGTCACAAAATACTCAAACCGGACAGTCTGTTTTTTCTTTAAATATGCCTGTTGCAAATATACAAAAAGGCAGTTTTATTTTTCTCCAACCCATTAATTACGCTCAATTCGGAATGAGTGGAAGCAGCTTACTTAGCGGGTGGGATAACCTTAACAATCTTGAAGTTTTAAAGAATCCAGGGGCAAGCTCTCTCTTACAGGCAATGTCGCCCATGGTTTCCAATTCCTCTGCAAATCCAACACAGATTGTGTCATCGGCCTTATTTCTTTTTGCAGCATTAGGGGCTGGTGGTGTGGATCAATGGTTAGGGCAAAGGCTTGCAGGAGACAGTAAGCATGAAAAAATTATAAAATTACTGGAATCTATCACCAAGGAAGGGGGCAGCATTAATCGACTTGTAAGTGCTCCATCGGGGGAATGGCGTGTCTGGAACTTTCCGCTTCAGTATCAGGAGCAATTCGTACCTGTGAACCTTTATGTTCAAAATTATGGACAGGAACAGAACGGTAATAAGGGTCACGAAAAAGAAAGTGCGACACGCTTTGTCTTCGAATTTGATCTGACCCGTATGGGAACGCTACAAATAGATGGAATGATGAGGGAAAAAAATCTCGATATTTTCATACGCACAGAACGTGAAGTTTCTAAAAATATGAAAACAACAATCAGAGGGCTTTACCTTGACGCATTGAGCAAGTCTGAATTAGAGGGTGACGTTGCTTTTCAAACAAGAAAAAACAGCTGGGTCGAGCTGTCTGAAACTGGTTAATTTTGATCGCTGTCTTCAAGAAAACGGGTAATGCCGATTTCATCTAAAGTTTCATTTTCTTTCTTTAGGCGCTCTTTTTTCTCTTTTTCTTTGCGGTTTTCGTCAACAATCTCGACTTTTTTCAAATCCGCAAAAGCATCTTTCATGTCATCCTGAGCTACAAGAATTCGGGTTTCCAAACGTGCTTCTTTTTGTTTAATACCATTAAGGCGTGCCTTTACCCGTTCTTTGAAAGCGGCATAACTTTGCTGAACTGAAACATCACTTGCCATTTCCTCGGCAATGAGGCGCTCTTTTTCCTGAGCATCCAAAACAGTTTGCTTCTCTGCCTGTAACTCTTCCATTTCTCGGTAAAGCCGCCCCAAAGCTTTTTGTTTCTCATCAACACGGTGTTTTTTTACCCGAATTAAAGAGTCCAGTCTTGCCATTCTTTACTCCTCCTTATATGGAAGATTAACGATCTCAGCCAGGCCTTCAAAGGAGTCGTCAATTGTCGAGTGCTCTTCCTTGTTCTGGGTCAGGAATTTTTCAATTCTGGGATAAAGGCCAAGTGCCTCATCCACTGNCGGATCACTACCTTTTCTGTAAGNGCCCAATCGGATCAGTTCAGCCATATCCTCATAGGTCGATACAATCTGCTTGGCACGGCGAACAATTGCATTCTGTTCATCTGTGAATGCTGCGGGCAAGGAACGCGAGACAGAGCGTAAAACATTAATAGCCGGATATCTTCCCCGTTCTGCAATATCACGTTGCATAACGATATGACCATCCAATATACCGCGCACAGCGTCAGAAATAGGTTCGTTCTCATCATCACCCTCAACGAGTACAGAGAAGATAGCCGTGATGTCGCCTTCATCCTTTTTACCGGGACCTGCGCGCTCCAGCAGCCTTGCCAGTTCTCCAAATGTCGTTGGTGGATAGCCTTTGGAAGTGGGCGGCTCGCCTGCCGATAAGCCTATTTCCCTTTGGGCCATCGCAAAGCGTGTGACCGAATCCATCATGCATAGGACCTGATGTTTTTCTGCCCTGAAATATTCACAAATTGCCAGTGTCATGTAAGCCGCCTGTCGGCGCATAAGCGCAGGTTCATCCCCCGTGGCAACAACGACAACTGATTTGGCGAGCCCGTCCTCACCCAGATCATCTTCAAGAAATTCCTGCACCTCGCGTCCGCGNTCTCCGACAAGACCAATAATAGAAACATCGGCAGCTGTATAGCGTGCCATCATGGACATGAGAACGGATTTACCAACACCAGATCCTGCAAAAATACCCATACGCTGGCCTTCCACGATAGCCGTAAAGGTGTTTACGGCGCGCACGCCAAGGTCAAGTTCCTGGCCTGTGCGTTTTCTTTGGTGAGCGGGGGGCGGATTGTTTCGCAACCTGACAGGTATGTTTCCTTTGGGAAGAGGGCCCTTGCCATCCAGCGGCTCACCTAAGGCGTTAATAACGCGACCCAGCCAACCGGCGCACGGGTATATCACAGGGGGGTGATCCGAAATCTGTGCGCGGCATCCCAGCCCCACGCCCTCAAGCCCGCCAAAAGGCATTAAAAGCGCAACATCGTCGCGAAAACCGATAACCTCACAAGGAACAGGAGGTTTCCGCTTAGGCTGCAATTCGACGCGCGATCCGATCGTTAAATCGCTGCCAAAACCTTTCATCTCGATCAAAAGGCCGAGAACTTTTGTGACTTCGCCATAAGTGTGGCTAACGGAGAAGTTATCAATTTGTGCGGATAATATATCGGCTTTACGACGCTTTGAGTGTTCCATACCCTTATTTTAACACTTCTGTTTCAATTAATCATGCGAAGAAAAAGCAAATTTTCAATTTTTATTAACTATTTTTAACATTTGTTAACCTTTTTAAGAAATGATAAACTAGTTGTTAAGAAAGATTAACAGATTCTGAAATTCTTAGAATCCTGCGTTTCGTTATCGCACTGAAAGGAGTTCTGCAATGCGTGTCCTACTTATAGAAGATGACAGCTCGACTGCAAAAAGCATAGAATTAATGCTCAAAAGCGAAGGCTATGTAATAGATGTGACCGATCTGGGGGAAGACGGTCTCGATCTTGGTAAAATATATGATTACGACATTATTATTCTCGACCTAATGTTGCCTGATATGGATGGTTATGATGTCCTCAAGCGTCTGCGTGACAGNCGTGTTGAAACACCCATCCTTATTCTTTCAGGATTGGGAGAGATGGAAAATAAAATCAAGGGTCTTGGTTTCGGTGCTGATGATTACCAAACAAAACCATTTGATAAGCGTGAGCTAATTGCACGCATTCAGGCGATTGTACGCCGTTCAAAAGGTCATTCCCAAAGTACAATCAAAATTGGACGTATGGAAATCAACCTTGATTCCCGTACAGTAGAAGTCGATGGCGATATGGTGCATCTGACCGGTAAAGAATACGGAATTCTTGAGCTGATGGCTTTGCGTAAGGGGACTACCCTGACGAAAGAAGCCTTCCTGAACCACTTATATGGCGGTATGGATGAGCCTGAGGTTAAGATCATTGACGTATTTATCTGCAAGCTTCGTAAGAAACTTGAAAAAGCCATGGGCGGTGACTCTTACATTGAAACTGTATGGGGGCGCGGATATGTCTTGCGCGAGCCTAAGGAAGAAAGCTCATCGGGCAAGAAAAAAGCCGCCGGGTAACCTTTTACCAAAAGACTTAATTTTTAAAAAAGCCGGGATTTTCCGGCTTTTTTTTGGCACTAAATCGGGTATAGTTGCGTTATACCTTACAAGAGATATTACTTGGGACATTTAAACTTATGACTTCATTGCCGAATTTGCTGACTTTGGGGCGTATCGCGCTTATACCGTTAATCATCATTCTTTTATACATACCGGCCTCCTGGGCGGCATGGACAGCACTGTTTTTCTATGTGATAGCCTGCGCAACGGACTATGTGGACGGATATCTTGCGCGGCGCATGAATGAGGTCTCTGATATAGGCAAGTTTCTCGATCCGATTGCTGATAAGATTATGGTCGGGTCGTTGTTAATTGCGCTTGCAGCCATGGACAGGCTGGCAGGTATATGGGTCATTGCCGCTATTGTTATATTGGTTAGGGAGTTTCTTGTTTCCGGCTTGAGAGAATATCTGGGGCCTAAAAATGTCAAGCTTCCTGTTTCCAAGATGGCCAAATGGAAAACGACTTTGCAAATGATTGCTCTTGGCTTTCTTATTATGGGACCATTTGGGAATAGTGTTCTCCCTTATACGCTGTTAATAGGGCAAATAGGGTTGACGATTGCCGCAATACTGACTGTTGTGACTGGCTGGGGATATTTAAAAGCAGGTTTTTTTCATATGAGAAAGCCTGAGACGCCAGTTGAGAGGGAGATTGTGGATGTATAAGTTACTTCGCCCTATACTTTTGCGCATTCCTCCTGAGAAGGCTCACAGAAAGGCAATTAATTTTCTTAAATCTGGATACGGGCGAAAAAGAATAGCACGCCTTGACAGTTCCCTGATAACACATCTTGCCGGGCTTGAGTTTCCTAATCCGATAGGGTTGGCAGCAGGCTTTGATAAAAATGCCGAGGCGGTTGAAGGACTTCTCGATACGGGTTTCGGCTTTATAGAGCTCGGTACAGTTACGCCAAAGCCACAGGATGGAAACCCCCAACCGCGTGTTTTTCGTGATAAAAAGTCACGTTCCGTTATTAATCGTATGGGTTTTCCGAATGTGGGATTGAAAGCCTTCAAAGATAATCTTAATGAATATCGTGCATTACATCATCACGCACCGGGACCTATCGGCGTTAATATCGGCATGAACAAAGACCAGAGTGAGCCGGTTAAAGATTATGTTCTTCTGATAAATGAACTTTCAGGGCTGGCCAGTTACTTCACAATAAACATCTCATCACCAAATACGCCCGGACTTCGTGATTTGCAATCAAAAGAAAATCTTGAGCCTTTTCTAGGGCAAATTATGGAGACCCGCGATAAACAGGAAAGACACAGACCGGTATTTTTAAAGCTTTCTCCCGATCTTGAGGATGAACAGATTGAAGGCATTTCAGAAGTCGTGTTGAAAAGCGGCGTTGATGGTCTTGTTTTGACAAATACGACATTACACCGTTCGCAGTCTCTTCCTCGTGGTTTTGCCAAGGAGAAAGGGGGATTAAGCGGCCCCTTCCTTCAGGAGCGCTCGAATGAGCTTATTGCACGTTTTTATAAATTACTGGATGGGAAAGTCCCCATTATTGGTGCGGGGGGGATATCAACGGCATCCGATGTAATTGAAAAAATGAAAGCCGGGGCAAGCCTCGTCCAGCTCTATACAGGACTAATATATGAAGGACCGGTTCTGCCTCATAGAATTGGCAGGGATTTAGCGCAGCTGCTCAAAACATATGAATATGAAAGCATAGCTGATATCGTAGGCAAAAATATTGAAACAAGCGACAAAGATCTGAAGCTGACTGATGATGATAAAGCGGCCTGATATACTAACAAAAAACACTGTTAAACTCGGTATAGGTATATTTCTATACACGGCGATTGTAACAACATTAATTGCATCTGCGTATGTAGGGCAGGGGTGGAGCGTAATCGCCTCAATGTCTTTTCTGTTTTTAGTCGTTGGTGTTATGGGGGTAGATATTTTCATCAAACGCAGCACAATAAAATCGCTGACTCTAAAATTGGATGAAATGACACTGCGACAGGATCAGTTGGAACAAAGCGTGTATGACACCCGTCAGGGCACTTCATTGCCTGAAACGCCCTCCAGAAAGACAACAGAGACTTCTCAAATGGCAGCTTTCTCAGCAAATACACACCAAAGCAAAGAAATTACGCCGGAAGAACTTTCAGATGCCTTGGTTGAGGATGTAATTGATACAGCCATGACATCGAAGGATATAGAAGTGTTTTCACAACCAGTGGTCAAGCTCCCGCAAAGAAAAGCTGTATTGTTTGAGCTTTATGCCAGACTTCCCGCCGGGGAAGGCAGGGTTTTGACCGCTTCGCAATATCTAGAGCGTGTGCGCGCCAATGATCAGGGGCCAGCCATCGATAAAATCCTTTTAGATAAAGCTGTTCAGGTTTTAAGAAGAAACTATAAGCTGGGCAAAGCCTTGCCTTATATTCTAAATATTGAAGGTACATCTTTTGCTAATGCCGAATTTATGAATGACCTTTTGTCTTTCTTATCCAGTAACAGACATCTCGCAAGATTTATTGTTTTGGAAACAAGCCAGAGCGTTATTAATGAACTTGATCCAAAGGTTATAGATATACTTAAAGCACTTGGTAAACTTGGTTGTCATTTATCTATGGATCATGTCGAGACTCCCAACATCGACCGCGCCTTTTTGCGCAGCATAGGGCTTAAATATCTGAAGCTTTCCGCCGCAAAACTTAAAACCTTCACCGAAAGTGAAAACGGTGTGCAGGTGATGAGGCGAATTCTGCAACAGCTGGAAAAAGATGGTATCCAAATTATTGCTGAGCGAATTGAAGACGAGGCATCTCTGCTCGAACTTCTTGACCTTGAATTGAACCTTGGGCAAGGTTTTGTTTTTGCCAAGCCCGAACGTCTGAACGTAACGCAGGGCAATCTTCGTGCCGCCTAAGAATGAACCCGTGCCTCTGCTATCCGGGCTGTCCGATATTGCAGATAATTACTCTCATTTCGTCATTGATTTATGGGGTGTCATTCATAATGGTGTAGAGCTGTCACCTCATGCACGCACCACTCTTGAAAGGATGACTGCGGAAGGTAAAAAATGGGTATTTGTAACCAATACGTCACCTGCGGCTGATTATATCAGCATCCGAATGGAAGATATGGGTTTGTCCCGAGAGCTCCATAAGGGGAAAAATTATTACGGCGGGTGATAGTGCCCATTCCAAGTTACTAGAATATAAAGGACAAAAATGTCTTTTCTATGGGCGTGAGGATGAGGTTAATTTGCCAGAAGGTATGAAGCTTCTAAAAACAGTAAAGCCGGATGAGGCAGATTTTATTTTTAATTGTGTTGGTGCCAAATACAGTACCGAAAATCCAGATACGCTGGAGGGCATAAAAGATGCCCTGAAATACGATCTCCCCATGATTTGTACAAACCCTGACATTGAAGTGGATCACGGAGGAAAAATTGCGAAATGCGCTGGTTATTATGCGGATTGGTACGAAGAAAACGGGGGCAAAGTCTATTGGTATGGTAAACCTCATGAGCCTATCTATGACATTGCTTTTGAAATGCTGGGGAATCCTGAAAAAGAGCGCGTTCTTGCCATTGGGGACTCTTTGAGAACCGACATCACTGGTGCTAAAAAATATGGGGTTGATGCGGTTTGGAATTTGGATGGCACAACCAAAAATCAAAAGCTGGAGGAGGCGCGTGCGCAACTCAAAGAAAAAGACTTAAGGCCAATCGGTATTTTGCAAGGCTTTGAATGGTAAAGCAGACTAGTTATAGTCTTTCATAACACGCGCTTTTTTTCGGTTCCAGTCGCGCTGTTTGATAGTCTCGCGCTTGTCTACTTTCTGCTTACCTTTCGCCAGAGCGATCTCCAACTTTGCCAAACCTCTTTTATCAAAGTAAAGCTTTGTCGGTACAATCGTGTATCCGCCGCGTGTAATAGAGCCTATAAGTTTGTTTACCTCACGTTTTTTTAGCAACAACTTGCGGGGGCGCTTGGGGTCGTGCTGTAAATGGTCGCCTGCTTGTTTGTATTCAGGGATATAAGCGTTGATAAGGTGTATTTCTCCGTCCTGATCGCCTACATAGCTTTCATTAAGTGAACATTGGCCCATGCGCAAGGACTTAACCTCAGTACCTTTTAAGACCATACCGGCTTCGAATTTATCTTCCAGATGATAGTCAAAGCGGGCGCGCCTGTTGTCAGCAACTTTCTGGTTACTGCTAATAAGTGAGGTTTTTTTATTTTTTTTCTGTGACATAGCACTAGTTATATAATGTGTGAAACGCAAAACACAAGACTGGAAACACTTGACGTTAAAAAGAAAATATTTATGATCTGGGTTATGCAATTAACATCGAAGTTCAGGAGAGCATTAAAAAGTGGCGCTTTGGCGGCTTCCTTGGCTTTGTTGGCAACGTCAGCATCAACCACCTCATTGGCTCAAAGTTCAGTGGCCAATCGCCCGCTACCTGCTATTTCCGGGCAATCCCAGATACAAAAGGGCTTACAGGCTATTGAACAAAACAGGTGGTCTTATGGAGAGTCGGTCCTGACCGGGGCACTGGGCACTCTGCCTTCAGACGCATTTTATTGGTTAAAATATACAAAGAGCTATGGGGATATAGAGTTTTCCCGTGTTTCAAGATTTATAATGTCACATTCAGACTGGCCATCCATGCATCTGATGAAAAAGGAGGCTGAGAGGGTCATGCCTGCTTCATTCACCACCCGTCAGGTAACAGATTGGTTTGATCGTTTTTCTCCTGAGACCCATGATGGCACGATGCGCTATATTGATGCGCTTATTACGCAAAACAGAATGAGCGATGCTCGGCGTGTAATCAAAGACTGGTGGCATGACAAACTAGTCTCAGCTGATACGCAAAAAGAATTTTACGCTAAATATAGCAATTACCTCACGCAAGAAGATCACAGGATAAGATTAGACAGACTCTTATTTGCAGATTACACGACAACCGGCAGAAACCTGGCATCTACTATGGGGGCGGATTATGCTGCACTTGCGGATGCGCGTATAGCATTGGCAACACGAACTGGAAATGTAAATGCTCTTATTGCAAGAGTGCCTTCGTCGCTCCAGAATGATGCGGGTTTACTCTACGAACGGCTTAAATGGCGCAGACAACATGATTTGCGCTCAGGTGCAGAAGAAATTCTGGCCCAACAACCAGATATATCAAAAATATCAAATCCGAATGAATGGTGGCGGGAGCGTCATATTATTATTCGGGAATATCTTGATGAAAAAAATTATGGCCGCGCCTATCAGCTGGCAGCAGCTAATGGACAGGAAGAGGGCATAGGTCTTGCCGACGGAGAATTTTTGGCAGGGTGGATTGCCATGAATTTCTTAAACAAACCGGATGTTGCTTTTAACCATTTTGTTAGGCTTTACGAGGGTGTGGTAACACCTGTAAGTAAGTCACGGGGAGCCTATTGGGCAGGCGTTGCTGCGCAGCGTGTAAATCGTTCGGACGTATCAAACCAATGGTATCGTGCGGCGGCATATCGCCAGCCGTCTTTTTACGGAATGCTCGCGCAGAAGGAGCTTGATCGTGGCGGTGCTGGTTATGCAGGAACACCTGACCCTGTTATTACTGAAAATATTTGGAATAAATGGACAGGCGATGAGCGCATTCGTATGGCGATCATGTTTTATAATTCAGGTTTTCCGCTTGAGGCACGCAGCTTTTTCCTAAGAGCTGCAAGTGATGATAACTTAACCGAAGCGGACTATGCTGCAATAATCAACATCGCCGAACGTATAGGCGACAGGAAAAGTGCCGTTAAGGTTTATAAAAATGCAGCTTATGGCGGACAGGTCATTTCAAGCCATGGTTATCCTATCGAGAGCTTTAACCAGATATCAGGTCTTCCACCAAGTGCGGTACTTTCTATCATTCGCCAGGAAAGTGAATTTGATCCTGAGATTGTTTCTCATGCAGGCGCAAGAGGGTATATGCAATTAATGCCTGAAACAGCCAGGCGCACAGCAAGAAGTCTGGGTGTTTCACACGAAAATAGCTGGCTGACATCCCGAAAGCCACATAATGTGCAGCTTGGCAGTTCTTACTTAAGATCAATGCTCGAGCGTTATGATTATGTATTGCCAATGGCTGCCGCAGCTTATAATGCCGGACCGGGAAATGTCGATAAATGGCTAAATCGTTATGGTGATCCTCGTAAAGGTGAGATAGATATTCTCGACTGGATGGAATTAATACCCTATGGGGAAACCCGTAATTATGCACAGCGCGTCGTAGAGGGATATGAAGAATATGAACGCCTGTTTTCCGGGGCAAACGGTTCTCGTTCGGCTAGCGGCGAGGTTCGGATCAGGACGCTTCTTCCTTAAAACTTTTTTAAATCATATACATACCTCAGTAGGCCACCCTTCCCATTAAATGGGAAATTTGTCATGTTCATTTTGAACTGCTTCTATGTGAAAGGATGGAAAAGTTGAAAATACTTCTGGCGGATGACCACATTTTATTCCGTGATGCTTTTATACAGTATCTTAAAAAGACTGTGGCCAATGTTGATATTGCAGCTGCCGATAGCATTGTAAAAAGTGAATTAATATTACATCACGGCTTTAAGCCTGACCTGATCATCCTCGACTATCAAATGCCCGGAATGTTTAAGTTTTCAGGCCTGAAAAAACTAAGAGAAAAATTTCCATCCGTACCTGTGGCCCTTATGTCGGGGGTGATAGAAGATTATGAGGTAAAGGAAGCCATTGAGCTTGGAATATCTGCCTACTTCCCGAAAACAATGGCAGGTCAGGATATATTAAAGGGTATGAAAAAGGCCATGGAAGGTGGGCTTTTCTTTCCGAAAGGGATATGTGATTCCAGTTACTATCCATCACACTACATGCCGGATGAATCTGAAAAGAACCTTCACGATAAATGGTTAGAACTGAAAAAAAGCAGCAGGGAAGATGAGAAATATTTTAACTGCGACAGCCTGGGCGTAGGAAACTTAACTCCCAGAGAAAAGGATGTTGCTGAATACTTGCTTGAGGGGCGTTCAAATCAACAAATTGCTGATGGACTTGGGCTCAAAGTTGTTACTGTGAAATTGCACGTAAGAAGTATTTTCAAAAAGCTCGGTGTAAAAAACAGGACACAGGCCGCAATGCTTTTAAACGACATTGGCTGGACGAGATAATTACTTAGGATCACTTCTTACCAAATCTGAAAGGTGACTCTTTAAGGAAAGGTCTCAGTCTTCCCTCACGCCCCCAGCTGAAGAGGATAACCAATAAGAGTAGAAACAAACCTAGCTGATCAGAAAACAAGTCGGTATTTCTTATATCAGAAACGGTGTAGGCGTTTCTTTTTCTTAGCCCCAGCCAAGAGCGGCCCGCTATGCTTTGGTTTTCTGCGCGTTCTCTGATAACAGGTACGCCCCCGTCTTCCAACCAGTCAATTTCTCCACCGGATTCAGACGTAATCGATTTTAGCTTCTCATCGGTTGCAACAAGATCAAGTAATTCAGGCGGATTAATGTCGCCAACCACGACTGGGCGTGTTTTTATTCCATCATTCAGTATGTATATACCAGGGGTATCCGCTGTAAATTGTGCTTCCAGCCAATGTTCGTTCTCACCGGGCTGTGCTTTGATAGTGAAACTTTCTCCTGATGGTGGCTGCACTTCCAGTTCAAGCATGTCGCGTATCAACCGCCGCTGCCGCACTGTTATCTGGTTGCCTGATATTTCTACATCAAGGGCTGTTTCATCAAGGGACGGTTCCTTCATAAGCCAGTGAACGAGACGTTTTAACACGACAGTATAGGGCCCGCCACCTTCAAAATCACGCGACCATAACCAAATATGGTCGCTTGTTATATGACCGATCCTGCCATCACCCTGTTTTGAAAGGATAAGGAGTGGATTCTCGCCTACACCGTTCATAAGGATATCTCCTTTAATGGCATCGACCGATATCTGACGGCCCCAACGGCCCCATTCTTCTGGACCTTCGGCCAAAGGCAGGGTAACAGGATGAACCTGACCGAGACTGGTTAATTTGGGCTTATAAAGCTCATTAATGATCTGTCCCTTGGGGCGCGATGGAAGAATATCCTGCAAGGGAGAGTTATAAAGAGAGCCTTCACCGGCATAAGAAGGCCCGCTTGCTATAAGCAATGCACCACCGTCCTCGACATATTGCCTGATATTGTAAAGATATAGCGGCGGCAGCATGTTATTCAGGCTATAATGGTCGAAGATGACCAAATCGAATTCATCAAGCTTTGCATCGAAAAGCTCTTGAAATGGGAAAACGATCAGCGACATTTCGCTGCTTGGAGTAGGGTCAATTTTATCCGGTTGCCTCAAAATCGTGAAGTGGACAAGATCCACAGCAGGATCTGATTTCAAGAAATTTCGCCAGGTTCTTTCGCCAATATTAGCGTTTCCTGAAACCAGAAGAACGCGCAGCCTGTCCCGGACACCATTAACAGTAAGTGCGGCGGAATTATTTATTGAAGTAAGCTCATTCGGTAACACATCGGTAGATATTTTGATGACATTCTGGCCGGCATGAGGAATTAACATCTCTATCTTTTGAGGTTGTCCCAGAATGGCCATTTCTGTTGTTGTTTTTCCGGCAGCACCTGTGATTGAAACAGGCACTTGCTGCCCACTATTTGCAGGAGAATCTCCATGGTCTGTGACAGTAAATGTTACCTCAACATTCTTTCCGACAAGACCGTAAGTTGGAGCAATATTTAAAATGACTTGCCGGTCAAAATCTGACTTGCTACCGGCTATCAAAGCATGAATAGGTGTGTCTATTTCAATTTGCGGAAGACTTTTTGGAATGTCATGCACCTGTCCATCTGTAATAAAAAATATTCCAGACAGCCTCTGCGGCGCTATATCTGCAAGGGCCGACCTTAAGGCACCAAATATTTGCGTATCACGCGGTATTTCATTATTTTTCCCACCACCTGCATAAACGACATTAAGATCATAAGGGGTTTCCATCTGCTCAAGTTGGGCACGTAAATCTTCAAGGGCTTTATCAGATGAACTTCTCCTCTCGCCTGTATCCATGCTCGGACTTTCGTCCATTACAACAACTACTGAATTAGTTAGGGGGGTACGTGTTTCTTTGGAAAGATAGGGACTGGCGAGCAGGGCAAGAAAAACAAGCCCGGTTATAAGACGTAACCAGATGCCTCGCATATGAAGGAAAAAACCTAAGAAGAACAGTCCCAGCAGAAACACGAGCAGACACCACCAGACAAAAGAAATATTTGTCTGTAAGCTAAAAGCTGTCTGGGTAAGTGTGTCGAGAGAGTTTTCAAAATTCATTACTGACCTAACCTTTCCAGAATAAAGGGAAGGTGTAGCTGGTCTGATTTATAATTACCTGTCAGCGCATACAGGGTAAGATTGATACCGCTTCTTATTGCAAGTTCACCACCATAATCGCTACCGTTGGTACTGGCCCATCTGCCAGCAAGATCGTTACCTGTTAAAATAAATGTGTCTACGTTATCTTTGGACAGAGAAGGGTTATAGCCAGACCATATTTCTTGACTGTCGTATCGCCCACTTAAAGTATCCAGTAAATAGAAAGACCTTTTTAGGGTGTGATCTTTTGACAAAGGTGAAAGGGGAGGGATATCTAACCCGTTTAATACCTTGAAGATGTTTGTCAGTTCTGGTGACCCTTCCGTAACCGCGCGCGGGTTTTCCAGATCAATCACTATTATACCCCCATTATTCATATAATTTTGGAGTTTGGATACTGCAGAAGCGGAAAGTATTTCTGTCTGCGGTGTAATAATCCAGTATAAAAACGGGTAAAATAATATATCATCGTTTTCCAGGTCTATTGCCCGGACACCTGCAGGCTCGACAGATGTTCGCTTTGTCAGAAAATCACCAAGATTTCTCAGGCCTTCCCTCATTTTGCTATCTTTCAATGCAGAGCCGCTTTCAATATAGGCCAGATGCAAAGATGACATGTTCTCAAGCAATGTGTTTTGAGATGGTTGAGCTTTACTTACGGAAGGGTAGAAGAAAACAGCAAGGCACGCAGCTAACAGTAAGGATGTCAGGTTCATTTTTGACTTTGAGAAAAGCTTATGACGTGTGAGGCTATCCCATAGACGTGTCATAAAGATCATTATAATCCAGTCTGCCAGGAACAATATAAATGCAAGAGTAAGAAGCGCGTTTTTATAATCTTTTTGTATCTCGCCTGTATAATAAGAAATATTTGTATTTTCACCTGCTGCTGTAACAGGTGCAGGGTTAGGGGCGTAATCACCTATGTTTAAAGCCGCGGTTACCACACCATCACTATATAGCCCTGGTGGAGTTGTGGATGTGGCTCTTTTTCTTTTAAACTCCGTATCTTTTATACTTTCCGCATATGCAGGCGGGTCTGTCATAACACCGAACCCGTTAAGGACCCTCACAGGTTTTAAATAGCGCCCACCTGCTTCAGTAATATCAAAAACTTGTTCCGCACTGCCTCCCATCTCAACGAAGCGGCGCAAAACATCTACATAAAGCCCTGATAAGGCGAAATCGGACCAGGATGGGTCAGCTGTAGTGTGCACCATTGCAACAAGCCCGGCCTTCTTCTGGCTTGCGGTAATAAAAGGTGTACCATCTTCAAGCTGCGCCCATACCGAAGATGTTTTTGAATTCAATGGCCTTGCAAGAATTTGTTTTCGGACAGTAATGTCATTTGTAACAGATAAATCTGAAAAAGGACTGTTTTCAGGAAACATACTCAGTTTCTGTGTACCTTCCCATGTAAGCCCGCCTCCCATAACGCGTTCACCTTTTTGTATTGGTACAGGCACAGGAAGCATGTCTTTCTGGCTCATTGAAGGGCCAGCAAATCTAAGCAGGACACCTCCCTGATTTACCCATTTTTCAAGTTTTTGTAACGCCTCGGGAGGGGCAGAAGATATATCGGGCATTATAAGAACAGATATTTTTTCTAATCCGTTTTCGACCATTTCTGAAAAAGGTTCCAAGACAACTGTTGCATAGGGCTGTAACGCTTTTGAAAGGTAATAGGAACTGTCATTCAGAGAAAGATTCTGTTCGCTGCTTTCGCCTGTGGCTATACCTACAACCTTTTCGGAACTTTCTCCGCTGAGTAAATACGTTCCGGATGCACTGTCATGCGCGGCAATGCGTACTTTATTTATATCGCTCTCACTGGTGTTTTCGGGCAAATTCAAAACAACTTCGGCATTAAGAGCATTTCCCGTAAAAGAAAAGCTTTCTTGCGCAAAAATTGTATTTTGGCGACCGACGCCCAAAAGGGTTCGGCGTGTTGTGTCATTCGCGCCGTAGGCACGTTGCACAATATAGTCACTTTTTCTCTCAGAGGTGCTTTTTTTAATCACCAGAGGGCTTCTGTCAGGTGAAGGCATAAACAGCGATATATCTTTACTTTCAGCACTTAAATATTGCTGTACTCCCTGTTCACCAGAATAGCGAATGCCAGAGGAAAGCCACACTGTTTTAAAGGTGGCCCCGCTGCCATCAACTATATTTTCCGCATGTTTTCTCAGACTGGAAAATTCAGGTTCCCATGGCTGTGGCTGTTGGCTGCTCAGGAAATTATAAATTGAACCGGCATCCTGGAAATCGCGGAAAATAGTTTCAGCTTCACCACCAAGGGGGGTCGTAAGGAGAATGGCTGCGGGTTGTGCTGTTTCTTCAGCAATGCGTAAAATCTCCTTCCCTTTTCCTATAATATCGGACCAGTTAGAAGCACCTGCCCAGCTATTGTCCAAGACAATCAGTAGCGGTGCATCACTTGCAAAATCAGTGTTCTTATTGGAGATAGGGTGCGCGAAAGCAAATATAATGCAGGTAAGTATCAGAATTCTTAAAAGTAATAGCCACCACGGGGTTTTGCTTGTTGTCCTCTTTTGGGTTGTTAAACCTTCCAGAAAATAAGATGTGGCCAATACCACGGATTTCGGCGGCGGTGGCATAACCCTCAAGAGGAAATATAGCACCGGTAAAATTAAAAGGGCAGATAAGAGCCAGGGATTTAAGAAGGTTATTCCAAACAAACTACCCATAATTACGATCCCTTATCCCCGCTATGACTGGTGGCGATGCTACGATACAGAGCATTCAATATCGTTATAAGATCGTCTCCGGTTGTATAGCTGAGATACGTCCAGCCATGAATACGGCAAAGCGAGGCCAGTTCCTGTTGGTGCTTTCTGATGCGGTCTAGATAAACCTCCCGCACGGCTGCTGCATCTTCGACTTTATAGGACCAATCAGCATTATGCGTTGGCTTGAACTGAGTGCGTCCCAAATACGGAAAATTAATTTCTTCAGGGTCGGCTATTTGAATGAGATATCCCGTTCTGAAATGCTGCATAACGGGGAGTAAATCTGCTTTTAGAGCCTCGGTAGGTACCCAAAAGTCCGAGAAGAGAAAAGGCGTTTCGGAAGAAGATGTTTTTATATTTTTAAGCTTTATAAAATTGGTGGCGTGAGGCGACAGGAATTCGATGGCATGAGCCTCCAGTGTGCGAAGACCACGACCTGAGCGCGGAGTGTTCTCAGAGAAAACAAGAGTTCTGTCTTCCAGTTCATGGATGATCTGAGCAAGAGCCACAGCGAGAAGGCAAGAAAACTCATATTTATTTTTATATCTGTGCGGGGATGCTGCCTCCTTGTATCGGAGAAGAGGGTCAACCCATAAGCGGTATAGGTCTGCCTGTTCCTGCTCCCGCTCTTTGACAACAAGATTATCACCGCGGGCAGTTCTTTTCCAATCGACAGCGCGTGGTGTATCGGTCGACTGGTAATCGCGGAATTGCCAGAATTGCGTACCCAGTCCCCCACGCCTTTTTTCTTTCAGACCCGTAGATAAAAAGCCCGTCTTACCGGGCGTAAATCCTTGGGCGGTTTGATCAGGTATAACCCTGTAGGCAAGTTGTACTGCCTCATCGACCAAAAGCGCAGCTTTTGAAGTAACTGTGTCTGCTGCCTCGCTCACAAAATCTCCTTATATAAGTTGCTCAATTAAATCATTGAGCGTGATTTTTTCGCTTCTGGCAAAAGGTGTAAGGGCCATCCGGTGCTTTAAAACAGGGAGGGCAAGAGTTTTTATATCGTCCATAGAGGGGCTAAGCCGACCATCCAGAAGAGCATAAGCCTTTGCCGTTTGTATCAGGGCTTGTGCTGCGCGCGGCCCGGGTGCCCACAAAATAAACTGGTTTATAGCAGGATCTGCGTCAGGGCCTGGCCTCAATGACCTTACAAGTTTCAGAATGTTATCGACGAGGGCTTCTCCAACGGGCATTTCTTTAACAAGCGATTGAAGTCCCAGCAATTCATTCTCAGTCATAACCGATTTTGCTTTTTGCCTCTCCTTGCCTGTTGTATTCAAAAGCATCAGACGTTCTGCATCCCATTCAGGATATTGGACATCAATTTGTAAAAGAAAGCGGTCAAGCTGTGCTTCGGGCAAAGGGTAGGTTCCTTCTTGCTCAATAGGGTTTTGCGTCGCAAGAACATGAAACGGCTTAGGAAGGTCGTATTCTTTGCCCCCAACACTCACGCGTCTCTCCTGCATGGCTTGAAGAAGAGCAGATTGGGTTCTGGGGCTGGCTCTGTTGATTTCATCTGCCATTAAAAGATTGCCAAAAACGGGGCCTTCGATAAATTTGAAAGATCGCGCGCCGGACTTGCTCTCCTCCAGCACTTCCGTTCCGATGATATCTGCCGGCATAAGGTCAGGAGTACATTGGACGCGCTTCGCACTCAGTCCCAGCACCGTTCCAAGTGTATCCACCAATAGTGTTTTAGCCAGCCCAGGTACGCCAATCAGCAAAGCGTGACCATCTGCCAATATCGAGGTCAGGCTGAGGGAGATTACATCCGTTTGTCCATAGATAACTTTTGAAATTTCCGCGCGTGTTTTTTTCAAATGCTCCATGGCGATATCAATCTGCTCCTCCAACGGCTCAATAGCAGCGTCGGGGGTTGTCTTATCTGTTTTTTTGGAAGTTTTTGCCATTCTGTACCTTAAGCTTTGCGGGTCAGGGTTTCTGTATATTTTCTTGTATATACTCTATATAATATTTTGTACGTAAAGAAGAAACCTTTTAGGCTAAAAAAACATCAGTACCTGTTTATGATTTCTCAAGATTTCCGTAGTTTGCTCAGCAAAGATCTCGTGTCAGATATAATGGGCATCTTGAATAAAGGGGAGGGCGGCAGTGCATATCTGGTCGGAGGGTGTCTCAGGAACTTTCTACTAAATGTACCGGTAAAAGATATAGATATAGCCACGTCTTACCTGCCCGACGAAGTAACAAATCTTTTGCAATCTAAAGGAATTAAAACAATCCCAACCGGGATTGACCACGGCACTGTCACTGCTTTGGGGAGCAGGGGGCACACAGTTGAGATAACAACGCTTAGAAGGGACGTCGAAACCGATGGGCGGCGTGCTGTTGTGGCTTTTACAAAAGATATTGCCGAAGATGCCCGGCGCAGGGATTTTACTTTAAATGCTTTATATCTTGATAATAATGGCAATTTATTTGATCCAACTGAGTGCGGAGTTGATGACATTGAGAGAAGGGTTCTCCACTTCATAGGCAATGCGCATGATAGAATTAAAGAAGATGCGCTGAGAATATTAAGGTTTTATCGTTTCGGGTCTGTGTATAACCTCGACCTGCCCTTTAATGAAAGAAATGCAGTTTCGCAAAATATAAATCTTTTAAATAATCTTTCAAAAGAAAGAGTTACATCAGAATTTTTTAAAATGTTTTCTGGGGAAAATATTGTGGATATTTTATGTATTATGGAGGAAGACAATATTGGTAAGTACTTTAAAACTCCCGAAGTTAACAAAGAAAAATTACAAAGATTACACACAAATATATCAAATATACGAAACGATCAGTATTTAAAAATAATATGGCTTTGGTGCTTTCTAAATGGGCTTGATTATAAGGATGAAGTAAATGACCCCCATGCTTTCTGTCTATCAAATAATGAGCAGAAATTTTATTGGCACATAGGTGATGTTCTGGCTGATTTGTCGGCTCAAGATAAAAAACTGTATAAAAAGTTAGCTTACAAATACGGAAAAGATTTGCTGATGGCAGCACTTGCCATAGAATCTGCACGTAGTGAGAAAACATATGAAATAGATGCTTTACAAAACTGGAGCATTCCTTCTTTTCCCCTTACTGGTGCCGATCTGTTGAATTTGGGCCTTGAGCAGGGCCCCCAAATCGGGCGGGTTCTGACTGATGTTGAAAAATGGTGGATAGAAAATAATTTTTCTCCCACCCGTCAGGAGTGTTTGGAAAAAGCAGAAAAGCAACTGAATTAGCTTATGGCCATTTAACCTCAGGTGGCATAGACATCAGTATAGCGTCCGTATTTCCGCCAGTCTTTAAACCGAATTGCGTGCCTCTATCGTATAGAAGGTTAAATTCTACGTAACGGCCTCTTTTAACAAGCTGTTTTTCCTTATCTTCCTTAGTCCAGTCCATATTTTTTCGTCGTTTTACAATCTCAGTAAAACTATTGAGAAAAGCCATACCTACATCTTTGGTAAATGCGAAGTTCTTGTCCCAGTCTTTATCCAGATAATCATAAAAAATTCCGCCTATACCGCGTGGTTCATTTCTGTGGGGCAGGAAGAAGTAACGGTCACACCATTCCTTAAACTCGGAATAATATTTATCATCATGTGTGTCACAGGCATGTTTTAGATGATTGTGAAAACTTTTTGTATCTTCCTCAAATTCAATGGTTGGTGTCAGGTCAGCGCCGCCACCAAACCACGTTTTGGATGTAGAGATCATACGTGTATTCATATGGACTGCCGGTACGAGAGGGTTTTTCATGTGAGCAACAAGCGAGACGCCGCTGGCCCAGAATTTGCCTTTACTCTCAGCTCCGCCCGGGATTTTATCCCTGAATTCCTCGCTAAATGTGCCGTGCACTGTAGAGATATTGACGCCGATTTTTTCAAAAACTTCGCCTCTCATAATGCCCATTTCACCACCACCTTTGAGAATGCTTCCCGTGTCATTGGGTTCGTCCTTATTTTCGCGGTCCCAAGGTGTGATGTCAAAGCGATGCTTGCCCTCCTCAAGATCTTCAAAGGTTGAGACAATTCTATCCCTTAGCTCCCTAAACCAGTTTGAGGCCATATTTTTATTCTTGTCTGGGGCGTGCATCTTTATTATCCCTCTCTCATTTCAGGAAAGCTGTTGGTTTGGCGTAAGGCTTCGCCCAGAATCAAACTGGCCGTATTAATCACATTTAGTGATCTGGCGCCTTCTTTCATAGGTATTTTTATGCGTGCGCTCACAGTTTGGTGGATAGTTTCAGGAACACCGGCACTTTCGCGTCCAAAAAGTAGAATATCGTTTTCTTGAAAATTAAAATCAGTATGGGGGATGCTGGACTTTGTGGTCAGCAACACCAGCCGTACATCTCCTGTATGCTGTAGAAAACTTTCCCAATCCTGATGGCGGAAAAGATTAACCTGGGAGCGGTAATCCATGCCGCTGCGTTTGAAATGATCGTCTTTCCAGATAAATCCACAGGGTTCTATGACATGCATGTCAACGTCCATACAGGCGGCAAGACGCATTGCAGCGCCTACATTTTGGGGGATATCGGGCTGATAAAAAGCTATTGAGGGTTTCATATATTAGATAATCCAGATAATTTCTCGTAAAAGCGCATTGTTTTCTTGATGAAAATATAAAATAATGCTAACCGCCTTCATGGCATAAATAAACCAGAGTGCTTTATAAATTCAACCAAACAATTAAATAAGCCTGTAAAGATATGACAACATCAGAAAAACCGGAAAACGAAGAAAAGTCATCCCGACGTGATTTTCTTTACCTGACTGCGGCCTCAATGGGGGCTGTGGCAATTGGTAGCGTAGCCTGGCCACTTGTTGACCAGATGAACCCTGCTAAAGATACATTGGCCCTGGCCTCAACAGAAGTTGATTTAACACCGGTCGAGGCGGGGCAAGCCATCACTGTCATGTGGCGTGGTGCGCCGGTCTTCATCAGGCACAGAACAACAGAAGAAATTATGGAAGCGCGCAAAGTTGATGTTGCTGAACTTCGCGACCCGCAAACAGATGAAGAGCGCGTTAAAAAGGAACAATGGCTTGTGATGGTCGGTATTTGTACACATTTGGGCTGTGTGCCTTTAGGACAAAAGCCGAGTGATGTTAAGGGGGAATATGGCGGCTGGTTCTGCCCGTGCCATGGTTCTCACTACGATACATCAGGCCGCATTAGAAAGGGACCTGCACCCAAGAATCTGGTTGTTCCAGAATATGAATTTACAACTGATACAACAGTAAGAATAGGCTAGAGGATCTAGAAGAAGGATTAATTATGGCTGGTGGACATCGCGCAGATTTTAAAAACCCGGTAGTAAAATGGGTTGATGAAAGACTTCCTATCTTTACCATGGTAAAGGCAGAATACGGAGTTTTCCCAACTCCGAAGAACTTTAACTATTTCTGGAATTTTGGCGCAATTGCCATGGTCATGCTGACAATTATGATTGTCACAGGGATTACTCTGGCTATGCATTATGCCGCGCACAATGCGCATGCTTTTGATAGTGTTGAACGCATCATGAGAGATGTGAATTATGGCTGGCTTATACGCTATGTTCACGCAAATGGAGCATCCTTTTTCTTTGTCGCCGTCTATATTCATATCTTCAGAGGTATGTATTACGGATCATATAAGCGCCCTCGCGAACTACTTTGGATGTTTGGTGTCCTTATATTCCTTCTTATGATGGGGACGGCCTTTATGGGATATGTTCTCCCTTGGGGGCAGATGAGCTTCTGGGGTGCCCAGGTTATTACCAATTTTTTCTCGGCCATACCTTTGGTTGGTGAAGGGATTGTTGAATGGCTAAGAGGAGGTTTTTCTATTGCAAATCCAACGTTGAACCGCTTTTTTGCACTACATTACCTGTTACCTTTTGTAATCGTTGGTGTTGTTGTGCTTCACGTTTGGGCGCTTCACGTTACCGGATCGAATAATCCTCTGGGTATTGATGTCAAAGGGCCTCAAGATACAGTACCATTCAATCCGTATTACACGATCAAGGACACATTCGGCCTTATAGTCTTCCTAGCAATTTATGCAATTTTCGTATTCTTCTTGCCTAATACGCTAGGTCACCCAGATAATTATATACCTGCAAATCCATTAGTTACGCCTGCACATATTGTGCCGGAATGGTATTTCCTACCGTTCTATGCGATTTTGCGAGCCTTTACATTTGGGGTGAATATATACATCGCGCTGGGATTGCTGTGTGCGGCATTTGCCATGTGGCCTATATTTGCCGCGAAAGACAAGAATGAGATCAATTTCAAAATGGTAAGTATTGCATTTGCCGTGGCCGGTCTCTTCTGTCTTCTTGGCTATTTTTCTCAATATGAATTGGCTTCGGGGGATATGGCTTTGGCCTTACCTGCCAGCGCTGCTTTTGTCAGTGCAAAGCTTTGTGGTGTTTTAGCCATGTTCGGCGCGGTTGCTATTCTTTTCGTGTTACCGTTTCTTGACTCCCATCCAGTGCGTAGCGCGGTTTTCCGCCCTTGGTTCAAGATAGCAGTCCTTTTACTAGTTGCTGACTTCTTTGTACTGATGCTTTGCGGAGCCAAACCTGCTGAAGGATTCTGGGTACCATTGTCACAAGTGGCAATGCTTTACTACATGGCTTTCTTTATCGTGGTGATACCTCTGCTCAGCAAGATTGAGCCTGTCGCGGATTTACCTGACAGCATTCATCAGGCCGTTACCGGAAACCACAAATCATCTGTAAGCTCTTAAAAAAAGGCATAGAAGAAATATGAAATATTTTCTGATTTTAACTGCGATTACACTACTTGCCTCGGGCCCCACATTTGCTGCGGAAGGCGGTCACTCAACACCTGAGCTACCAAATGTCGACTGGTCTTTTGAGGGGGTTACCGGGCACTATAATAAAGGCTCTCTACAACGTGGCCTAAAAGTCTACAGGAATGTATGCTCTGCGTGCCACGGACTGAAAAGGGTTTACTTCCGTAATCTTGAAGCTCTTGGATACAATGAAGCACAGATCAAGGCCATTGCTGCTGAGTACACTATCACCGACGGGCCAAATGATGAAGGCGAGATGTTTGAGCGCGCAGGCCGTCCAAGCGACAGATTTCCTGAGCCTTACCCGAATGAGAATGCAGCCAAATATGCAAATAACGGGGCTCTTCCGCCTGATCTATCATTGATTACAAAGGCGCGCGCCGGTGGTGCTGATTATATCTATGGACTTATGGTCGGTTATGAAGAAGCACCAGCTGATATAGATTTGTTACCAGGTCAATATTACAATGAGTATATGCCGGGCCACGTTATATCCATGCCGCCCCCGTTATCAGATGGTATGGTCGCATACGAAGATGGGGCTGCCGAAACAGTTGAACAATATGCCAAGGATGTTTCTAATTTCCTTACATATGCGGCAGAGCCTGAGCTAGAGCAGCGGAAGCGCATGGGCATCAAAGTTGTATTATTTTTAATTGCTTTTGCCGCTGTTATGTTTGCAGTTAAAAAACGAGTTTGGAAGAATATTCATTAAAAGAATAAGAGGTCCAAAATTACTGAAAAGACGGCTTATCATTACTTTGTGAAGGCAAAGCTCTACAGATTTATATCTTATATATTTCTGGCTATGGGGCTTTGCCTTTTCTTGTATATTTATATTCAAAACTATTCCGGCAGATCCACGTTCCCCTTGGAAAACCCTTTAATTCTGTCATTATTTCTAATACCCTTCTTACCTGCGGCTTTTTTGTTCTTCCTGGCTGGTCGAATGGAAAAACGCTACAAAGAAATGATGCGCAAGCAAGGATAGAAAGCGGCACTTCATGAAAAATATACAGGAAGATATTTTGGACTTCTGGTTTAAAGAAACCCAACCCCAGCAATGGTTTCAAAAAAACGAAGAGTTCGACAATCTTGTCAGGGAAAGATTTCTGGAGGTCTATGAAATGGCTCGTAAAGGCCATCTTGATGACTGGAAGAAAGACGCTGACGGCTGTCTGACCTTATGTCTCTTGCTGGACCAGTTTCCCAGAAACATGTTTAGAGGCCAGCCTCAATCTTTCGCCAGCGACGGGCAGGCTTTGTTAATCGCCAAATATGCAATAAGCAAAGGTTTTGATCAGGTTCTGCAACCTGTAAAGCGGCGATTTATATATTTGCCCTTCATGCATAGCGAGTCTATGACAGACCAAAAGAGAAGTCTCGAACTTTTCGAGAAAATGAAGCAGGATGATCCTTTGTCACACGAATATGCGTTAAGGCATTACAAGCTGATTGAGGAATATGGGCGCTTCCCCCACAGGAACTCTATTTTAGACCGGGAGTCCACCCCTGAGGAAGAAGAATATCTTTCCAAACCCGGTGCTGGTTTTTAAGTTCGTTTTTCCGCAATCCTTAAAGGTATTATTTTTTTGTGCATATGCACATATTATACCCCTTAGCACGTAAGCCAATCTGCGTTATAGTTATCGGCTTATGAGTCCTACACTAGTTTTAATCAATATTATCGGCGGGGTTTGCCTTCTCCTCTTTGGCCTGCGTTTGGTCAGGGTAGGGGTGACGCGTGCCTTTGGGGCAAGCCTGCAACGCACACTCTCAAGGGCTACCGGAAACAGGTTCAAAGCCTTTATAGCCGGGATCATCACCACGATGGTCTTACAGAGCTCGACTGCGACCACAATGATCATTGCAAGCTTTGTTGGTCGTGGCCTTATTACCGTTGCTGCCGGGCTTGCTGTTATCCTGGGTGCTGATGTTGGAACCACACTTGTTGCGCAAGTACTTACAATTGATCTGACGTGGTTATCACCAATACTGATCATCATTGGGTATTTTCTCCACTCGGCAAAAACAAATACTGACAGGAAAAAACAGGCGGGCCGTGTTTTTATAGGTCTAGGTTTGATGCTTCTGGCACTAGCACTTATCAAGCAGGCGTCATTACCGTTAAAAACCTCGGAAACACTTCCTTTGCTTTTAGGTCCTTTGGAGAATGATGTTTTTTTGACTTTGATATTGGCAGCGTTGCTGACCTGGTTATTTCACTCCTCACTGGCCTTTATACTTTTGCTTGTCTCGCTTGCCGATACTGGCGTTATTCCGCTGGAAATGGCATTGATTATGGTGCTCGGAGCCAATATTGGTAACGTCTTCCCGACAATATTGGCTGCCAAGGCCGAATCCGAGAAAGCCATGCGGATACCTGTTGGTAATTTGGTCATGCGTGTCGGTGGTGTAGTTCTTGCCATACCTCTCATTACCTATTTCCATGACTACATGAGTAGTATCCTGACTGATACCCACTGGGCGATTGTTCATTTCCACACGATTTTCAATTTGTGTTTGGCTGTCGTTTTCTTACCCTTTGTATCCCGAGTTGAGAAGGCCGCAAAATCAATTATTCCCGATAGCAACCTTCCGCCTTCAAGGGGAGCTCCTGTTTATATAAATGAAACGGAATTGATGACGCCTTCAATCGCATTGGTCAGTGCGTCGAGGGAGGCATTGCGTTTGGCGGATATGAGCGTCGAGATGCTTCAGCTATGCCGCCGGGCGTTTGAGAATAATGATCATAGTCTGCTTAGTGAGATACAGGACATGGATGACGATATCGATGATCTGTTTCTGAAGCTAAAGTCTTACATGGCTCGTATGGAGGCAAACTCCCTAAATGAAAAAGAGGCTAAGCGTCACTTTGAAATTCTGACTTTTGCTATAAATCTTGAACATATTGGCGATATTATCGACCGTAACTTGTTGCCTGTTGTTACCAAAAAAATCGAAAAGCAGAAATTCTTTTCCAAAGAAGGTTTCGCAGAAATCAGGGACCTTTATGATAGGGTATTGAAAAGCATACAGTTAGCCCAGACAGTTTTCATCTCAAAGGATATAAAACTCGCCCGTCAGCTGGTTGAAGAAAAAGATTATATCAAACAGGCGGAAATGAAAACATCTCGCGCGCATCTGGATCGCTTGCAAAAAGGCGTGGCTGAAACACAGGATACAAGTTCCATGCATATGGACATGATACGGGATTTAAGACGTATCAATTCTCTTGTGACATCTGTTGCATATCCCATATTGGAAGAGAAGGGGCAGCTAACAAAATCCCGCTTGAAACCCCTAAGGTACAAAAAGGAAAAAGGAGAAAATAATGACCAAGATATCGGACCTGCTGAAAAAATTTGACCTTACAGGTGATAAAGGAGGGCTAGAGGTCTTTTCACCTATAGACGGCAGCCTTATAGGAAAGCTGGAAATGAATACTGCCAAGGATGTAGACGGATCAGTCAAAAAGGCGGAAGCGGCATTCGATATTTGGAAAAAAACACCTCCGCCCATTCGCGGTGAACTGGTTAGGCTGCTTGGCGAGGAATTAAGGAAAGCAAAGGATGATCTGGGGGCTTTGGTAACTGCCGAATGCGGTAAGATAGCCTCCGAAGGTCTGGGCGAAGTCCAGGAAATGATCGATATATGTGATTTCGCAGTCGGCTTGTCCCGCCAACTTTACGGTTTAACAATTGCATCTGAACGCCCCGGGCACCATATGCGTGAAGTCTGGCATCCTGCCGGTACTGTTGCTGTTATTTCTGCTTTCAATTTTCCTGTGGCTGTGTGGAGCTGGAATGCTGCTATTGCCTTTGTATGCGGGGATCCTGTTATCTGGAAACCATCCGAAAAAACACCCTTCACTGCTTTGGCCTGCCAAGTTGTTTTTGAACGTGCATTAAAGCGTTTCCGTGATGCGGGACATGATGCTCCTGAAGGCTTACTATCTGTTCTTATCGGCGCAAAAGATGTAGGAGAAGCGCTTGTTAATGATGAACGTGTTCCGCTGGTAAGCGCAACTGGAAGTGTCCCGATGGGCCGCGCGGTGGCGCAGGATGTGGCCAAGCGTTTAGGGCGCTCTTTGTTAGAGCTGGGTGGTAATAATGCGATGATTGTTACACCTGCCGCTGATTTGGATATGGCAATGCGCGCTATTCTTTTCTCGGCTGTAGGAACTGCGGGGCAAAGATGCACTTCCCTTCGTCGTCTTATTGTTCATAAAGACATAGCCGATGATCTGGTGGAAAAACTCTCTAAATCATACGGGTCACTTCGGATAGGAGATCCTCTTGATAAGGATACTCTTGTCGGGCCACTTATAGATGATGAAGCATGCAAAGCCATGCAACATTCCATAGAGACGGCAAAGTCACAGGGTGGTGAGCTTATCTGTGGTGGGGAGCGTGCGAAAGACGGCACACCAGATGGCGGCCATTACATGAAACCGGCTATTATCAAAATGCCCAAGCAAGATGAAATAGTGTGCCATGAAACATTTGCCCCCATACTTTATGTTATGACTTACTCCGAACTGGATGAGGCCATTGAAATGAATAATGCTGTTCCTCAGGGGTTATCCTCGTGCATATTTACTACAGATATCCGTGAAGCTGAGCTGTTTTTATCATCAGTTGGAAGTGATTGTGGTATTGCAAATGTTAATATTGGCCCGAGTGGTGCCGAAATTGGTGGAGCCTTTGGTGGAGAAAAAGAAACGGGTGGAGGTCGCGAGAGCGGATCAGACGCGTGGAAATTTTACATGCGCCGGCAAACCCAGACAATAAATTACTCCAAGGAACTGCCCTTAGCGCAGGGTGTGAAATTTGACGTTGAGTAAAATATGTTGCATCCAACCTGTTATTAAGACTTTCTTTATGGAATCAGTTTTATCCTGTTAAGGATGATTTGTTTTTCAAAAATACCTGAAAATCCGGTTTAACCTCTCCCCTAAATTTTTTTAGGGGGGCAAGTATCTGTTCTGATTAACAGTTCAGGATACATTAAATCATGCTTATTTGACGGTATATACAAGCAGGTTATCTGAGTCACTGTAAGCAAAAAAACAAAAAAGGAGCAAACTATGTCTGCAATAGGTCTGGAACCATCCCACCACAATCACTTAAAGGCTCTTGAGAATCGGCACGCTGCTCTTGAGGAGCGTATCAGGGATGAAGAAAAAAGGCCGCTGCCCAGTGATTTTGTTTTAAAAAGGCTCAAACGGAATAAACTTGAATTAAAAGACCTGATTGAAAGAGAACGACTACAGTAATTTTTTGTTAGATGTAAAAAAGCCCCGGGCGCAGAAGCTTCCGGGGCTTTTTATATTCATTGCTTTTGCTACGCTTTTAAGAAGTTACTGAAATCAAAGCTGCTTGATGAGCTGTCATCCTCTTCGTTTTCTTTAGCTGTATCTTCATTCTTCTGAAGACGTGCATTTTCGCGTTTTCTTGCTTCTTCTTCGGGGTCCCGTCCGGCCGCTTTATGACCTTTGGCAGAAGCTGCGTCCAATTCCTTATATGTGCAAAGTCCCAGGTCAACTGGATTGCGAGGCTTAATATTGGCTATATTTGCGTGTGAACGGTCGCGAATGTTCTTGATAGTCGGCTTTGTTGTACCAACTAGCTTACAAATTTGCGCATCTGAAATCTCGGGCCGGTGCTTAATAATATAAGCAATCGCATCAGGTTTATCACCGCGCTTTGATACTGGTGTGTAGCGGGGGCCCTTTGCACGAAGTTTCGGTGGCGGAAGCTTGCTTTTTAAAGGCTTAAGTGATGCCGCATCATCTTTTTCGCAGCGCTTGATTTCTTCATCAGTTAAAAGTCCCTCTTCTATAGGGCTGCGTCCAACAATCCCTCTGCCAACATCACCATCGGCCAAAGCCTGAACTTCTATTTTGTGCAATTCGACAAAATCGCCAATCTGGCCAAAAGTCAGGGTCGTGTTGTCAATTAACCAAACGGCGGTCGCGCGTGGCATAATCGGTTTGGAAAGGTCAATTCCTTTAGACATGGCGAACAATCTCCTTTGTAATGTTCCTGTAAAGCTTAAAAGCATATCTTTTCCCAATTGCAAAACCTCTTTCTGGTTTTACATGACAGATACGTGGATGCTGTCGGGAATTGTTTCTTTATACTCGCCTTCTTGTTTAAAATCCAGATTTTTTTTCCGGCCAAATATGAGCTTGTAGACAATAACCGGATTGCCTTTTTAAATAGCAACGGCTAATGTAGCTCCATGTTTGACGATGATGATCTACCTAAAAACAATACGAAGACCAAAGTGAGAGATCTTGAGGTCATGTCTATTGATGAACTGGAAGATTATATTGTTAAAATGGAAGAGGAAATTGATCGGGTCAGGGCAGAAATTAAGAAAAAGAAAGCCCATAAAGATGCCGCGTCCTCGTTTTTCAAATCATAAAATTAAACAGGTTTTCCAAGATGAGAATTGAAGAAGATGTAAAGCTCGACTTTAAAGATGTCCTAATACGCCCTAAAAGATCTACACTTGTATCGCGTAAGGAAGTCGATTTAAACCGTGAATACAAATTCCTGCATAGTGGTCATATATTTCAGGGCGTTCCCGTGATTGCGGCAAATATGGATGGTGTAGGCACCATGAAAATGGCAAAGGCTTTCCATGAGGATAATAACGGCCTTAGCGTGGCTTTGACGAAACATTACCCAGTCGACGATGTTGTATCCTTTTATCAAAGGGATGAAAGTCAGCAGGCTTGGTATTCTTTAGGAACCTCTTCCAATGATATGGAAAAACTGAAAAAAGTCCTGAAAGAACTGGATGATAAGAATATCTCCTATGAAAAAAGGCTCTGCATTGATGTGGCCAACGGCTACAGTCAGGCTTTTGTTGATTTCGTTAAAAAAACACGTGATGAATTTCCTGATTTCACAATTATGGCAGGAAACGTGGTCACCGGTGAAATGGTGGAAGAGCTTATTCTGGGGGGTGCCGATATTGTAAAGGTTGGCATTGGCCCCGGAAGCGTCTGTACAACGCGTAAGATGACGGGTGTCGGCTATCCTCAGCTTTCAGCTGTTATCGAATGTGCTGATGCAGCGCATGGATTAAAAGGGCTGGTATGCTCGGATGGAGGATGTACGGTCCCGGGTGACCTTGCAAAAGCTTTTGGTGCCGGAGCCGATTTCGTCATGCTCGGTGGTATGCTGTCAGGCCATGACCAAAGCGAAATGGAGCTGGTTGAAAAAGGAGGCGAGAAATTCGTAACATTTTACGGAATGTCCTCGTCACAGGCCATGGAGAAACATGCGGGCGGTGTGGCCGAATACAGGGCCAGCGAAGGCAAGCTCGTTTATGTGCCATACCGAGGTGATGTCGCCGGTACATTACAGGATATCCTGGGCGGGTTGAGATCGGTTTGTACTTATGTTGGTGCCCCGAAATTGAAAGAGCTTTCCAAAAGAACAACATTTGTAAGGGTATCCCAGCAACTCAATACAATCTTTGGTAACGGCTAAAGATTTTTAAAGCTATTATTTGACGCTTCTTGTTAGAGGCCATATATTACTCTTTCTGGAATTCTTAAAAGGAGAAAACGGCGCATATGAGCGATGACATAAAACAAAGGTTAAAAGACACATCAGAAAATTGCCTTAAAACATATGAGGCATGGGCTGATTCTCGCAAAGACCAGGCTTTGAGAGAGTCTTTGCAGGAAGCCGTTCATGAGCTTAGAAAAGTAACTGCAAGACTTGAGATAGAAATTGCGGTAAGTGAGCGCAAAGAAACAAAGCAAAAGCCTCTTCCGATACCTCCTCACCGCTCTTCTAAACGCCGTAGTGGTAACAATGATGATGGAAATAATGAACTTCCTTCTTTTATCAGTGGTGACAATAATGACAATGGTGATGACAAGAAAAACAATAAGGGTGGAAAATCTTCCGGCCGTCGTCGCGCCCCACGCAAAAAATCAGGTGGAGATGATAACTAAGATTTTTTAAAAATTATCTTTAGCATTACGCGCCCGGGAAAATTCTTCGGGCGTTTTTGCTTTCAAGAAGGGGTTGAATTTCTTTTCGTAA
>NZNU01000077.1 GCA_002695035.1 Micavibrio sp. | reverse complement strand
AAGCCGATGCCCCTTACCGCATGTTACCTAATGATATTGATGATTGGTATGTCCGTAATAATAACGGTGACATGGTTCAACTCATAGAACTTGCGTCAGGTAAATGGACATATGGTTCTCCAAAGTTGACACGTTTTAACGGTAGCTCATCACGCGAAATTCAAGGTGCTAATGCAGAAGGTATAAGCACCGGGGAAGCCCTACAAGAAGTTATGAGGATCGCCGATGACCTGCCTGATGGCATCGGTATCGAATGGACGGGACTATCCTATGAAGAAACCCAGTCCGGCAATTTGACAGGACTACTTTATATCGTTTCTGCACTCGCCGTATTTTTGATTTTGGCAGCTCTTTACGAAAGCTGGGCCATACCAATTTCTATCATGCTTGTTGTCCCTTTCGGAATTTTCGGTGCGGTACTGGCCACTTGGGGCTCAAGGCTTTGGGTTGACGGAGGGCTTGCCAACGATGTCTATTTCCAGGTGGGTCTCTTGATGACTATTGGTCTGGCTGCCAAGAATGCAATTCTTATTGTAGAATTTGCCAAAACCAATTTCCAAGAGGGAATGAGTGCCTATGACGCAGCCTATGTTGCGGCAAAGCAACGTCTGCGTCCCATATTAATGACATCTTTGACATTTATTCTCGGGGTAATGCCTCTGGCTCTTGCTTCAGGACCGGGATCAGGTGCCCAAAACGCAATAAGTGTGGGTGTACTTGGCGGGATCACCGCTACAACACTCTTCGTGGTTTTCTTTGCCCCTTTCTTCTTTATCTGGGTTTACCGTATGTTTAAACATGATGAGGTTGTTCAAGGCCGGGAAGATCGTGGAGAAACACACCAAGAAAAGGGAGGTGAAAATGCGTAAAGGACTTGTGATCGGCACAACCTGTTTGCTTTTATCTGGCTGCTCATTCATTCCTTCTATGGGAAATTTCGGACTTTCCTTTCCGTCCAATTATCCGGATGGGCCCTCCTACGATCCCGCGCTAAGCGGCGAAACTGAGGAAACCTTGCAGGACATAGCCTGGTTTAACTTTTATCAGGATGAGACACTGAAAAACCTCATCTCTTTGGGGCTTGATAATAACAATAGTCTCAAAACAGCAGCATTTAGCATTGAAGAAGCCCGCGCACTATATGGAATACAAAAAAGTGACTTGATACCTGATGTATCTCTTGACGGGGCATATACCCGCCAGAAAATAAACGCTAACAGCAGCGGAAGAATTCAGGGGCCTCAAGGGGCAGGCGGCGCAGGCGGCCAAAGTTTTATATTCGATAACTATAGTGTTAATTTAGGTTTTACGGCTTACGAACTGGACTTTTTCGGCCGCGTGAGAAGTCTAAACACAGCCGCACTTAACGACTTTCTTTCCACTATTTCTGCTCTTGAGACGGTCAGGATTTCTCTGATCTCCGATATAGCAGCAGCTTACACTTCACTGCGTGCAAACCAATCCCTTTTGAAACTCGCAGAAGATACATTAGAGACACGGAAACAATCCTATGACCTCATTGCCAAGCGCGCGGAGGAAGGTATCTCCACAGACCTTGAACTAGCGCAGGCCGAAACACTACTGTTGCAAGCGCGCGTCGATTTATACGAATATCTTAATGCTATTGCGCAGGACAAAAATGCACTCCGGCTTCTTATTGGCACGCCAGAGGAAATGCCTGATCTGGACTCTTATGAAGAGGAGTATTTGAACACACTTGGTCTACAATTCCCTGTCGGGATGCCTTCAGACCTTTTGGTGAAAAGACCAGATATTATAGAAGCCGAATATCAACTTTACAGTGCTAACGCAGATATCGGTGCGGCCAGGGCTGCATTTTTCCCGCGCGTTTCCCTAACGACAACAGGCGGCTACACTTCCAGCGAGTTTGATAATCTCTTTGATAACGCCTCTCAGGTATGGACTTTTTCGCCACAAATATCTCTTCCTATATTTACAGGAGGCCGTCTGAAAAATAACCTTGATCTTGCCGAAATCAGAAAAGATATCGCTGTAGTAAACTATGAGAACACCATAGAAGTTGCTTTCCGCGAAGTATCCGATGCTTTAAGTGCCGTCAGCACCTTTGATGAACGTGTCAGGGCACAAAGTGATCTTGTTGCTGCCGCGACAAGGCGGACCGAGCTGAGCACAATGCGCTATGATGCAGGTATTGAAAACTACCTTGCAGTTCTGGATTCAAAACGTGAATTATACACCGCCCAACAAAACCTTATTCTGCAAAAAGCAGGTGAAATAAATTCTAAAATCACGCTTTATAAGGCCGTCGGCGGCGGAGCTGTTCTAAATAACAAAAAGTAGTTTTTGGGATATCGTCGTCAGACAAATTATAGAACTATTCTCCACTCTATTATTAAATGTCCAGGAAGAGAGGAACGTCGACAAAGAAAAGGGACATAAGGTTGTTAGAAACAAAAACCCATTCACTTTATTAAAAAATATGGAACAAATGTCTTTTATTTCCGTTGTTTAACCATAGCAGTTTTAAATTAATAAATAAGCTAAGGAAAAAATAATGAAAACCAAGATTCTAATGACAACAGCCGCAGCCGTTTTGATGCTAGGTGCAATACCAGCGCAAGCAAATNATCACGAAAAAAGTTTTGATGAGAAGTTTGCCATGAAAGACACTGATGGTAACGGCATGATTTNACAAGAAGAATTCATGAACAAATATAGCGAAAAGTTCAATGAGATGGATTCTGATAACGATGACAGTATCAGTAAAAGTGAAGCCAAAGCATACATGGAAAGTGAAAAAGAAGAGAAAATGGAAAAGAAATTTGAAAAAGTCGATTCCGATGGAAACGGCACCATTTCTCAAGAAGAGTTCATGGAGTATAAAAAAGATAAATGGGACGATAAAAGATAAAATCTTATATCCTTTAATCGAAAAATGGGCTCCTGTTCGGGGGCTCATTTTTTTATTAACCAAGCTCCCGGTTCTGACTTGCTAGATTATATATCTTTATTAAAATCCCGTCATTTAATGGACATTCATCTTTATTGCATTAAATTAAATCTCAAATTTGTGTTTTGAACGCTTATATAAATGAGTATAGATTTTAAATAACCCCTTAAGAGCAAGATTGCTTATGAAACTTTCAAACTTCCTAATGATGTCCCGGAGAAATTTCCTGTTTGCAACTGCGGCCTCTTCCGCTTTTATTGCAATATCAAAATTTGCCAAGGCCACAACCTCCACTCCGGACACACACAAAACCAATACTAATACGGTCAAGATGACTGTTAATGGCAAGCCACAAGAGCTGACGCTTGATACGCGAACAACCTTGCTTGATGCACTTCGTGAGCATATGGATTTGACCGGCACGAAAAAAGGGTGCGATCATGGGCAATGTGGTGCCTGTACAGTTATCGTCAACGGACGGCGCATTAATTCTTGTCTTTCACTTGCTCTCCAACATGATGGGGATGAGGTGACTACAATTGAAGGACTTGGAAATCCCGATAATATGCATCCAATGCAGGCAGCCTTTGTAAAACACGATGGCTATCAATGCGGATACTGCACACCAGGTCAGATATGTTCTGCTGTTGCGACACTTGACGAAATCAAACAAGGCATTCCAAGCCATGTCACAGAAGACCTTACCGCCGAACAAAAAGTCACAAATATGGAAATTCGCGAGCGTATGAGTGGCAATATCTGCCGTTGCGGTGCTTATTCAAACATGGCCGAAGCCATCAGCGAAGTCGCAGGAGGCTAATATATGAAACCCTTTACCTATCAACGTGCAGAAACAACTCAGGATGCTGTTCGCGGTATAAAAACGCCAGGTGCAAAATTTATTGCAGGTTCGACAAACTTGCTGGATCTGATGAAATTACAAATTGAGCAACCAGCACATCTGGTTGATATCAGCAAGCTCCCTTTAAATAAAATTGAAGACACCGAGGAAGGCGGCCTGCGCATTGGCGGGCTTGTCACCAATACAGATCTGGCCGCGAATGAGCGTATAAGAAAAGAGTATGCGGTTTTGTCACGTGCACTTCTTGCAGGTGCTTCGGGACAGTTGCGCAACAAGGCTTCAACAGGCGGCAATTTTCTGCAGCGTACACGCTGCCCCTATTTTTACGATACAAACCAACCCTGTAATAAGCGCAAACCCGGTACAGGCTGTTCGGCTATTGATGGCTACTCCCGCTCACTGGGCATTGTCGGGGTCAGCAATGATTGTATTGCCACACATCCAAGCGATATGGCTGTTGCCATGCGCGTGCTTGATGCGGTTATTGAAACAACCGACTCGGAAGGTAACACGCGCTCTATACCTCTTGAAAAATTCTATGTTTTGCCGGGTAGTAAACCTAATGTGGAAACTGTTTTGAAAAAGGACGAATTAATTACGGCTGTAATTCTCCCCAAGCCTGTAGGTGGGACACATATATACCGCAAGGTACGTGACCGTGCTTCTTACGCATTCGCACTTATTTCCGTGGCCGCCATCATCTTTGAAGACGGTACGGGTCGCGTTGCCATGGGCGGGGTGGCCTCACAGCCATGGCGTGTTAAGGCCGCAGATAACCAGCTTCCTAATGGGGCAAAAGCGGTTATAGCAAAACTTTTGGAAAATCCCAAAACGACTGAAGATAATAAATTTAAAGTGACATTAGCCGAGCGTGTTCTTGATGGTGTCATTAAGGAAGCAAGAGGCTGACCCTTATGAAGTTTGATACACCAGCAACCGAAAACCCCATTGATCAGCAAAAAGTGATCGGAAAATCAACTGATCGCATTGATGGCCCTTTGAAAACTACAGGGACGGCCCCATATGCCTACGAACATAAAGATATCCCCGGCAATGTCGCCTATGGCTATATTATAGGCTCGGCTATCCCGAGAGGGCGCATCGGTGGAATTGATACACTTGCTGCCAAAACAGCACCCGGCGTGCGCGCGGTAGTAACTTATCAAAACGCAGGGGAACTGGATAAGGGTGATTTTAATACGGCAAAGCTTCTGGCTGGTCCTGACATTCAGCACTATCATCAGGCTGTGGCTGTTGTCGTTGCCGATACCTTCGAGCAGGCCAGATCAGCCGCAGAATTGGTAGACGTAAAATATATCAAAGACCAAGGAAATTATGATCTGTCAAAGGTCAAAGACAGCGCCGTAAGCCCAGGCAAGACAAACGGTCAACCTGCCGATACGTCTCGTGGAAATTTTGATGAAGCCTTTGCATCTGCGCCTGTGACACTGGACGAAACCTACACGACACCCGATCAGTCACACTCTATGATGGAGCCTCATGCTTCAATCGCAGCGTGGGATGGTGACAAGCTATCTCTGTGGACTTCCAACCAGATGGTAGAATGGGGCCGCGGCGACGTTGCCAAGACTTTAAAAATCTCCAAGGATAATGTTCGCCTCATGTCTCCCTATATTGGCGGCGGCTTTGGAGGAAAGCTTTTTGTACGCGCCGATGCAATCATGGCGGCACTGGGTGCAAAGGCCGCAGGCAGACCTGTTAAAATTGCCTTGCAGCGCCCTCTTATCATGAACAATACAACACACCGCCCTGCGACAATTCAGCGGATCAGAATTGGCGCGGATGAAAGCGGCAAAATTACGGCAATCGGTCACGAAAGCTGGTCAGGTGATCTGGAAGGCGGTGGGCCTGAAACCGCGGTCAACCAGACAAGACTCCTTTATGCCGGTGAAAACCGCATGACATCGATGCGTCTTGCCGAGCTGCATTTGCCGGAAGGAAACGCCATGCGTGCACCGGGTGAGGCTCCCGGCCTCATGGCATTAGAAATTGCCATTGATGAAATGGCTGAAAAATTGAACATGGATCCTGTTGAATTCCGCGTAGTAAATGATACTCAGGTTGATCCTGAAAACCCTGAACGCCCTTTTTCACAAAGACAACTTGTAAAATGCCTGCGCGACGGTGCTGAGAAATTCGGGTGGAATAAACGCAATGCTGAGCCCGCGCAAATGCGCGATGGAGATTGGCTTGTCGGTATGGGCGTTGCTGCTGCTATTCGCGGAGCACCTGTTCAGAAATCAGCCGCACGCGTGAGACTGGAAACCGATGGTTCGGTTACTGTTGAAACAGACATGACAGATATTGGAACCGGGTCTTATACAATCATCGCGCAGACAGCAGCCGAAATGATGGGACTTCCCCTCAACATGATTAAAGTCAAACTTGGTGATTCAAGCTTTCCGGTTTCTTCAGGCTCAGGTGGTCAATGGGGCGCCAACAGTTCAACAGCAGGCGTATATGCGGCTTGCGTAAAATTACGAGAAAAAATTGCGGATAAACTTGGATATGATAAGGGCACGGCCGAATTTTCTGGTGGCCAGATCAAAGCTGATGATAAATCAGCCCCTCTTATACAGGCCGTGTCAGATAAGCCACTTGAGGCCGAGGATGCCATGGAATATGGCGATTTAGACAAGAAATATGCACTTCAGACCTTTGGTGGTCATTTTGTGGAAGTCGGCGTAAACGCTTATTCCGGCGAAATCCGTATAAGACGCATGCTTGCCATGTGTGCAGCCGGACGCATCCTTAACCCGAAATCTGCACGAAGCCAGGTGATAGGAGGAATGACGATGGCGGCAGGTGCTGCATTGATGGAACATCTTGCCGTTGATAAAAAACGCGGTTTTTTCGTCAACCATGATCTGGCAGGTTATGAAGTGCCGGTTCACGCAGATATCCCGCATCAGGACGTTATATTTTTGGATGAGGCCGATGATAAATCTTCACCCATGAAAGCAAAGGGCGTAGGCGAGCTTGGTATTTGCGGTGTCAGTGCGGCAATCGCAAACGCCATCTATAACGCAACAGGCGTGCGCATTCGCGATTACCCGATTACGCTTGATAAACTGATACAGGATATGCCAGTAGCCATTTAGCGCTATTTTTCATTAAGGCGTGGAATAAGGCTTACGAAATTACATGGTTTCGTGCGGGCGTCCAGTTGCCTGCTAAGGATCCATTCCCAACCATCCTTGCATGCCGATGTTGAGCCCGGAAGAGCAAATAAATATGTTCCTTTGGCAACACCGGCTGTTGCCCGTGATTGAATTGTAGAAGCACCAATTTTTTCATAGCTGAGCATCCTGAATAATTCACCAAAGCCCGGTATTTCTTTTTCATATACGGATTGAAATGCCTCAGGCGTTACATCTCGCCCCGTCAAACCTGTTCCTCCGGTCGAAATCACAACATCAATATTGTCATCATTAATCCATTTACGCAGTTGGTCAGTTATTTTTGCATGGTCATCCGAAACAATGTTACGGTCTTTAATGATATGCCCGTCTTTTTCGGCACTAGATTGTAGGATATCACCAGAGCGGTCAGTGGATATATCACGCGTGTCCGAAACTGTCATCAAAGCGATATGCAGCGGTATAAACTTATCTTTCATGGAAAAAGCCTGACTGTTTTTAAGGTTAGTCTTTGATAATGGTCTCTAACAATATAAATAGAAAAGAAACAAAACCAACATAGATATTTAATTATGGCGGACAAAAAACCATTACAGATTCGATATTTTGCAATCCTGCGCGAACAAAGTGGCGTATCTGGCGAACAAATAGAAAGCACAGCATCAACGCCATCAGAACTTTATGATGAACTGTCTAACAAATACGCCTTCACATTGCCCCCCAAAATGATCGGTGTCGCTGTTAATGATAAATTTGCTGACATGTCGACCCCTCTCAATGAAAATGATGTTATCGTTTTCATACCCCCTGTAGCGGGAGGTTGATTTGTCAGACTCATTTGAAATCTA